>NZ_JBFWZI010000030.1:49108-55358 GCF_050185545.1 Reyranella sp. | reverse complement strand
ATAATCTGGTGATCTTGTGCGGGCGGGACGCCCGCGGTCCAGAAGACCATGACCCCTCCGTCGCCGAAGACGGCGACACCTCGTCACTGCGTGGGGAGGAGCATGAGCCCTGCAACGCAGGCTTGCCGGCGCAACGGTGGTTTCACCGGGCATGCCTGCTATTGTGAGACGATGACCGATAACACGATGGCGGCGGGAGCCGCGCCCGCTGCGACGTCCTCTGCATCGACCACGGCGGCCAACAACACGACCTTCGCCGTCATCCTCTCGCTGAGCTTCTGCCACCTGCTGAACGACATGATGCAGTCGCTGGTGCCGGCGCTCTATCCCATCCTCAAGGATTCACACGCACTGAGCTTCACCCAGGTCGGCTTCATCACGCTCGCCTTCCAGTGCACCGCCTCGATGCTGCAACCAGTGGTCGGCTTCGCCACCGACAGGAAGCCACAGCCCTATTCGCTGATGGCCGGCATGGGCTTCACCCTGATCGGGCTGCTGCTGATGTCGCGCGCCGACAGCTACCCGTCGATCCTGATGGCTGCCGCGCTGATCGGCATGGGGTCCTCGATCTTCCATCCCGAAGCTTCGCGGGTGGCGCGCATGGCGGCGGGCGGCCGCTATGGCCTCGCCCAGTCGCTGTTCCAGGTCGGCGGCAACATGGGGTCGGCAGCCGGTCCGCTGCTCGCGGCTTTCATCGTGATCCCCGCGGGTCAGCACAGCCTCGTCTGGTTCTCCGGCGCGGCACTGGTCGCCATGATGGTGCTGTTCCAAGTCGGCGGCTGGTACGCGCGCCGCCGCGCGGCGCAGAAGCCCGCAGCGCGCGGCAACGCTGCCGTAGCCGCCACGCGCGCGCCCGCGCTGTCGCGCGGACGCGTCATCGCGGCCGTGGCCGTGCTGGTGGCGCTGCTGTTCTCCAAGAACGTCTACAGCGCAAGCCTCGGCTCCTACTTCACCTTCTACCTGATCGCCAAGTTCGGCATCGACGTGCAGACGGCACAATTCTACCTGTTCGCCTTCCTGGTCGGAATCGTCGCCGGCACGATCGCCGGCGGCATGTTCGGCGACAGGGTCGGACGCATTCCCGTGATGTGGTTCTCCATCGTCGGTGCCCTGCCGTTCGCCCTGATGCTGCCCCATGCCAACCTGTTCTGGACCGGCGTGCTCGCCGTCACCGTGGCGATGATCATGGCCTCGGCCTTTTCGGCCATCCTGGTCTATGCGCAGGATCTGCTGCCCGGCCGGGTCGGGCTGGTCGCCGGCATGTTCTTCGGCTTCTCGTTCGGGCTGGGCGGCCTCGGTGCCGCGGCGATGGGCCAGATCGCCGATGTTGCCGGTATCGAGACGGTCTACAGGCTGACGCCGTTCCTGCTGCTTCTGGGCCTGCTCACGGCCTTCCTGCCGCGTCATCTGGGAGGAGTGCCCAAGGTGGCGCGCTGAGGGCCCCGGTCGTGATCCTCACGATCTTCGGCATGTCGCTGGAAGCGTTCATTTTCCTGCATGTCGTGCTGAGCCTGATCGGCATCATCACCAGCCTGATCGTCGTCGCAGTCGTGCTGCAGAACAACCTCGCCGGCTGGAGTGCGTTCTTCCTGATCTCGACTAGATTGTGATCACGGATGTTCGATGCCATGGTTACCTCGATGACTGCCCCGCTGAGCCTCTCGAACCTGATCACGGTGGTCCTCGCCGTCATCTGCCTCTCGACGATCCTGCCGCAGGCGCGCGGCAACGTGGTGAAGATCTGGCGCCTGGCGATGCCCGCCTGTCTCGCCATGGTCGAGGCGTTCATCCTGCTGGCCGGCGTGTTCGATGCCGACCTCGCCAGCGATGTCGAATGGCTGGCCGCCCTGCTGATAGGCGGTGTCGCCGGGCGCATGCGCGGCTGGGCGTTGGCCATGCAGGTCGATCAGGCGTCGAGCCTGATGCGCCAGCGCCGCTCCGCCGACGGCACGATCGCGGCGATGGCGCTCGTCCTACTGGCGCTGATCGATTTCACGAGCGCCGCCCTGCAGGAAGTCTGGATCGATCCGGAACATCTTGCGGCGGCCGCTGCCCTGTTCGCCGGCTTCCTGGGCAGCCGCGCGCTCGCCATGGCGGTCCGCACCACGCGCCTGCCGCACAACGAGCTGGATACCGCCTGAGGCATCCGGTCATCGCGAACCGGCGTCGACGACCAGCGACTGCCTGGTAAACCCGATGACGAGCGTGTTTCTCCCTCTCGCGCTGATCGCCCTGCTGGGCGTCTTCCTGCGCCAGCTCATTCCGTCGATGGAGGACAACCGGCGCGCCATGAATCAGATGGTGCTCTACGTCTTCCTGCCGGCGCTCGTCTTCCATTCGATCATGGGCGCACCGATCGACCGGCTCTTCTACGAGATCCCGCTGGTTGCGGCCTCCGGCGTATTCGTCTGCCTGGCCGCGGGTTTCCTGGTGTTCCGCTTCCTGCCGATTCCCGGCCCGACCAAGGGGGCCATGATCCTGGCGGCGGCATTCGGCAACGTCACTTATTTCGGCCTGCCGGTGCTGCTCGGCACCTTCATCGGCGAGGCGGCCGAGGTGACCGAGGTCGCGGTACTCTACGAGGTCACCAAGTCGTCGCTCAACCTGACGATCGGCGCCATGATCGCCATCGCCCATGGCACCGAGGAGGCGATCACCTTCCGCAAGACGGTGCTGGAAGCGCTGAAACTGCCGCCGGTGTGGGCGCTTGCCGTCGCCATTGCCTGGAAGAGCTCGGGCATCGCCTGTCCCGCCTTCGTGCTGGACACGACCGCGCTGCTCGCCACCACGGTCACCGGCATCATGATGCTGTCGCTCGGCATGGCGTTGAAATTCAAGCCGACGCGGCTGATGGGGCTCGCTGCACCCGTCGCCGCGATCAAGCTGTTGCTGTCGCCGGTGGTCGTCGCCCTGGCGGTCGTGCCGCTCGGGGTCACCGGCATCTACCGCGATGCGGCCATTCTCGAAGGCGCGATGCCGAGTCAGCTCCTGTCCTTTATCATCGCGGGACGGTTCAAGCTCGACGAGCAGACGATGGCCTTCGTGATCATGGCGGACACAGTCCTGGCCTTCGTGACCCTGCCGTTCATCCATTCCCTCCTGCGCTGACGTTCCTTGCTGCGCTGATCCAGCGGAACATCCCGACGGTCGTCAGCAATCCGAAAGTCACCAGGGCGAGCCCACCGATCTGCAAGGGTCCCGGCATCTCGCCGACGATCGGGATGCCGACCAGCACCGACACTGCCGGCACGCAGGCCGGAAAGAGCACGGCGCGGCTGACGCCCAGCAGGATCACCGCACGGCCGTAGGCGACCATGGTGACCACTCCCTGCAATCCACCCTGAACCAGCCCCTGCAGCACGAGAGCGCCGACCGGCAGAAGCGCAAGCCGATCGGCTCCGTCCAGCGCGAAGTAGGCTGGTGTCATGACCAGGCAGGACAGGACGGCGACCACGGCGATCGCCCGCAATGCCGACAGGCGCCAGTGGCGCAGCAGCAGGGTGAAGCCGGCCCACAGGACGCTCGAGCCGAAGAACAGGAGATCGCCAATCCAGGCGCGATCCCCTGTCCCATGCACCAGGCCGTCCCAGCCGATCAGCACGACGCCCGCCAGCACGATCGCCGCGCCCGCAAGGTGATCGCGGCTCAGGCGCTCGCCCAGGAACCAGGCAGCGCCGATCGTGCTCACGATGGTGACGGTGGACGGTGCGATCACCGCGCCATGGGCGAGCGGCGCGAAGGCGTAGCCGCCGGTCTGCAGCAGTGCGAAGGGCGCTCCACCCAGCAGGGTGAGGATCAGCCCGCGCCTCCAGCCGATCCCCGCAAGATCGAAAGCACCGAAGTGCACCAGCAACGGCAGCATGATTGCCGCCGCCACCAGGAAGCGGGCGAAGATCAGGTCGACCGTGCCCAGGCCGTCCAGGATTCCGGCGCGAGCCGCGGCAAAGCTCAGCGAGGCGCCGAGCGCCATGACGGCGCCTGAGGCGAAGCCCCATCGTTCGCGTTTCGCCGTGCGCGCCGTGTCGGTGACGGTTTGCGTCATGCAGGCGGCGCTAGCACGGACCGGACCATGAAATGAAGAATTTTGTAGCGTCCGATCCAGAACTGCGCTTTGATGCGCGTCATGGCACGCCTCAAAGCCTTCGATGAAGAGCGTGCGGTCGACATCGCCGTCGACTGCTTCTGGATGCACGGCTACGAAGGAACGTCGGTGCGCGATCTCGCCGCAGCGATGGGGATCGGTGGCACCAGCCTGTACAACGCCTATGGCGACAAGCGCGCCCTGTTCTCTCGCTCGCTCCAGCGCTACGCCGAACGCTCGATGCGCGAGCGCATCGCCCGGCTGGAGAACAGCCATCGGCCGAAAGAGGCGATCGTTGCGTTCATCGAGGAGATCGTCGAGCGCTCGCTCGAGGATCCCGACCGCAAGGGCTGCATGTTGATCAACTCGGCCCTCGATGTGGCGCCGCACGACGCTGAAATCCGCGCCGTCGTATCGGGCTACCTCGATGAAATTCGCGGCTTCTTCCAGCGCAACCTCGTCGCTGCCCGCAAGGCGGGCCAGGTGCCAAGGAAGATCGACGCCCAGTCGGTTGCCACCCACCTGCTGGGTGTCGTGGCCGGCATCCGCGTGCTGGCGCGCACCGGCGCGCAGCGACGGCAGCTCGAGGACGTTGCCCGGCCGGCGCTCGCCCTCCTGGAACCCGCGCGATGATCGAGCATCTCAACGCGCAAACCCTGCAGGCGCTGCCCGACGACGAGCCGGTCGTCATGTTGAACCTCATGCGCTTTCGCGAAAGCTCGCTCGACGGCAACGGCAGCGGCCGGGACGCCTACCTGCGCTACAGCGCCCTCACCATCAAGCTGATCAAGGCGCAGGGCGGCACCATTGTCTGGGCCGGCAATGCCGAAGCCGTGGCGCTCGGCATCCCGGACCAGCACCGCTGGGACTACGCCGCCCTGGTCCGCTATCCCTCGCGCGCCGCCTTTCTCGCCATGATGACCTCGCCGGAGTACGCGCGCGCCAATGTCGAGCGCGAGAACGGCTGTGCCGACCACGCCATCATCGCCACCCGCGAAACCTATCGGAAGTTCACAGCGTAGGAGCCGAGTCCATGGTCAGGCGTCTCAGCGACATGCCCGAGGTCGAGGCGATGCATCTTCGCCGCATCGAATGCCCGACCTACGGCGACACGCCGGCCCTGTCCGGCAAACCGCTCGACGAGCGGCGCGTCGCCATCATCTCGACGGCGGGCCTCCACAAGCGCGGGGACCGGCCGTTCCGGCCGGGCGACGGCAGCTATCGCATCATCCCGGCCGAGACGCCGGCCAACGAGCTGGTGATGAGCCACATCTCGGTGAACTTCGATCGCACCGGGTTCCAGCAGGATCTCAACGTCGCCTTCCCGATCGACCGCCTGCGCGAGCTGGTCGCGGACGGCACGGTAGGCTCGATGGCGTCGGTGCACTACTCCTTCATGGGCGCCTTCCCGCCAGCCGCCGCCGAGCCGCACGCCGCGCATCTCGCCGGGCTCCTGAAGGCGGACGGCGTCGACGCCGCCCTGCTCGTTCCGGTTTGACCCGCCTGCACGCGCGCCGTGGGCGCGCTGGGCCATTTCCTCGAGCGCCAGGGCATCCCGACCACCAGCATCAGCCTGGTGCGCGAGCACACCGAGATCGTCCGGCCGCCGCGCGCGCTCTGGGTCACCTTCGAGCTCGGCCGCCCGCTGGGCGCGCCCGACGATCCGCCGTTCCAGCGCCGCGTCGTCAAGGCGGCGCTCGACCTCCTGGCGCGCACCGACGGGCCACTAATCGTCGACCATTCCGAGCACGTGCCCGAGGTCACGGACTTCAGCGGCTGGGCCTGCCCGATCAGCCTGGCACCGAGCGCGACCGATTCGCTGGCGGCCGAGATCGATCGGCTGGCCACCTGGTACGATCGCTCGCGTGACAGGCTCGGCCGCACGACGGTCGGCGTCTCCGGCCTCGACATGTCGGCGGCCGGCGCGCTGGTAATGCAGGCGCTCGACGGCACGCTGCCGCCTGCCCAGGCGCTGAAGGAGGCGACCGACGATCTCCGGGCCTACTATCTCGAAGCGGCGGCGGCCTTCCCCGATCCGGGATCGGCCAGATCACGCAAGGAATGGCTGTGGAGCGAGACGAAGCTCGGCCAGTCCCTGCTCACGCTGCAGCCCAGGCTGGCGGCGAGTGCCGACCCGCAGCATAAGATCCTCGGCAACTTGACTCTCAT
>NZ_JBFWZI010000030.1:7488-49008 GCF_050185545.1 Reyranella sp. | reverse complement strand
CGGCCAGATCACGCAAGGAATGGCTGTGGAGCGAGACGAAGCTCGGCCAGTCCCTGCTCACGCTGCAGCCCAGGCTGGCGGCGAGTGCCGACCCGCAGCATAAGATCCTCGGCAACTTGACTCTCATTCCGGCTACCGAGCGCTGGCGGCTCACGGGTGGCGCGCCCTAGCTCGTCTAGTCCCACCCAGCAAAGCTGCTGCGGAGTGCATCTCGAACTCCTCCCCCGTAATCGGGTCGACTACGGGGGAGGCAGACAAGCTGCGCCTACTCGGTAGCATCGAAGCTGGTGAGGCGAATGAGACGAGCTCTGCTATGGTCTCGCCGATGAGTCATTGACGAGAGGAACACCGAGATGAGCACCGCAAGCAACGCCACCGGGCTGCAACTTCGCTCCCTGATCCGCAAGAGCGGCGAGCTGGAATTGTCGCTGATCGAGGTGCCGATACCCGAGCCGGGCCCGGAGGAAGTCGTCGTGCGCATCGACGCAACGCCGATCAATCCCTCCGACCTCGGGCTGCTGCTTGGTCCGGCCGACGTCAAGACCGCGACCTCGAGCGGCAGCGGCACCGGCATCAAGGTCACGGCAAAGGTGCCGCAGACGGCGTTGCCGTTCCTGGCGACCCGCCTCGACCAGTCGATGACGGTCGGCAACGAAGGCGCCGGCACGGTGATCAGGACCGGCTCTTCGGACAAGGCGCGGGCGCTCGAAGGCAAGACGGTGTCGATGGTCGGCGGCTCGATGTACGCCCAGTACCGCCTGCTCCGCGTGCAGGACTGCCAGCCGTTGCCGCCCGGCACGACGGCGGCCGAAGGCGCGTCGTGGTTCGTCAACCCGCTGACCGCGCTCGGCATGACCGAGACGATGAAGCTCGAGGGTCACAAGGCGCTGGTCCACACCGCGGCCGCCTCGAATCTCGGCCAGATGCTGAACAAGATCTGTCTCGCCGACGGCATCGGCCTGGTCAACATCGTGCGCAACGCGCAGCAGGCGAGCCTGCTGCGCGGCATCGGCGCCCGGCATGTCGTCGATTCGAGCGCGCCGTCCTTCCTCGACGATCTCACGCAGGCCCTGGTCGACACCGGCGCCACCATCGCCTTCGATGCGATCGGCGGCGGCAAGCTGGCCAGCCAGATCCTGACCTGCATGGAAATCGCCATCAACAAGACGGCGACGACCTACAATCGCTACGGCTCGAGTGTGCACAAGCAGGTCTACCTCTACGGCAATCTCGACCTCGGCCCGACCGAGCTGGCGCGCAACTACGGCACCGCCTGGGGTGTCGGCGGCTGGCTGCTGACGCCCTTCCTGCAGAAGATCGGCCGCGCCGGCCAGACGCCGCTACGCGAGCGCGTCGTCAACAATCTCAAGACCACCTTCGCCAGCCACTACACCAAGGTCGTGTCGTTGCCCGAGGTGCTCGATGTCGCGAACATCGCCGCCTACACCAAGCGCGCCACCGGCGAGAAGTTCCTGATCAACCCGCAGAAGAAATGAGGGCCTCATGATCTTCCGGACCGCGGGCGACCCGCCCGCTCTGGATACAGGCGCGGGGGGCACGCCCGCGGTCCGGAAGAGAAAGTTCCCTCGCTGCGCTCGGGATGACCGCAATATTGTCATCCCGAGCGCAGCGAGGGTTCTTTCGCGAGCGCCATCGCCGCCTGGTCTGGCGCACGTCCGGTGCGCGGCGAGGTCCCTCCGCCGAATGGCGGGATTCTTGCAGTGGCTTCGGCCAGCCATTGACCGGACAGGCGCGGAGCGATCTTATCCCGATTGGGGGAGAGGAACGTGTCGCGTCTTTCGCCAACACCGTCTTCAGGGGGACACTTCGCATGAAACGCTCGAGGTTCTTGGCCCTGGCTGGCGCATTGTCGCTCGGCCTTGCGGCGCCGCTGCCCGCCGCCGCGCAGCAGGACAAGCAGGTCCTGGTATGGGGGGACACCCTGCCCGCAGGGCTCGATCCGCACGCGATCTTCGACGTGCCGATGCAGTTCGTCCTGCTCAACATGTACGACACGCTTTATCGCTATATCGGCAACCCGCCCAAGCTTGAGCCCTGGCTGGCGTCGGGCCACACGGTCAGTGAGGACGGCCTCACCTGGAACTTCAAGCTGGTGCCGGGCGTGAAGTTCCAGGACGGCAGTCCGCTCACCGCGAACGACGTGGTCTTCAGCTTCCGCCGCCTGCTCGGCATGAAGCGCGGCCCGGCGGGCGCGTTCCTGCCGGTGCTGAAGCCGGATGGCGTCACGGCGCCGGATGCCGAAACCGTGCGGTTCGTGCTCTCCAAGCCCTATGCGCCATTCCTGGCGGCGCTCCCGCTGGTTGCCATCGTCAGCCAGAAGCAGGTCGAGGCCAACGTCAAGGACAACGATTTCGGCAGCGCCTGGCTCTCCGCCAACGGCGCCGGCAGCGGCGTCTACCGCGCCGATCCGGCGACCTACCGGCCGCGCGAGGCGCTCGATCTCCTGCGCAACAAGGATCACTTCAAGGGCTGGGGACACAATCCCAAGCCGATCGACGTGGTGCGCTCGCGCCCGGTCGCCGAGACCTCGACCCGCGTGCTGGCGCTTATGCGCGGCGAGATCGACGCCACCGACTCCTATCTGCCGACCGACCAGGTCGAGCGCGTCGAGAAGAACACCCGCACGCGCGTGGCGCGTGATGAATCGATGCGCGTCTTCATCATCCGGATGAACAACAAGAAGCCGCCGTTCGACAACGCCAACGCGCGCAAGTGCTTCGCCTCGGCGTTCAACTACGAAGGCTTCAACAACGTCATCCTGAAGGGCCTGGTCGACCGCAATCCGGGCCCCAACCCGCGCAACCTGTGGGGCAATCCGCCCGATCTCAAGGGTTACAAGTACGACATGGCGGCGGCCAAGGCGTTCTGCGACAAGGCCAAGGCTGAGGGCGCCAAGCTCGACCGCGAGGTCGAGATCCACATCCAGAGCGAGCTCGAGCAGACCTCGCAGGCGGCGCAGATGTTCCAGGCCGACCTGCAGAAGCTCGGCATCAAGATGAAGATCGTGCCCAGCCAGTGGCCGCAAATCACCTCGGCGACCGCCAAACCGGAAACCTCGCCCGACCTGTGGATCCACTGGGTCAGCACCTACTTCGTCGATCCCGAGAACTGGATCGGCCAGATGTACGACAGCCAGTTCCACGGAACCTGGAAGGCATCGGCCTACTACGCCAACCCGAAGGTCGACGAGTTGCTGCGCAAGGCGCGCTCGACCGGCGCCCAGCCCGACCGCCAGAAGCTCTACGAGCAGGCGACCGCGCTCGTCGTCGAGGATTCGCCGGACATCTGGGTCTACAACACCATCCAGCTGCGCGGCCTGTCCAAGCGCGTCCAGGGCTACCAGTTCAGCCCGGTCGGCAGCGGCGGCGACCTGCGCTGGATGTCGCTCGCGGAGTGAGGGGCGCGAAATCGGCGTTCAAGTCCACCTCCCCAACTCCGTTGGGGAGGTGTCGCCGTCTTCGGCGACCTGCCTTCGCCGAAGCGAAGCCGCTTCGGCTTCGCGCAGGCAGGCGGAGGAGTCATGAGTCATCGCCGGGAGCGCGCCACTCCGTGGCGCTCATGGGATGCGTGATCAACAAGAAGAGCGCCACGGAGTGGTGCGCTCCCGGCCTTGAGATACATGACCCCTCCGCCCCGTATGACGGGGCACCTCCCCAGCGAAGCTGGGGAGGAGAAGAGAAAGTAACCCCGTGCTTCGCTTCCTGATCCGCCGCCTGCTCCTGGTGATCCCGTCGCTCATCGGGCTGATGGTGCTGACCTTCGTGCTGGTACGCGTGGTACCCGCCGATCCGGCGGCGACCTTGGCCGGCGAGAACTCGACCAGGCAGCAGATCGAGGAGATCCGCGCCAAGTACGGCTTCGATCGGCCGCTCTACGAGCAGTTCGCGATTTACGTCCGCCAGGTCCTGTCGGGCGATCTGGGCAATTCCGCCTTCTCCAACCGGCCGGTCTCCGGCGACGTGCTGCGCACCTTGCCGGCGACCATCGAGCTGGTCTTCATCGCCCTGCTGATCGCCACCCTGATCGGCATTCCCTTGGGCACGCTCGCGGCGGTGCGACACAACGGCCTGCTGGACCATGTCGTGCGCGTCACCACGGTGGGCGGCCTCGCGGTCGCCTCGTTCTGGTTCGCCATCATGCTGCAGCTCCTGTTCTCGATGGAGCTCGAATGGCTGCCGCTGCGTGGCCGCATCGGCGTCAACATCGGCGCGCCGCCGACGGTGACCGGTTTCTTCCTGATCGATTCGCTGCTGGCCGGCAGCTGGGCGCAGTTCACCAGCAGCCTGCGCCACATCGCCATGCCGGCCGTCACGCTCGCCATACCCGCCCTCGCCACCATCGCCCGCTTCGCCCGCGCCGGCGTGCTCGACACGCTGCAGCGCGACTTCGTGCAGTACGAGACGGCGATCGGCTATCCGCGCCATCGCATCATCTGGGTCTACGTCCTGCGCAACTCGGTGATCGCCGCGGTGACCCAGATCGGCTTGCTGTTCGGCGCCCTGATCTCGAGCGCCGTCGCGGTCGAGGCCATCTTCGACTGGCCGGGGCTGGGCAGCTACGCGGTCCAGGCCATCCTGAACAGCGACTACAAGGCGGTGCTGGCCGTCACCCTCGTGGTCGGCGTGATCTATGCCGTGGTCAATATCGCCGTCGACCTGGCGCACGGCCTGCTCGACCCGCGCGTCGCCGAGCAGCTATGAAGCTGATCCTCTGGAAGTTCCTGCGCGACACGCCGGCGGTGCTGGGGCTCGCCATCGTGCTGTTCGGCCTGTTCGTGGCGGTGTTCGCCAGCCAGCTCGCGCCGTACCCCGACGCCGCCTTCTCCTCGAACCTGCTGCAGCGCTTCAAGCCGCCGTCGGCCGAGCACTGGTTCGGCACCGACAATCTTGGCCGCGACATCTTCAGCCGGGTGATCCTGGGCACGCGCAGCGCCTTCGTGATCGCCCTCGCGGTGGTCGGCTCGGCCATGCTGATCGGCGTACCGCTCGGCCTGCTGGCCGGCCATCTCGGCGGCTGGCGCACCGAGGCCATCATGCGCGTGACCGACATCGTGCTGGCCGTCCCGCAGCTCATCCTGGCGCTGGCGCTGGCCCAGCTCATGAAGCCCGGCCTGGTGACGGCGATGGTGGCGCTGTCCCTCACTTACTGGCCGTTCTTCACCCGCACCGTCTATGCCGAGACGCGGCGCCTCAAATCGTCCCTGTTTGTCGAGGCGCTGCAGGGCGTCGGTGCCTCGACAACACGCATCCTGTTCCTGCACGTGCTGCCCAATGCCGCCTCGCCGATCATCGTGCGCGCAACGATCGGCATGGGCTTCACCATCCTGACCGCGGCCGTGCTGGGCTTCCTCGGCGTCGGCGCCACGCCGCCCGATCCCGACTGGGGCCTGGCGATCGCCGAGAGTCGGAAGTTCCTTCCCGAGACCTGGTGGTTCGCCACCTTTCCGGGCCTCGCCATCCTGATCGCGGTGCTGGGCTTCAACCTGCTGGGCGACGGGCTGCGCGACCTGGTCGATCCCAGGCTGCGGCGGTCGCGATGACCGAACCGTTGCTGCGCGTCTCCAGCCTCGCCGTCTCTCCCAGGCTGCGGTGGTCGCGATGACCGAGCCGTTGCTGCGCGTCTCCAGCCTCGCCGTCTCGATCCGCGGCGACGAGGGCACGGCGAGCATCCTCGACCGCGTCGACCTCGCCATCCCGAAGGGCCGCATCGTCGGCGTGGTCGGCGAATCGGGATGCGGCAAGTCGACTCTGATCAAGGCCATCCTCGGCGTGCTGCCGCCGCGCTCGCTGATCGAGCGCGGCGAGATCGTGTTCGAAGGACGCGACCTCGCCCGGCTCGATCCCGCGATCCTGGCGCGCGAGGTGCGCGGCTCGGCGATCGGCTTCATCCCGCAGGATCCGTTTCTCGCCCTCAATCCCGTGTTTCGCGTCGGCACCCAGATGCTGGAGACCATGCGCTGGCACGCGCCGCCGCAGTGGAAGGGCCAGCATCGCCAGCGCCTGGTGAAGCTTTTGGGCGCGGTGCAGGTGCCCGACCCGGAAGGTGCCCTCGAGCGCTATCCGCACGAATTCTCCGGCGGCCAGCGCCAGCGCCTGCTGATCGCCGCCGCCCTGTCCTGCCAGCCGCGGCTCCTGATCGCCGACGAGCCGACGACGGCGCTCGACGTCACGACGCAGCAGCAGGTGCTGAAGCTGCTGCGCGACCTGGTGGCCGAGCTCGGCCTCTCCATGCTGTTCGTCACCCACGATTTCGGCGTCGTCGCCCAGCTCTGCGACGAGGTGAGCGTGATCTATGCCGGACAGACCGTCGAAGCCGCACCGACGCGCGGCCTGATCGACGGCGCAGCCCACCCCTACGCCCGCATGCTGCTGGCCTGCCATCCCGATCGCGCCACCGACCTCGGCGGCATTCCCGGCAGCGTTCCCAGCGCCTTCGCGCCACCTCCCGGTTGCCGCTTCCATCCGCGCTGCCCGCTCGCCGTCGCCGACTGCGCGGCGGCGCGGCCGGAACTGCTGGCGCAATCGATGGGCCACACCGTGGCGTGCCCGCGCTACGAGCTCGCCCTGCCGGAGGCGGTCGCGTGAGCAACGCCTTTCCGGCTCAAGCAGCCACCCAATCTGTTGCCCGCCCCGGCACGGCAATCGCATATGGAGAAAACCGTCATCCCGACCGGAGCCGAGCGCGGCGAGGTGCAGTGCAGGGACCTTTCCTGTTGTCGCTTGCATCAAGGAAGGTCCCTCGACTGCGCCGCCCTTCGGGCGGCTCCGCTCGGGATGACGGAAATATCATAGGCGACGGCTTCTCCCTTCCCGGAGGCCCACTCGCGCCACCGGAGGCACGCGCGTGAGCGAGGCCCTCCTCGAGGTGCGCAGCCTGGTCACCATCCTCGGCCGGCGCACCGACATCCTCGGTCGCGGGCTGCGCGGCGTGCGGGCGGTCGACGGCGTGGACCTCGCGATCCGCCCCGGCGAGATCGTCGGGCTGGTGGGCGAATCGGGCTGCGGCAAGTCCACGCTGGCCCGCACCATCCTCGGCGTGCAGTGCGAGCATTCGGGCGAGATCCTGCTCGATGGCAATCCGGTCGGCGGCCTCGCTCCGGCCGTTGCGCGGCAGACGCGCAAGGACATCCAGTACGTCCACCAGGATCCCGGCGCCGCGCTCGATCCGTGGTGGTCGATCGGCCGCACGCTCGAGGAAGGCCTGACCATCCTCGGCAACAAGTCGGCGGCCGACCGGCGCGCGCGCGTGCACCGCGCCCTCACCGAGGTCGGGCTCGACCCGGCCATGGCCGGCCGCTATCCGCACGAGCTGTCGGGCGGCCAGCTGCGCCGGGTCGGCATCGCCCGCATCCTGGTGCTGCAGCCGCGCCTGGTGCTGCTCGACGAGCCGACCGCCGGCCTCGACCTTTCGGTGCAGGCCACGGTGCTGCGCCTGCTGCGCGACCTGCGCGGCCGGCTCGGCCTTACCTACCTGTTCATCAGCCACGACCTTTCCGTCGTGCGCGCGCTGTGCGACCGCATCGCCATCATGTATCTCGGCCGCATCGTCGAGATGGCCGACACGGCACAGGCTTTCGAAGCGCCGCGGCACCCCTACACGCGCGCCCTGCTCGCCGCCTCGCCGCGCCTCGACAGCGCGCTGGTGAACGACGTTCCGGTCCTCGGCGAGCCGCCCAAGCCGGGGGCCGTGCCGACCGGCTGCGCCTTCCATCCGCGCTGCAACCACGCGGGCGAGCAATGCTCCCATCGCAGGCCAGAAGCGGAATTGGTCGATGATTCGCATCTGGTCAGTTGCCTGCGATGGCGCGATCTTCCAGCCTACACAGTTCCGAGCAGGTCATGAACGACACCAGCCCCCAGGCTCTCCCCACCGTCTGTGATCCCGTTACCCTCGAGATCGTGCGCGGCGCGCTGCGGGCGGCGCAGAGCGAGATGGAGGCGCTGATCGAGCGCACGGCGATGTCGCCCTTCATTCGCGAGAAGAAGGATTTCTTCGCCGCCCTGTTCGACGGCCGCGGCAAGCTGGTGGTCGGCAGCAACCTGCCGGCGTTCGGCGACATCGTGGCGCCGATCGCCGAGTATTATCCGCTGAAGGACATGCAAGCGGGCGACCTCTACTGGTACAACGACTGCTACCTCAGCAAGGGCGCCGTCTCGCACACGCCCGACCAGGTGTTCGTGGCGCCGATCTTCGCCGAGGGCGAGCTGGTGGCCTTCGCCCATTCGTGGGCGCACTTCAACGACGTCGGCGGCCTGCGACCGGGGTCGCTGTCGCCCGACTGCGTCGACATCTTCCAGGAAGGCATCATGGTGCCGCCGATCCGGCTGGCGCGCGACGGCGTCTTCAACGAGGAGGCGCTGCGCATCTTCTATCGCAACTCACGCTTCCCGGCGATGATCCAGGGCGACACGCGCGCCGCCGTCGCCGCGGTGCGGCTGGGCGAGAAGCGGCTGCTCGAGCTGTTCGAGCGCTTCGGCAAGGCACGCATGGTCGACGCCTTCCGTCAGCTTATCGAGCGCAGCGAGCGTACCATGCGCGAGCGCTTGCGCGCGCTGGCCGCGCCCGGCGAATATCGCTTCACCGACATGATCGACTCTGACGGCCAGGGCAACGGGCCGATCCGGCTGCGCTACAAGCTCACCGTCGGCGACAATCACATCGACCTCGATTGCAGCGACAGCGACGACCAGACACCCGGCCCGGTCAATTTCCTGATGGCGCCACAGGTGCCGAGCACCGTGTTCGGCCTCTACCTGCTGGGCGGCGACCCCGACAATCTGCTTAACGACGGCGCGGTGCGGGTGATCGACGAGGTGATCACGCGGCCGGGCTCCATCCTGCAGCCCAAATTCCCCGCCCCGCTCGGCCTGCGCGGCGTCACCCTGATGCGCAACGTCGCCGCCTGCCTCGGCCTGATCAACGTCGCCACCGGCGGCCAGGCGCCGGCCGCGCACGCCGCCTACGTCATCTGGTACCTGCGCGGCCAGAAGGACGACGGCTCGCTGTTCCTGATGTCCGACGGCATCGGAGTCGGTTACGGGGCGCGGCCGACCGCCGACGGCATCGACGCCGTCTATCTCGTGGCCCAGGAGAACTATCCGGCCGAGTTCCTCGATTCGGTGTACCCGGTGCGGCTGCGTCGTTACGGCATCCACTGCGACACCGGCGGACCGGGCCGATGGCGCGGCGGCTGCGGCATCGTGCGCGAGGTCGAGGTGCTGGCACCCGAGGCGATCGTCTCGGTGCGCATCGACGGCGTCGAGAACCCGCCGTGGGGCGTGGCCGGCGGCAAGAGCGGCGGGCCAGGCCGCATCGTCGTCAATCCGGGACGCGCCGACGAGCGCGTCATCCCGCCGATCAGCGACGGCACGATCGTCAAGCGCGGCGACGTCATCCGCCTGGAGACCGGCGGCGGCGGCGGCTGGGGTCATCCGTTCGACCGCGAGCCCGAACGCGTGCTCGACGACGTGCTGGGAGGCTTCGTGTCGCGCGAGGCGGCGGAGCGCGAATACGGCGTCGTGCTCACGGCGGATGGCCGAACGATCGACACCGCGGCGACCGGAACGGTGCGCCAGAACCGTCCGACGACCAAGCTGTTCCATCGTCGCCAGTATGCGGACGTCCTGACATGAACGCGGGCGATCTCGGCGCCACACGCCCGCGCACGATCCTCGGCATCGACACCGGCGGCACCTTTACCGACGTCACGGTGCTGGACATCAGGACCGGCCGGTTGTGGACGGCCAAGACCTCGACGACGCCCGCCGATCCGTCGCTGGGCTTCATCAACGGCGTGCGCGATGGCCTCGCCGCGGCAGCGGCGCAGCCCGGCAACGTCGGCCGCGTGCTGCATGGCACGACCGTCGCCACCAACATGATCCTGGAGGGCAAGGGCGCAGCGGCCGGCCTGATCACCACCCTGGGCTTTCGCCACGTGCTGGAGATCGGCCGGCAGGACATCCCGCGGCGCGCCAACATGTTCGCCTGGGTGAAGCCGCGCCGCCCGGTGACGCCCGACCGGATCTTCGAAGTCGCCGGACGCCTCGGTCCCGACGGCAGCGAGGTCGAGCCGCTCGACGAGGCGGCCGTGCGCGCCGCCGCTCGCACCCTGCGGGCCGCAGGCGTGCAGGCGGTCGCCATCTGCTTCCTGCACAGCTACGCCAACGCGGCGCACGAGCAGCGGGCCGCCGCGCTGGTGCGCGAAGAGCACCCCGACGCCCTGGTCTCGATCTCGAGCGAGGTGCTGGCGGTGTTCCGCGAGTACGAGCGCAGCATGGCGACGATCCTCAACGTCTACGTCATGCCGGTGATCTCCGCCTATGTCGGCCGGCTGGAGGAGCGCCTGCGCGAGGCCGAGGTCGCCGCGCCCCTGCTGCTGATGAAGTCGAGCGGCGGCGTCGCCGGTACCTCGACGGTGCGCCGCGCGCCGGTCGAGACGGCGCTGTCCGGCCCCGCGGCAGGCGCGGTCGGCATGGCCTTCGTCGGCGCCGCGGCGGGCTACGGCGACCTGATCGGCGTCGACATCGGCGGCACCTCGGCCGACATCAGCCTGATCAAGGACGGCAAGCCCAGCGTCACCGTCAACGGCCGCGTCGGCGAATGGCCGCTACCCCTGCCGATGGTCGACATCGTCACCATCGGCGCCGGCGGCGGCTCGATCGCCCGCGTCGGCCGCTCCGGCGCCCTGACCGTCGGACCGCAGAGCGCCGGCGCCAATCCCGGCCCGTGCTGCTACGGCCGCGGCGGCAGCGAGCCCACCGTCACCGATGCCCATCTCGTGCTCGGCCATCTGCCGCCGTGGCTGCTCGATGGCAGCTTCCGGCTCGACCTCGAGGCGGCCGAGCGCGCGGTTGCCACCAAGGTCGCCGAGCCGCTGGGGCTCGACCTGATGGCTGCGGCACGCGGCATCCTGGCGATTGCCGACAGCCACATGGTCGGCGCGATCCGCGTCGTCTCGGTCGAGCGCGGCCGCGATCCGCGCGACTTCGTGCTGGTGCCGTTCGGCGGCGCCGGACCATTGCATGGCGGCGCGCTGGCGCGCCTGCTCGACATCCGCACCCAGCTGATCGCGCCGTCGCCCGGCGTGCTGTCGGCGCTCGGGCTGCTGGTGTCCGACCTCAAGGCCGATTTCGCCCGCACCTGCCTGCAGCAGCATGGCCATTTCGACGTCGCCCAGATGGCGGCGACCTTCACCGGCCTGCAGGCCGAGGCTGAGCGCTGGTTCGAGACAGAGAGCGTGCCGGCTGCGGCGCGCAAGACGATGTGGAGCGCCAGCCTGCGCTACGAGCACCAGGGCTTCGAACTCACGGTCGACTGGCCGGGCACCGAGGTCAACGACGCGGCGGCGGCCGAGGTGCTGCGGCGGTTCCACGAGCTGCACCGCACGCTCTACACCTTCGCCCAGGAGGATACGCCGGTCGAGATCGTGACCTTGCGCGTGTCGGCGAGCGGCGCGCTGCCGCAGCCGCAGCTCAGCGAGCTTGCGCCCGGCGGCGATCCGCGCGACGCCATCGTCGCGCGCCAGTCGATCAACCTTGAAAGCGGCATCGTCGAGGCGCCGGTCTATGCCCGCGCCCGCCTCGGCGCCGGCGTCCGCATCGCCGGCCCGGCGATCATGACCCAGCTCGACGCCACCACCCTCCTGCTGCCGCGCCAGACCGCCGAGGTCCATCCGACTGGCAGCCTGATCGTGCGGGAAGATTAAGTTCATCGTCTTCCGGACCGCGGGCGTCCCGCCCGTTCATGATATGAGCGGGCGGGACGCCCGCGGTCCAAAAGAAACTGATCCGAGGTAACCGCCGTGACTGATTCTGCCCGCTCCAACATCCCGACCTTCGACGGCGAGGAGATTCTCGCCGGCATCCGCCGCTGGGTCGAGATCGAGACGCCGAGCCATGACGGCGTCGCCGTCAACAAGCTGGTCGATGTCGTGCAGAGCGACCTGACGCGCATCGGCGCCCAGACGCTGCGCACCCCGGGACGCGACGGCTTCGGCGACATCCTCGAGGCGCGCGCGCCGTGGGGCGACGAGAACGAGCCCGGAATCCTGATCGTGGGCCATCTCGACACCGTGCATCCGATCGGCGCGCTGGCCACCACCCATGTCTTCCGGCGCGAAGGCGACACGGTCTACGGACCGGGCATCTACGACATGAAGGCGGGCTCCTATCTCGCCTGCTACGCCCTGCAGCATTTCGTGCGCGAGGGCCGCCGCACCACCCTGCCCGTGCGCATCCTCTACGTGCCCGAGGAGGAGGTCGGCAGCCCGACCAGTCGGGCCGCCATCGAGGCCGCGGCGCGCAAATCCAAGTACGTGCTGGTGATGGAGCCGGCGCGCGACGGCGGCAAGTGCGTGACCGCGCGCAAGGGCTGGGGCCGCTTCGACATGACCATCACCGGGCGCGCCTCGCACGCCGGCTCGCGGCCGCAGGACGGCCGCAGCGCCCTGCGCGAGCTCGCCCGCCAGATCCTCGATCTCGAAGCCATGTCCGATCCGGCGGTGGGCATCTCGATCGTCGTCGGCATGGCGCAGGGCGGCAGCGCGCCCAATGTCGTGCCGGCGCTGGCGACGGCGACCATCGACCTGCGCGTGCCGCCCGGCATCGACGCCGACGCGGTGGTGCAACGCGTCCTGCAACGCCCCGCTTTCGACCCCGATTGCCGGGTCGAGGTCACCGGCGGCATCAACCGGCCGGCCTATGCCAAGAACGAAGGCATCACCGCCCTGTTCGAGCATGCCAAGGGCTGCGCTGCCGAGATCGGCTTCGTGCTCGAGGACACGCCGCTGACCGGCGGCGTCAGCGACGGCAACTTCCCGGCGGCGCTCGGCATCCCGACCCTCGACGGGCTGGGCGCCGACGGCCGCGGCGCGCACGCGCTCGACGAGCAGATCAGCTTCGCCTCGCTGGTGCCGCGCGCCCAGCTTCTGGTGCGGATGCTGGAGACGCTGCGGTGAGCACTGCCGCGCGCTTGGTTGCCCGGCTTGCCGGGCTGGCGCTGCTGTGCGCCGCCGCCACCGCGTCCGCCAACGATTCGGCGTCGGAGCTGGCAGCCGGCGGCATCGTGCTGGTGAAGACCGACGCCATCACCATGCAGCGCGAGGATCTGCACCTCTCGCCCGCCGAGGTGCGCGTACGATACGAGATGCGCAACGACACCGGCCAGCCGGTGACCCTGCGCGTCGCCTTCCCGCTGCCCGAGCTGCCGAGCCAGACGCCCGGCGGGCGGGTCACCAGCACCGGCGGCTACAACATCGTCATGGATCAGCCGACCGATCCCAACTTCCTGGGCTTCCGCCTTCGCGTCGACGGGCGCGACGTGACCCCGGAAACGGAGGTTCGCGCCGAGCTGCCGGACGGCCGCAACATCACGGGCGAACTGACGAGGATCGGCGGCATGAAGCTGGTCCTGCGCACCGGCCTGTTCTTCCCGCCCGACGATCCCGAGCTCGAGCCCGCCACGCGCGCCGCGCTCGAGAAGCTGGGCGCTGTCGAGCCGCTCGATGCAAAGGGCTATCGCCTGCCGTGGACGACCCGCGTCACCTTCCACTGGATGCAGACCTTCGCGCCAGGGATCACCGTGATCGAGCACAACTACCGGCCGATCCTGGGCTTCCGATTCATCGTTCCCGCAGCCAACGGCAAGGTGACGGGGTCGGGCGACGGCGATCCGCAGCGCGACTTCTGCATCTCCGGCGCCACGGTCCAGGCCCTGCGCGCGATGTCGCAGCGTGTTTCCGCCGAGCGGCGACAGAAGAGCGGCATCGAGGACTCGTATCTGCAGGGCTTCACGCTGGGCTACATCCTGTTGACGGCACGCAACTGGCACGGCCCCATCGGCAGCTTCCACCTCACCATTGAAGGCGGGCCGGCCGGCCTCGACGGCGCGACAAATCTCAAGAGGCCGGAGCTGGTGACCTTCTGCTCCGATCTCGCCGTTCGCCAGACCGGCCCCTTGAAGTTCGAGGCGAGTGCGCAGGACTACGTGCCGAAGCACGATTTGCGGGTGCTGTTCGTTACTGAATAGCCGCGTCATCTTCTTCCGGACCGCGAGCGTCTCGCTCGCTCATGCTCATGCGCTTGATGAAGGCGCGTTCGGCTTCGCCGTGCCGCGCCATAAGCGAGCGAGACGCTCGCGGTCCGGAAGAGCATGAGCCTACGCAAGCCTCGCTACCGGTCGCGGGACCGCGTCCTTGATCGGGAAGTTGAGCAGCGCGGCCATCAGGCCGGCGGCGGCGGTGAGGATCCAGACGATCGCATAGGAGCCCGTCAGCTCGAACAGGACGCCGCCCAGCCAGGCGCCGATGAACGAGCCGATCTGGTGGCTGAAGAAGCACACGCCGAACAGCGTGCCCAGATGAGAAGTTCCAAAGACCTTGGCCAGCCATCCGCTGGTGAGCGGCACCGTCCCCAGCCAGGTGAGGCCCATCACGGCGGCGAAGATCACCACCGAGGCCGTGCTCTTGGGCAGCAGGAAGAACGCCGCAATGGTGACGCCGCGCACGAGGTAGAGCCAACCGAGCACCTGCTGCTGGCGAAAACGACCGCCCAGCCAGCCGCAGGCCCAGCTGCCTGCGATATTGAACAGGCCGATCAGCGACAGCGCCGTCGCACCGAGGCCCAACGGCATGTGACACAGGGTGAGATAGTCAGGCAGGTACGTGCCGATGAACGCGAGCTGGAAACCGCAGGTGAAGAAGCCCAGGGTCAGCAGCCGGTAGCCGAGATGCTTCATGGCCTCGGTCAGCGCCTCGCCGAGGCGCGGAGTCGTTCCGGGGCTGACGGCATGTGGTGTAGTCGGTTGCCCTCGCCGCTCGAGCAGGAGCGCAACAGGAGCAACCATCAGCAACAGCACCCCAAGACCGACGAGCGATGCCGCGATTCCCCAGTCCTCGAGGCCAATCAGGGAGATCGGCACCAACGCGACCTGACCGAGCGAACCACCGGCGCCCGACAGTCCCATCGCCAGGCTGCGATTCTCGGCGGTCGCGGCACGGCCGACCGCTGTCAGCACGACGCCAAAAGTCGTGCAGCTCATGCCGATGCCGACCAGCAGGCCCATGCCCAGCACGAGGAGCACGCCCGAGTCGGTGATTGCCGTCAGCGCCAGCCCGGCGGCATAGGCAATGGCACCGAGGATGACGACAGGCGCCGCGCCAAAACGGTCGGCGGCCGCGCCGGCGAGCGGTTGGGCGAGGCCCCACACCAGATTGTGCAGCGCGATCGCCAGCGCGATGGTGGTGATCGCGAGCCCGCGCTCCTGGGCGAGCGGGCCGAGGAACAACCCGAAGGTCTGCCGCGTGCCCATGGCGACGCTCATCATCAACGCCGCCGCCACGACCACGATCAACACTCGACCCGTACGCTGCATCTGTCCATCTCCGAGAGAAGCGGACAATGCGAACGCTCAGCGGTGTCGACAAAGGAGAAGAACGCAACGACGGGTGAGCCGCGCTCACCTGATAATTCTCCTCCCTGGCGCTGCCACCTCGAGAATCTCTGCCCCGTTTCCCATTCTCCTCCCCAGCTCTGCTGGGGAGGTGTCGCCGTCTTACGGCGACGGAGGGGCCATGAGCTCCAGACCCGCTGCCCATGACCCCTCCGTCCGCGAAGGCGCGGACACCTTTCCAGCAGAGCTGCGGAGGAGATTGATTGCGGGGGAGGGAATCGAGGCGGGCTTCGCTGGGGAGACACCCAGCACGCCCGGCGCGCACCACGATGGTAAGAAATAGGGGCGGTACCCCCCAATTTTCATAGGAGGAGAATGAATGATGAGCGTCCCTATGACCGCGCCTCTGCCACCAGCCATCGCTTGAAGGCGCGCAGGTCGGCGCGGCGCTCGGTTCCGGGTGCGCTCACGAGCCAGTAAGCCGTCGGCGATGGCCGCGTCCCGGCACCCAGCGCCACCAGGCGGCCGGCCCCGAGGTCGCGGTCGACCAGCGGGCGCATGGCCAGCACGACGCCGAGTCCCAGGCTCGCCGCCTCGAAGGCGAGTTCGAACGTGTCCACGCGCAATCCACCTTCGGCATCGATTTCGCCATGGCCCTCCGCTTTCAGCCATGACTGCCAGCCTTCGCTCACCGTCGTGACGTGGATCAGCGTCGCGCGCCGGAGATCGATCTTGCCGCGGCGATCGACGAGGCTGGCGCGATAGACGGGACTGCAGACCGGCATCAGCGCACCGTGGAGCAGCTTCACCCATGCAAGTCCGCCCACCGGCGCGCGGCTCATGCGGATGGCGAAGTCGAAGCCGTCGATCGGGAAGCCGACATGCCGGCGCGACGTGTCGACCACGATGGCGGTCTTCGGCCATCGCTCGCGAAAGCCCGCAAGGCGCGGCAGCAGCCAGCGCTGGGCAAGCGTCGGGGCGCAGCTCACGGCGATCGAGCGTGGTGCGGAGCGGTCCGGCAGGCGCTGCGTGCCGACAGCGATCAGGGACAGCGCCTCGCTGACATAGGTCAGGTAGTCGGCGCCGACGTGCGTCAGCGACAGGCCGCGCGGCTTGCGCTCGAACAGCGTGACACCGAGCGCCTGCTCGAGACCGACGATGCCGTGGCTCACCGCACTCGGCGTGACATTGAGCTCCGCCGCGGCCAGCTTGAAGCTGCGCAGCCGGCCTGCAGCCTCGAACAGGCGCAGGGCAGGCAGTGGCGGAAGACGAAGCGGCATGAAAGCCTCCGGGCGGACAAGGGTTCCGGGCGTCCCTTGTCTTGGGGGCGAGACTATTCCACCCTTGGCGAAACAGGGAGGGGACAGACATGAGCCAGGTCCATACCGTGTTCGGCTCGATCACCGACTACACCAAGGGAACCATCGAGCTGGTGTCCGGAGAGGCGCGGCATTACGTTTTCTCCAACATCTTCGAGGTCGCCGCGAAGTCCAGGCCCTACGAGCGCGTCGTCGTCGGCAAGAACCTCGAATACGTGCAGGAGGTGATGCGGGCCGAGGGCGTGTCGCCCTGGTTCGCCTGCGGCCACGACGAGTTCGCCCTCTGCATGGACGGCGAGATCACGGTCGACTTCGTCAAACTCGAGACTCCGCCCGGTGCCGACAAGAACGGGGCGGTGCTGGCCGGCAAGCAACCCGATGGCGCGCGTATGGGCTATGTCAAACTCAGGCGTGGCCACCAGGTGCTGCTCGGTGCCGGCAATGCCTATCGCTTCACGGCGACGCGGCTCGGCGTGCTGCTGCAGCAGACCTTGCTGGGCGATCTCAGCGTCCAGAAATGGCGCGAGATCTGTTACGCCTGACATCGAGAATGGGGAGAGCCAGATGCCCGACACCCTGACCCAGGTCGTCGCGTCAGAGCCGAGCAACCGCAACGGCTATCGCAGCTTCAAGCTCGGCAAGTTCGAGCTGTCGCGCGACGAGTATTTCGTCACCGTGCACTGGCCGGCCAAGGGGGCGCGCCACTCTCACCAGATGCCGGCGGATGCCTTCCTGCGCGCCTGCATGCGCGACGTGGCCTGGAACTTCTTCTATGGCTGGGTCAATTTCGACCACGTCATCGGCACGCGCAATCACTACGGCAAGGTAGATTTCTATGCCGGCACCTTCAACGGCACCCTGAAGGAGGCCGGCGTCGACTATCTCGAGCAGTTCGACTCCGAGCTCATCATGGCGACCTTCAAGGCCATCCTGCGCGACTGGGTCAACGAGGGCTTCGATCCCTTCGCCGCCCCGGTCGAGACCGGCAGCGCCTTCGGCCACAAGAATGGCGACAACCTCGCGGCCATCGAGCGCACTCGCATCGGCACCACGCGCATGCCCGGCCTGCCCGGTGATTCGCCCCTGCGCGACGACATGCCGATCAATCGCGCTTTCGCAGACGTTTCACAGGACGAGCCCGAGATCCACGCCGAGCCGGGCTTCGAGGGCGAGCTGCATGCCTTCAGCCTGTTCAAGTACCTCAGCCGCTCCGACGTCACGTGGAATCCGTCGGTCACCGCCGTATGCAAGGCCTCGCTCGCCTGCCCGACCACCGAGGAGTACATCCTGCCGGTATTCCACGGCAACGATCGCGTCGAATGGTTCATCCAGCTGTCCGACGAGATCGTGTGGGACGTCGCCGACAAGAACACCGGCGCGCCGCGCGCGCGCGTCACCATGAAGGCGGGCGATGTCGCCGCCATGCCGGCAGACATCCGCCATCAGGGCTACTCGACCAAGCGCTCGATGCTGTATGTCTGGGAGAACGTCACGCCCGGCCTGCCGCAGCGCTACGAAAGCGGCGAATTGCCGCCCTATCCGGTCGAGTTCTGAGCCAAGACTGCGCTACTGTGAACCTTCGGACGACAAGGCAAACCGCGACCGGGAGGCAGAGCTTTTTCATGACAACTGGCACCCAACCGCCCGACGACCCGAAGCAGAGCCTGGCGGCAGCCTTGACCGAGTCGCTCAAGGCGATCGACGGCGACTACCGGGAAGAGCTGCGCGAGCTGCGCGCGCTACTCGAGGAGGCAAGGCGGGAAGCGGAGAAGGACGAGCCCAACGGCGTGAAGCTCAAGGCCATTGTCGCCGATTGCCGCGACATGATCCGAACGGTCGCGGCCCTCGATCCGATGTGGCAGGGCATCCAGCGCATCGCGAGGATGGTCGGGATCGACTGACTCGCCTGCCGACTTGGCCAAGATCGACAGCAACATCATGAGACGGGAGAACCCATGCCTCGCATGACCGGCGGCGACGCCATCGTAGATTCATTGTTGCGTCACGGAATCGATACGATCTTCGGCCTGCCCGGCGTGCAGATGTATGGCCTGTTCGACGCCTTCGCGCGCAATGCCAACCGGCTGCGCGTGGTCAATGCGCGGCACGAGCAGACGACGGCCTACATGGCGCTGGGCTATGCGCAGTCGACCGGCAGGCCGTCGGCCTTCACCGTCGTGCCGGGTCCCGGCGTCATGAACACCATGGGCGCGCTCACCACGGCGTGGGGCGTCAACGCGCCGATCATGTGCATCACCGGCCAGGTGCCGAGCGCCATGATCGGGCGCGGCCGCGGGCAGCTGCACGAGATGCCCGACCAGCTGGCGACGCTGAAGACCCTGCTCAAGTTCGCCGAGCGCATCGAGCATCCGACGGACGCGCCACAGGTGATGGCGCGCGCCTGGCAGGCGATGGTCTCCGGCCGCCCCGGCCCGGTCGCGGTCGAGATGCCATGGGACATGTTCCCGGCTACCGCCGACGTCACGCCGATCGATCCGCTCGGCAAGCGCGAGGCCCCGACGCCGGATCCCGACAAGATCGCCGCCCTGGCGAAGCTGGTCGATGCTGCCAAGGCGCCGATGATCTGGGTCGGCGGCGGCGCGGTCGAGGCCGGCGCCGAGGTGCTGGCGCTGGCCGAGAAGATCGGCGCGCCCGTCGTCTCCTTCCGCACCGGCAAGGGCGTGGTCGATTCCCGCCATCCGCTGTCGCTCGGCACGGTCGGCGGCTTCGAGCTGTGGGACAAGGTCGATCTTCTGATCGGCATCGGCACGCGCCTCGACGTGCCGATGGCGCGCTGGGGTGCGGCGCCGGCCGGCCTCAGGACGGCGCGCATCGACATCGATCCGGCCGAGCATCGCCGGCTCAGCGTCACCGTGCCGATCGTCGCCGACGCTGCCGAGGGTACCCATGCGCTGACCGCCGCGGTTGCGAGGAAGAGCGACACCGTGCCATGGCTCGCCGAGGTGGCGAAAGCCAAGACGGCGGCGCTGGCGGCAATCCAGAAGGCGCAGCCGCAATACTCCATGGTCGAGGCAATCCGCGAGGTGCTGCCCGACGACGGCATCGTCGTCGACGAGGTGACGCAGGTCGGCTACATCATCTGGTACGGCTATCCGGTCCACCAGCCGCGCCGCCTGATCTCGTCGGGCTTCTCCGGCACTCTGGGCTACGGCTTCCCGACCGCGCTCGGCGTCAAGGTGGCCAACCCCGACCGCCCGGTGGTGTCGGTCACCGGCGATGGCGGCTTTCTGTTCGGCGGCTCCGACCTCGCCACCGCAGTGCAGTTCGGTATCAATCTGGTGACCGTGGTGGTGAACAACGCCTCCTACGGCAACGTGAAGCGCGACCAGCAGCGCCTCTACGAGGGCCGGCATTCCGGCGCCGTGCTCACCAACCCCGACTTCCAGGCCTACGCCAGGTCGTTCGGCGTCGCCGCGTGGCAGGTCGAGACGGCTGACGGGCTGCGGGGAGCGCTGCGCGAGGCGATCGCCACCAACGCCCCGGCGGTGATCGAGGTCGTCTCCGACATCACCAGGGATTATCCGCCCTACGAATTCCATCAGCCGAAGCGGCACTGATGCATAGCCCCCGCTTTGCCCTGTAGGATTCAGGGACAAGTCGCAAGGGGGAAACGATGGCCAAAGGGCAGACAGTCGAACGGCAGCGCCGCGCCTTCGTGCCGGACGAAGCGTGGCTCGCCAAGCAGGCGAAAGAACCGATCCTCGAGCCGGACCTGCCGATCGTCGACCCACACCATCATCTGTGGGATCACCTCAACCAGCGCTACCTGCTCGACGAGCTGCTGGCCGACACCGGCACCGGCCACACCATCACCCACACGGTCTATATCGACTGCCGCTCGATGTATCGCGGCGGCGGGCCAGTCGAGATGCGTCCCGTCGGCGAGACCGAGTTTGCCAACGGGGTGGCGGCGATGAGCGAGAGCGGCATCTACGGCCCGACCCGCGCCTGCGCCGGCATCGTCTCCTATGTCGACATGACCCTGGGCGCGCGCGCCCGCGCCGTGCTGGAGGCACATGTCGCCGCCGGCAACGGCCGCTTTCGCGGCATCCGCCATGCCGGCGGCTGGGACGCAAGCCCCGAGGTGCGCAACAGCCACACCAATCCGCCGCAGGGCCTCTACGCCCAGGCGGACTACCGCGAGGGCGTGGCCCAGCTGGGCGCGCTCGGCCTCACCTACGAGGCCTGGCAGTACCATCCGCAGCTCAAGGACGTGATTGCGCTCGCCCGCGCGGTGCCGCAAACGACCATGATCCTCAATCATTGCGGCGGCCCGCTCGGCATCGGCCCCTATGCCGGCAAGACCGACGCCGTGTTCGCCGCCTGGAAGGCCGACATGACCGAGCTGGCGCGCTGCCCCAACGTCGTGGTCAAGCTGGGCGGACTCGGCATGGATATCGGCCCGTTCGACCACATGCACCGTCCGGTGCCGCCGACGTCGCGCGAGATCGCCGACGCCTGGAATCCATGGATCGCGACCTGCATCGAGGCCTTTGGCGCGGCGCGCTGCATGTTCGAAAGCAACTTCCCGGTCGACAAGGTCTCGACCGGCTATGCCGTGCTGTGGAACGCCTTCAAGCTGATGGCCGCCGGCGCCTCGGCCGACGAGAAGACGGCGCTGTTCAGCGGCACGGCGAAGCGGATCTACAGGCTGGCGTGATGTTCATGGCCTCCCCAGCACCGCTGGGGAGGTGTCGCCGTCATACGGCGACGGAGGGGTCATGGACCTCTTGGACCGCGGGCGTCTCGCCCGCTCATGATCATCTTCATGAGCGGGCGAGACGCCCGCGGTCCGGAAAACCATGACCCGTCCGTCGCCGTATGACGGCGACACCTCCCCGGCAAAGCCGGAGAGGAGGAGAAGGTGAGGAAAGCGATGTTCAAGCGTGTCCTGATCGCCAATCGCGGCGAGATCGCGATTCGCATTGCGCGGGCGGCGTCGGCGCTCGGGGTCGAATCTGTCGCGGTTCATGCGCCGGCCGATGCGCTGTCCTTGCATGCGAAGCTTGCGACCGCCGCGCGCGAGATCGGCGGCGGCGCGGCGCTCGCCGCCGATCCGGTGCGCGCCTATCTCGATGTCGAGGCGATCATCACGGCGGCGAAGGAAAGCGGCTGTGACTGCGTTCATCCAGGCTACGGCTTCCTCTCCGAGAACGCCAACTTTGCCGAGCGCTGCCGCGCCGAAGGCTTGCGCTTCATCGGCCCAGCGCCCGCGACCCTGGCGCTGTTCGGCGACAAGGTCGAGGCGCGCGCCTTCGCGCAATCGCAGGGCATCCCCGTCGTGCCCGGGGCACCGGCGGCGCTCGCCTCCAGTGCCGAGGCCAGGGCGCTGGCGAAGTCGGTCGGCTATCCGGTGATGCTGAAAGCCTCGGCCGGCGGCGGCGGACGCGGCATGCGCGCCGTGGCCCGCGCCGAGGACATGGATGAGGCCTTTGCGCGCTGCCAGGGCGAGGCGCAAGCCGCCTTCGGCGACGGCGCCGTGTTCCTGGAGAAGATCGTGCCGCGCCCGCGCCACATCGAGGTCCAGGTACTGGGCGACGGAAAGGGTGATGTCGTGCACCTGCACGAGCGCGACTGCTCTGTGCAGCTGCGCAACCAGAAGGTCGTCGAGGTGGCGCCGGCGCCCAATTTCGACGAGGGCTTGCGCCAGCGCATCCTGGACGATGCGCTGAAGCTCTCCCGGGCTGCTCGCTACGAGAACGCCGGCACGGTCGAGTTCCTCGTCGATCCCGAGTCGGGCGAGCACTTCTTCATCGAATGCAATCCGCGCATCCAGGTGGAGCACACCATCACCGAGCAGGTGACGGGCGTCGATCTGGTCGAGGCGCAGTTTCGGATTGCCGCCGGCGCCTCCCTGGGCGCGCTGGGCCTGGCCGAGCAAAAGGCCGTCGGCAAGCCGCGCGGCTTCGCCATCCAGGCGCGTATCGTCGCGCAAGGCGCTGGCACGCTCACCGCCTATCGCGAGCCGTCGGGACCCGGCGTGCGCGTCGATGCCTGCGGCTATGTCGGCCACGCCCCGCCACCGCAATTCGATCCGCTGCTCGCCAAGCTGATCTGCCAGTCCGCGTCGTCGGGCACGTTCGAGTCGGCGGTCGACCGCACGCGCCGCGCGCTGGCCGAGTTCCACATCGCCGGCGTGCCGACCAATCTCGCGCAGCTCGATGCCATTCTGGGCCATGCCGCTTTCCGCGCCGGCGACGCGCGCACCACCCTCCTGGCCGAGGCGCCCGAGCTCGGCGCGGCCAAACCCAGGCCGGCGGGCACCCTGCAGTTCCTCGACCAGCAGGTCGCCGCCCTGGGGCGCGGCCGCGGACCCGGCGCAGGCCTGCCGCCACCCAAGCCGACGCTGCCCGTGCCGGCCGGTCATCGCGGCATCGAATGCCCGCACGCCGGCTCGGTGGTGGCGATCAATGTCAGCGACGGCCAGAAGGTCTCTGCCGGCGACACGCTGTTCGTGGTCACGGCGATGAAGATGGAAAGCTCGATCACCGCGCCGTGCGCCGGCACGGTCACGAGCCTCGCACCGATCGCTGTCGGCAACGCCGTCGATGGCGGCCAGGTGCTCGCCGTCCTGCGCCCGGCGGCCGGCGCCGCAGACGCTGTCGCGCACGAGCCGGCGGAGGACGGCTGGTCGCCGGTGCTCACCCAGGTGAGCGCACTGCAGGCGATCGCCCATGCGCGGCTGGCGCCGGGCTCCAAGGATCCAGGCGTGGTGCGCCAGCGCAACCGCCACAAGCTCACCTGCCGGGAGCGCATCGATGCGCTGCTCGACAAGGGCAGCTTTCGCGAGATCGGCAGCCTGGCGGGCTTCGCGAGCTACGACGAGGACGGCGAAATCGCCGAGTTCACGCCGGCCAGCCATGTCGGTGGAACGGGCCGCATCGACGGTCGCGCCTGCGTCGTCTGTGCCGACGATTTCACCTCCCGCGGTGGCCATGCCGACGGCGCGGTCGGCCAGAAGTCGCGCCATTTCGACCGCCTGTCGACCGAGCTTCTGGCGCCGTCGATCCGCCTGCTCGATGGCTCGTCGGGCGGCGGCAGCGTCGCCACCATGGTGCCCAAGCAGGCGAGCGACGGCGCGGCGTCGGTCAAGGAGAGCACTGGCGCCATCAAGGCCGGCCGGCCGCGCGTCACCGGCACGGGGGGCTCGTTCCTGCCCGGCCATCTCGGCAGCACGCTCTATGTCGACCAGCTGAGCAAGGTGCCGGTGGTCAACATGCTGCTGGGCAGCGTCGTCGGCATCGGCGCGGCCAAGGCGGTGCTCGGCCATTTCTCGGTAATGGTGCGCGACATCGCGCAGCTCTTCGTCGCCGGCCCGCCGGTGGTCAGCCACGCCATGGGCTACGACGTCACCAAGGAGGATCTCGGCGGCTGGCAGATCCATTGCCGCAACGGCTCGGTCGACAATCTCGCCGAGTCCGAGGAGGAGGCGATGGCGATGACGCGACGCTTCCTCTCCTACCTGCCGTCGAGCGTCTACGAAGTGCCTCCAGTTATCCCGGCGTCCGATCCGGCCGATCGCCGCGAGGAGGAGCTGCTGACCCTGGTGCCGCGCAAGCGCATTGCGACTTTCGACGTGCGCCGGGCGATCCGGCTGATGGCAGACAGGGACTCGTTCTTCGAAATCGGGCCGCTGTGGGGCACCGATCAGGTGACGGGTTTCGTACGCTTCGCCGGACATCCGATGGGCGTCATCGCCTCCGACAGCCGGCACATCAACGGCGGCGCGCTGACCGCCGACGGCTGCGACAAGCTCAGGCGCCATCTCGATCTCTGCGACCTGTTCCACCTGCCGGTGCTGAACCTGGTCGACAACCCAGGCTTCGCCGTCGGCATCGAGCACGAGATCACCGGCACGATCCGCAAGGGCGGCGAATGGATGGTCGCCTTCGCGCAGGTGGCGGTGCCGATCTTCACCGTGCTGATGCGCCGAAGCTTCGGCGTTGCCGGCAACAACTACGCGACGCCGCGCGCAGCGGTATCGGCGCGCGTGGTGTGGCCGGCCGCCGACGTCGGCGGCATCCCGCCGGAAGGCGGCATCGAGGCGGCCTACAAGCGCCAGCTTGCCGAGGCCGCCGATCCGGCGGCGCTGCGCGCGGAGATCAACGCCCGCATCGAGAGCGCGCGCGGGCCGATCGGCCCGCTCAACCGCTTCGAGATGGAGGAGATGATCGATCCGCGCGACACCCGCCGGCTGGTCTGCGAATGGGTCGGCGATGCCTACCGCATCGTGTCGCAGCCCGCGCGGCTCGGGCCAAGGGCGCTGCAGTTCAGGCCTTGAACCTCCTCCCCAGCTTCGCTGGGGAGGTGTCGCGTCATACGCGGAGGGGTCATTGCCGGGAGCGCGCCACTCCGTGGTGCTCACGCTTTGCCGCAATCGCAAGAGATATGAGCGCCACGGAGTGGCGCGCTCCCGGCAATGAGACTCATGACCCCTTCGTCGCCGAAGACGGCGTCCCCAGCGAAGCTGGGGGGAGTCAACGTACCTTCTCGACCACCCTTCCCAGCCGCTCCAGCGTGCGCAGCGCGGTCTGCTGGTCGAGGCCGGGCCATTGGACGCGGACGAGGATGTGGTTGGTGCCGGTCTTTTCGCCATAGGCGGCGATCTGGTCGGCGACCTCGTTCTCCGAGCCGATGATGAAGCGGCTGGCGGCGAACTGGTCGAAGTCGCCGCGGATGCGGTCGGCCGGCACGAAGCCGCTGGCCTCGCCCCAGCTGGCATAGGATTCGTACTTGTAGGCGAGCGGCTCGCGCACCTCGTCGATCGCCTTGCCCACGCCGTTGCCGACATGGCACTCGCGGATGATCGGGTACTCGGCGACCGCCGGCAGGCCGAGCCCGGCGCGCGTCTCGCGGAACAGGGTGTTGAGCCGCCCGACCGAGTTGAGCGTCACCATGGGCGACGGCATCCAGGCGTCGGCGAGCTTCGCCGCGCGCTTGACCGCGACCTCGACGTCGCCTGCCATCCAGATCGGCGGCCCGCCCGCTCGCTTGGGCTTGAGGCTCGCCTGCACCTTGTCGAGCGTGTGGAAGCGGCCGCTGTGCTCGACGACGTCGTCGCGCCACATCTTGCGGATGACAGCCACGCCCTCGACGAAGCGCGGCACGCGCTCCTTGAACGGCACGCCGATCGAGTTGAACTCCTCGTGGCGATAGCCGAGCCCGAGGCCGATGATGGCATTGCCGTCGGTCAGCCAGTCCAGCGTCGCGCACTCCTCGGCGACGACGACGGGATTGAGCAGCGGCAGCAGCAGCAGGCCGGGCCCCAGCCGCATGCCCTCGGCCTCGGCGGCAAGCCGCGCCAGCAGCGGCATGGTCTGGAACATCTGCAAGGGGCTGGAAACGAAATGCTGGCCGACCATCAGCGAGACCAGACCGCTGGCGCGCGCCACGCGAACCTGCTCGATCAGGTTGGCGAGCTCCGGTCCGAGATCCACGCCCTGACGCCACTGCGTCGCCATGAAGAGTCCGAGCTGCATGTCGCATTTCCCGTTGGAGGGTGAAAGCGCGCAGTCTGGCGGCCCGCAAGGCGCCAAGGCAAGGGCTGCGCGGGGCTATTCGGGCACGAACACGTGGTCGGCCCGGACGGGATTGCCCGGCCGCACGAGCGACAGCAGCGCCGCCCCGGCGGCCAGGCAGATCAGCAGCACGATGACGTCGCGGCTGGCCGCGATCAGCATCGCCGGTGGCGCGTCGACCGTGCTGCCCTGGGTCCCGCGCATCATTCCCAGGCTCAGCGCCAGCACTGTCGAGGCGCTGGCGATGCCGGCGCTGATGCCGAGGAAGCGCATGACGTTCAGCACGCTGCCGGCCTCGCCGGTCAGCTGGGGCGGCGCAAGGCCCATGACGGCGCTGCTGTTGGGCGAGACGAACAGGCCCTGGCCGACGCCGAACAGGGCGAGCGCCACCATCACCATCGTCATGTCGGCGGCCGAGCCGTCGAGGAAGACATGGAGCAGCGCCAGCGCCGCCATGCACACCACCATGCCGGCCGTGGTCGGGGCGCGCGCGCCGAACCGGTCCGACAGGGCGCCGCCCACAGGCGCCAGCAGACCCAGCATCACCGGCAGAATCGAGAGGCGCAGACCAGCCGCCAGCTCGGATTCCTGGTAGACGCGGACCAGCACGAAGGGAATGAGGAAGAACACGCCGAACAGGCAGGCGTAGGACAGAAAGTTCGCCAGGTTGCCGATCAGGAAGGGCTTCTGCGCCAGCAGATTCAGGTCGAGCAGCGGTGAGGCGGCGCGCCGCTCCGCGCGCATGAACAGCCACAGGAACAGGACCGCCAGCAGCACGCAGACGATGAACGCGGGCGACGTCGGCCCCCAGGCATGGCCCTCGTTCAGCACCGCGATGACGGCGGTGAGCGCCGGCGCGATCAGCAGCGCACCATGCCAGTCGAACCCCTCGCCTTCCGCCATCTTTTTCGACTGCGGGATCACCATCCAGCCCATCACGGCCCCCATCAGCCCGAACGGCACGTTGATCCAGAACGCCCAGTGCCAACCCAGCGTGTCGAGAACCAGTCCGCCGACCGCCGGCCCCGCCCCCAGGCCGATCGCCTGCGCTGCGGATTGCAGGCCGAGCGCGCGCCCGCGCTCTTCCGGACGGGTCGCCAGCACGACGATGGCGATGCTGTTGGCCGTTATCAGCGCTGCCCCGGCGCCCTGGATCACGCGGAAGACCACCAGCCATGTCAGGTCGGTCGCGAAGCCGCACAGCGCCGAGCCGAAAATGAAGATCAGGAACCCGCAGGTGTAGAGCAGCTTGCGGCCGATCATGTCGGCCAGGCGCCCGAAGATCGGCATGCACGACGCCATCGCCAGCAGGTAGGCCACCGCGATCCAGCTCACTGTGCTCAACCGGGCGTCGAAGTCGCGCTCGAGCCGGGGCAGCAGCATCTGCGTCAGGCTGGCGTCGACCTGGCCGATGAAGGCGCCAATGCAGACCGTGCCGACGACGAACCAACGATAGGATTTGAGGCGCGCGATGGCCGGCGCTGGCGGCGGCTCATGGCCCTCGAGGAAAGCCCGACGCAAGGCGGCGACGGTGAAGGGGCCTGGCGATGGATCTGTCACAAAAGGCCTCCCGTTTCACGCCCGCGCGCGCAGATTGCCGCCGCGGACTCGGCTTTGACAAGCGTCGGCGGCGAGGTCCAGGGGACGCCCTAAAAAATGAGGTTGCATCGCATCGTCCGCAGCGTCCGCTGCGGTCTATCCCTTGTGAACCAAGCAGTTAGCGTGGACGCTGGCGGACCATTCCTGCGTCCTCCGAACGGTCCATCGTCCGCACCCCGCCACGTGCGCGGCTGCAGAATGCAGCCAGGCGCGTGCAATTGATTGCACGACGACGTCATCCCGAGCACAGCAAGGGACCTTCAAGGCGGCAGGAAAGGTCCTCGCTGCGTTCGGGAAGCGCCGTTCTCAGGCGGCTTTCCGGCAGGTCAGCCTCTTCTCCATTTCGATGGCCTCGAAAGGAGCGCCGTCGCCCAGCACCAGGGTGCGCGGCCGCAGCACGATGTAGCCCAGCACGCCGTAGAGCGGCATCCCCGAAAGCGTCGCGGTAAGCGCCAGCGTCTCGACACCGGCGGCCGCCGAGTCGTCCTCGATGCGCCGCATGATCGCTCCGCCGATCCCCTGCCGCGCGCAGGCGGGCTCGACGAACACGCTGCGCACCACCGCCCGGTCGCGCGCCATCGGCATGGCGACTCCGCCTTTGGCATAGCCAGGCTGAAGTCGGGACCAGCCGCCGCTGCCGACGATGCGGCCCGCGCCGTCGCGCGCCACCAGGTAGCGGCCCTCAGCGAGCACGGCGTCGTCCATCGTGCCGGGCGAGCGCAGGAAGCTCTCGATCGTGCTCACGGGGTAGTAGCCGCCACCCAGCACACGCATCGAACGCGCCTGCATGGCCCTCAAGGGTTCGGCGTCAGCCAGGCTGGCCGGCATGATCTCGAATTCACGGCTCGACATCGACATCTCCTTCGCAGGCGGACAACCCGCCGGGGCGCCGACATGCATCGCCGAGGTTGCGTGGTCCAACGAGTAGTCGAAATATGGCGCATGAGCGTCCCTCATGACCCGGATCGCGGCGCGGCATGGATATCGATTTGCTGAAGACCTTCGTCGCCATCTGCGACACGCGCAGCTTCACCGAGGCGGCGCGCCGCGTCGGCCGTACCCAGTCGGCCGTCAGCCTGCAGGTGCGGCGGCTGGAATCTTCGCTCGGCCGCCCGCTGTTCCGGCGCGGCGGTGCCGGCATCGCCCTGACCGAGCATGGCGAGCTGCTGATCGGTCACGCCCGCGACATCCTTGGTCGCACCGCCGACGTGATGGCGGCGTTCGGCCGCGCCGGGCTGGACGGCGTGGTGGTGCTCGGCCTGCCCGAGGACTACGCCCCTCGCATCCTGAAGTCGGTGCTGCAGGCCTTCGCGCTCGTCCACCCGCAGGCCACCGTCGACGTGGTGATCGACGAATCGCGCAACCTCGTCGCGCGCCTGGCGGACGGCTCGATCGACCTCGCCTTCGTCACCGAGGGCGAGGGCCCGCGCGGCAAGGGCTCGCTCGCCTTCCACGACCGCATCGTCTGGGTCGGGCCGACCGAGGGCGACATCCACAGTCGCGATCCCCTGCCGATCGCCCTGTGGGATCACAACGAAAGCTACGGCCAGGTGATGCTGGGTGCGCTCGAGACGATGAAGCGACGTTATCGCGTCGCCGTGCTGAGCCGCAACATGACCGGGCTGCGTGCCGCGGTTACATCAGGCCTCGCCGTCACCGTGATGGTCGACAGCAGCGTGACGCCCGACATGCGCCGCCTCGGCGCCGAGGACGGCTTCCCGGAGCTTCGATCGTTGCGCGTGCGACTGGAAAAGACCCATCAGCGCGCCTCGCCGGCCATCGACCGACTCGAGGCGCATCTGGTCAAGCACCTGTCCGCGGAACCTTCAGCCTAGAGACGTAACCCGCGCAAGCGCAACGAGTTGCCGACGACGCTGACCGAGCTCAGCGCCATCGCCGCGGCCGCCAGTACCGGTGAGAGAAGGAGGCCGAACACCGGGTAAAGCACGCCCGCCGCAATTGGCACGCCCGCTGCGTTGTAGACAAAGGCGAAAAACAGGTTCTGCCGGATGTTGCTCATGGTCCCCTGCGAGAGGTGGCGGGCCTTCACGATGCCCATGAGATCGCCTTTGAGCAGGGTGACGCCGGCGCTCTCGATCGCCACGTCGGTGCCCGTGCCCATGGCGATGCCGACATCGGCCGCGGCCAGCGCCGGCGCATCGTTCACGCCGTCGCCGGCCATGGCCACCACGCGCCCTTCGCGGCGCAGCTTCTCGACCACGGCGCTCTTCTGGTCGGGCAGCACCTCGGCCTCGACCTCGGTGATGCCGAGCCGCCGCCCGATTGCCTGCGCGGTGGTGCGGTTGTCGCCAGTCAGCATGACCACGCGCACCTTCTCCCGGGTCAGCGCCTGGAGCGCCGCCGGCGTCGTCTCCTTCACCGGGTCGGCGATGGCGAAGATGGCGGCTTCCTTGCCGTCGATCGCGAGGAAGATGGCGGTTGCCCCCTCCTGGCGCTGGCGCTCGGCCTCGGCCTCGAGGGTCGGTGTCTCGATGCCGAGCTCGCGCAGGAAACGCGCATTGCCCAGAGCCAGCCGGCGCCCGTCGACGACACCCACGACGCCCTTGCCGGTGGGCGAGTCGAAGTCGGTCACACCGGACAGGGCGAGCTTGCGCTCGGCTGCCGCCGCGACGACAGCCATCGCAAGCGGATGCTCGCTCGCCTTCTCCGCACTGGCGGCGAGCCGCAGCACCTCCGCTTCGGCGAAGCCCGCCGCCGCAACGATCGCGACCACCTTGGGCCTGCCCTCGGTCAGCGTGCCCGTCTTGTCGACTACAAGCGTGTCGACCCGCTCCATGCGCTCCAAGGCCTCCGCATTCTTGATCAGGACGCCGGCCTGCGCGCCCCGTCCGACGCCGACCATGATCGACATCGGCGTCGCCAGTCCGAGCGCGCAGGGGCAGGCGATGATCAGCACGGTCACCGCCGCCACCAGCCCGAAGGCCAGCCGCGGCTCGGGTCCCCACACCACCCAGGCGGCGAAGGCGACCAGCGCGATCGCCATGACCGTGGGCACGAAATACCCCGCGACCGAGTCGGCCAAACGCTGGATCGGCGCGCGCGAGCGCTGCGCCTCGGCGACCATCTGCACGATGCGCGCCAGCATGGTGTCGCGGCCGACCTTCTCGGCGCGCATCACCAAGCTGCCGGTCGAGTTCACCGTACCGGCAATCACCTTGGCGCCGGGCTCCTTGGTGACGGGCATGGACTCACCGGTCACCATCGATTCGTCGAGCGACGAACGGCCCTCGATCACCTCCCCGTCGACCGGCACCTTCTCGCCCGGCCGCACGCGCAGCCGGTCATCGACGGCGATGGCGTCGAGCAATACCTCCTCGTCCGAACCGTCACCCTTGAGGCGACGCGCGGTCTTGGGCGCGAGATCGAGCAAGGCCCGGATGGCGCCCGAGGTCTGGTCGCGGGCGCGCAGCTCGAGGACTTGCCCGAGCAGCACCAGGACCGTGATCACCGCGGCGGCCTCGAAATAGACGGCGACGGTTCCCTCGGCGCCGCGGAAGGTCGGCGGGAAAATGCCGGGCACGGCGACGGCCACGACGCTGTACAACCAGGCGACGCCCGTGCCCATGGCGATCAGGGTGAACATGTTGAGGTTGCGCGTCTTCAGCGACTGCCAGCCGCGCACGAAGAACGGCCAGCCCGCCCACAGCACCACGGGCGTGGCGAGCACGAACTGAAGCCAGTTCGAGAGCTCCTGGCCCAGGACCATGTGCAGGTTGGTGAGGTGCCCGCCCATCTCCAGGGCCATCACCGGCACCGCCAGCACCAGGCCGATCCAGAAGCGGCGCGTCATGTCGGCGAGCTCGTGATTGGGGCCGCTGTCCGCCGAGACGACCTCCGGTTCCAGCGCCATGCCGCAGATCGGGCAGCTGCCCGGACCGACCTGGCGGATCTGCGGGTGCATGGGGCAGGTGTAGATGGTGCCGGCCGGCATCTCCGGCTCGGGTGCCCGCGACGGCGCGAGATAGCGCTCGGGCTCCGCCGTGAACTTCGCGAGGCACTTGGGATTGCAGAAATACCAGGTCTGGCCGCCATGGGCCGCGGTGTGCTTGGCGGTCGCCACCTTCACCTTCATCCCGCAGATGGGATCGATGGCGATGTCGGACGGCGCATGGTTATGGTGATGATCATGCTCCGCCTTGGCGGGCGCGCCCTGGGGGTGGTGGTCGTGCGTGTGCCCGGCGTGGCAGCAGGAATTCTTGCTCATGGCTTGCCATTTATACCCTACCGGGGTATAGTTCAAGCCATGAATGAGAGATTGAAGAGATCCCAGCTGGCGCGCCTGGGGCGAATCGAGGGCCAGGTGCGTGGCATCGCTCGCATGATCGAGGAAGAGCGCTACTGCATCGACGTCCTGACCCAGATCCGCGCCGTGCGCGCGGCGCTCCACAAGGTCGAGCAGGAAACGCTGGGCGATCATCTGCGGCATTGCGTGGCGGACGCCTTCCATGGCGGCAACGAACGCGAGCGGCAGACCAAGATCGACGAGCTGCTGGAAGTGCTGGACAGCCGGCGCCGCTGACGGCGGGGTCCCATGTGCCCTAAGCGGCCTTGTCCAGCAGGGCCTTCATCTGGTCGATTTCGGCCTGCTGGCCGGCGATGATATCCTGGCAAAGCTTGCGTATCTCGGGACTGTCGATCCTTGCCTCCTCACACATCAGGATGGCGCCGGCGTGATGCGGGATCATCGACTTCAGAAACTCGCGGTCGGCGATCGCCACCTGTCCGCGGATCGCGAACCAGCAGGCCATCAGGGCCGCTGCGCTCACGCCAAGGATGGTGATGTTCCACCCGCGTCTGTCGTACATGGGGCGCATCACCAGCAACTCGATGATCACCATCGGCGCCGTCATGAGTCCGGCCATGTAGGCCTGGTTGAGATTGGGCAGGACATTGGCGAAGGCATTCACCATCGCATACATCAGGACGTACATTGCCACGAACGACAATGCCGCCATGACGACCAGGCGCAGATAGGAGTGGCCGTGCATGGTTCACCTCCGGGGCGGAACTGTTCAGCGGAACGAGGTCGGTCCGGCCAGGTTGCCCCGATGTTGATCGGGCGCGATGGTTCCTCGAAAGTGATGGCTACGGACGGAGGAGAGCAGGATGCGTGTCGCCGTCGTCGAGAACATGGAAAACACGTATCTGGGCACGCTGGGCCGGGCCCTCGACGATGCCGGCGCCCGGGTCGACTGGTTTCGCCCCTGGCGGGATGGCGCACTGCCGTCAGGCATTCGCGAGCATGACGCCCTGGTCGTGCTCGGCGGAAAGCAGAGCGCGGTCGACGACGACCACTATCCCTACCTCCCCCTCCTCGCCGGCCTGATGCGCCAGTTTGGCGATGCCGACAAGCCGGTCCTGGGGATCTGTCTCGGCGCGCAATTGCTCGCGCGCGCCTATGGCGGAGATAACCTCCTCGGCGGCGCCCGCGAGTTCGCCTGGACGACGCTCGACGTCACTCCGGAAGGCTCGGCCGATCCCCTGTTCGCCGAGCTTGGTGCGCGGTTCGACAGCTTTCATTGGCATGTCGACACCTTCTCTCTGCCCGACAATGCCGTGCGGCTCGTTTCCGGCTCCGTCGTGCCCAACCAGTGTTTCCGCATCGGCCGGGCAGCCTATGGCGCTCAGTTCCACTTCGAAGCCAGCACAGAGGTCGTCGAAGCCTGGCTGGTCGAGTACCGCCATGTCGCCGAGCGGGTCGCGCCCGGATGGCTCGATCGTTACCCCGAACACGCCGACCGGCACGCTGCCGCGGCGGATCGCGCGGGCGATGCCATCGCCCGCGCCTTCGTACGACGCATTCGACCCGTCGAGGACGCGAGCGCAGCCGACTGATGTCTCACGTGCCTCGGGACTGTTCATCTTGGTCCATGGGGCATAACATTCCTTGGCGAACGGTGGAGTTGCGGAGCAGTGGCGAGCTCTTATCTCATCTATCGCCCGCGCGACGGAAAGGTTGCTGGCGTCGTCGCAGGCAGACCGATCCGGCTGACCACCCTGCGAACTCCCACTGGCACGACCCTGGAGACTTGGCGCGCAGCCGACCGATCCGCTGGAACCGGCGCACTCCACGTCACGCAGTGGGACCATTTGCATGAGTTCCGGCCGAGCAGGAGGCCGACGGGAGTGGCCGGCACGAGACTGACGATCGCCAACAACGCTGCGTTCGAGGTGTTCGACTATCCGGGAGACTATGCTCAGCGCTTCGACGGCGACGCGGAGGTCAAGCATCGGCATCACGCAGGCGTCGTGCTGGTCAATTCGGGAAGTCGCCACGCATTTCCCGTTCACGGTCTGCCTCTCTGCGGCGACCCACGCTGCATCGTGGTCGTCGAAGCGTGGGATCGTCTGTTCTCGGCGCTCAAGTCGACGAAGCAACTCTCCTTCGTCGTCGAACTCTGACTTGAAGCTCAGGCGTCCGCTTGTCCGAGGTCTGGCGAGCCGATCCTGAAGGAGCAGGAACGTCGCATCCACGCCGCAGCCGTCACCCGCCCTCCCCCGGCGCGGGCGAAGGCCGATCGAAAGTCGCACCGGGTGCATCCGCCGCCTTCGCCGGCGTCTTCCTGGCCGGCGTCAGCAGTCGGAAGAATACGGGCACGAACAGGATGGCGACGAAGGTGGCGGCCAGCATGCCGCCGATCACGCCGGTGCCGATCGAATGGCGGCTGGCCGAGCCGGCGCCGGTGCTGATGGCGAGCGGCAGCACGCCCAGCACGAAAGCGAGCGAGGTCATGACGATCGGCCGGAAGCGCAGGCGCGCGGCCTCGATCGCGGCGTCGTAGACCGTGAGCCCCTGGCGATGGCGCTGGGCGGCGAACTCGATGATCAGGATGGCGTTCTTGGCGGCGAGGCCGATCAGGGTGACCAGGCCGATCTGGAAATAGACGTCGTTGTCGAGGCCGCGCCACCAGATGGCAACGAGCGCGCCCAGCACGGCGAAGGGAACGGCGGTCAGCACGGCGAGCGGCAGCGACCAGCGCTCGTACTGTGCCGCCAGGATCAGGAACACCATGATCAGGCCGAACACGAAGCCGAGCTGGCCCGAGCCCGCGGTAGCGATCTCCTGGTAGGCCGAGCCGATCCAGCCGATGGTGAAGTCGTTGGACACGGTCTTGGCGACGACGTCCCGCATCGCGGCGATCGCCTGGCCTGACGAGTAGCCGGGCGCCGGCCCGCCGATCACCTTGGCGGCGGGGAAGATGTTGAAGCGCTCGACCGCATCGGGTCCAAGAATGCGCGTAAAAGTCACCAGTTCGCTGAGCGGTACCATGACGTTGTTGTCGGAGCGCACGAAGACGTGGCGCATGTCGTCCGGCTTCTCGCGGTAGTCGGCCTCCGACGACAGGCTGACGCGATAGGTCCGGCCGAACAGCGAGAAGTCGTTGACATAGAGGCTGCCGAACGAGCTCTGCATGGTGTCGAAGATGGCGTTGATCGGGATGCCGAGCGCGCGCGCCTTGTCGCGGTCGACGTCGATGCGGTACTGCGGCACGCTGGTCGTGAAGGTCGTCTGCACGCCGCGCAGCTCGGGCCGCTGGTTGGCCGCCGCCACGACCTTGTTGACCGCCTCGCCGAGGGCGGTCAGCGGCCCGCCGGAGCGATCCTGCAGGTAGAACTCGAAGCCGCCGGTGACGCTGATGCCGATGATCGGCGGCGGGTTGAAGCCGATGACGATGCCGTCCCTGAAGTTGGCGTTGATGCGGGCGAGCGCCGGCGCGATGTTGCGCGCGTCCTGGGCCGCATCGGGACGCTGCGACCAGTCCTTCAGGGTCACGAACGAGATGCCGGCATTGGTCTTCAGCGCGCGCGACAGCAGGTCGAAGCCCGAGAAGGTGACGACATGGGCCACCGCCGGGTTCTTCAGCAGGGCCGCCGTCGCCTCTCTGGTGACCTCGCGCGTGCGCGCGATGGCGGCGGCGGGCGGCAGGATCGTCACCATGAAGACGTAGCCCTGGTCCTCGGCGGGCACGAGACTGCCCGGGATGCGCTGGAACAGGGCCCAGGTCGCGCCCAGCACGATGGCGAAGCCCGCCACGCCGAGCACGGCGTGCCGCACCAGGAAGCCGACGCCGCCGGTGTAACGCGCCGTCGTCCAGGCGAAGAAGCGGTTGAAGACGCGGAACGGCGCGAATGGCCTGCCGTGCGACGGCCTGAGGATCAGCGCGGCCAGCGCCGGCGTGAGCGTCAACGCCACCAAACCCGAGATCACCACCGAGACGGCGATGGTGACGGCGAACTGACGGTAGAGCTCGCCCGCCAGGCCGCCCAGAAACGACACCGGGATGAACACCGCGCACAGCACCAGCACGATGGCGACGACCGGGCCGGTCACCTCCTGCATCGCCTGGATGGCGGCCTCGCGCGGCCCCTTGCCGGTGGTCGACATGATGCGCTCGACGTTCTCCAGCACGACGATGGCGTCATCGACCACGATGCCGATCGCCAGCACCAGGCCGAACAGGGTCAGCAGGTTGATCGAGAAGCCCAGGATGTACATGCCGGCGAAGGTGCCGACGATCGATACCGGGATGGCGATGACCGGGATGATCATCGCCCGCACGCTCTGCAGGAACAGGTACACCACCAGCACGACCAGCAGGATCGCCTCGGCGAAGGTGATGGCGACCTCCTTGATCGAGACCTCGACGAAGCGCGTGGTGTCGAACGGAATGTCGTAGCGCAGGCCCACAGGGAAGCGCTTGGAGATGCGTTCCATGGTCTCGCGTACCAGGGCCGCGACGGCCAGCGCATTGGCGCCGGGCTGCAGGTAGACCGCGATCGGCACTGCCGGCGAGCCGTCGAAGGTGCCGGAAAAGCCGTAGAGCAGCGCCCCCAGCTCGACACGCGCAACGTCCTTCAGCCTGAGCGCGCCGCCGTTCTCCTCGGAACGGATGATGATGTCCTCGAACTGGGTGCGGTCGACCAGGCGCGGCGGCGTCGTCACCGAGTAGGTGAAGACCTGCGGGTTGTTCATCGGCTCCTCGCCGAAGCGGCCGGCGGCGAACTGCTGGTTCTGCTCGCGGATCACGGCGGCGACGTCGGCCGGCGTCAGGTTGAACTGGGCGAGCTTGTCCGGCCGGAGCCAGATCCGCATCGAATAGTCCGAGGCGCCGAACAGGGCGGCATCGCCGACGCCAGGCAGGCGGCGCAGCTCGTCGAGGATGTTCACCAGCGCGTAGTTGCTGATGTAGATCGTGTCGTAGCGGTTGTCCGGCGACGACATGGTGATCACCTGCAGGATCGACGTCGAGCGTTTCTGCACGGTGATGCCCTGGCGCGCCACCTCGGCGGGCAGCAGCGGCAGGGCGCGTTGCACCCGGTTGTTGACGTTTATCGCGTTCTGGTCGGGATTGGTGCCGATGTCGAACGTTACCGACAGGCTCATGGTGCCTGAGCCGGTCGAGGTCGAGGTCATGTAGATCATGCGCTCGACGCCGTTGATCTGCTGCTCGAGCGGCGCCGCCACGGTCTGCGCGATGGTCTCCGCCGTGGCGCCCGGATAATTCGCCGATACGATGATTTCCGGCGGCACGATCTGCGGATACTGCGAGATTGGCAGCACGCGTATGGCGACCAGCCCGGCCAGCACGATGACGATCGACAGGACCGAGGCGAAGACCGGCCGGTCGATGAAGAATTTCGAGATCACTGCTTGCCGCCCGCGGCCGGCTGCCCGGCGCCCGATGGCGCGGCGCCCGATGGCGCGCCGCCCGATTGCGCGGCACCTCGAGGGGCCGCCGCCATCGGAACCGGCCTCACGACGTTGCCCGGCCGCACGCGGATGACGCCGTCGACGACGATGCGGTCGCCCGTCTTCAGGCCCTTGCGCACGATGAAGCCGTTGTCGAGCTCGCGGAAGATGCGCACCTGGCGCGCGCGCGCCACCGAGTCGGGCTCGATGGCGTAGACGAAGGCGCCGAGCGGACCCTGCGAGATCGCGGCCTTGGGCACCACGATGGCGTTCTGCAGCACGATGCCGGTCAGCTTCACGCGCACGAACTGGCCGGGCAGCAGAGCGCCGTCGCTGTTGGGGAACATGGCGCGGATCAGAATCGTGCCGGTGCGCGGGTCGATGGTGCGCGAGCGCATGTCGATCTTGCCGAGCTGCGGATAGACCGCGCCGTCGCCGAACTGCAGCTCGACCTTGACGGTGTCGGGATCGAACAGCTCGCCCTGCGGCCGCTCGACCTCCTGGAGCTGGCGCATCTCGCCCTCGGTAAAGGTGAAGTTCACGTAGGCCGGGTCGAGCTGCGTGATCGTCGTCAGCACGGTCTGCTGGGCCTGGATCAGCGTGCCCTCGGCCGGCGCGACAAGGCTGGTCGGCCCGGTGACCGGCGCCTTGATGGTGGTGAATTCGAGATTGAGCCGGGCCGTCAGCACGTCGGCCTCGGTCGACTGGACGGCTGCGCGCGCTTGGTCGCGGGCGGCGATGGCGTCCTCGAGACTCTTCTGCGTCGACACCTTCTGCGACGCCAGCCCTTCGACGCGCTTGAAGTTCTCCTCGGCCTGGACGAGGGTCGCCTTCGCCTGGGCGGCCTGGGCGGTCGCGCGCGACAGCGCCGCTTCGTAGGTGCGCGGATCGATGCGGAACAGCACCTCCCCCGCCTTGACGATGGCGCCCTCCTGGAACTCGCGCTTCTGCAGCACGCCGCTCACCTGGGCACGGATCTCGACCGCGCGGAAGCTCGCCACGCGGCCGGAAAACTCGAGTGGCAGCGGGACGTTGGCCGTCTTCAGCTCGACCACGCCGACCTCGGGCGGCGGCGGCGCCTGCGGCGCGGCCTGCTTGGCCGGCGGCTGCTTCCACCACAACACTCCAGCCGCGACCACCGCCACGAAGACACAGGTCGCCGCGATACGCCAAATCCAGGCTCGCACGTGTACCCCTTCACGCATTCAGGTCCCGGCCACCGGCGCCGCCCCGATCCGAGGCCGCATGCCGGCACAGGCCGTTCGCACACCGAGACATATATATCCTATGGGCGGCGGACCGCCTCAAGCGCCGCCGTCAGGCGCCGCCACCGAAGCGTGCCCTCAGCCGCGGTGCAACATCACGCGCATAGCGCTCCAGGCTGGCGCTCATGTCGTCCGGCCGCAGGCCGGGCGGCACCGCCCACGAGACGATATCGGTCAGCCCGTGCTGCTCGATGAAGGCCGAGAGCTCGGCCACGCAATGTTCGACGTTGCCGACCACCCAGGTCTGCGGGATGCGCTCGGCCTCGGTGATGCCGGCGACGCCGCCATGCCCGCCCGCCTCCTCGCGGAAGCGGTTGTAGATCTCCATGCGCCGCCGCTCGGCGACGCGGACGGCGGCCCAGTCGCGCTCGCGGTCGTCCGTCACCAGGCAGGAACGGATGATGCCGATGCGGAACGACGCCGGGTCGCGGCCGTCGGCGCGCACCTGCTTCGTCCAGGCGTCGAGCGACTGGGCGCGCGGCCCCTGCGGCAGCAGGTTGGCGCCGAAGCGCGCCGCCCGGAGCGCGCCGGCCTCCGACATCGCCGCCACCCACAGCGGCGGCCCGCCGGACTGCACGTAGCGCGGCGTGATGGCGACGTCCTGGAAAGTGTAGCGCTTGCCCTCGAAGCTGAACTTCTCGCCGGTGAAGGCGCGCTTCAGCACGGCGATGCCTTCGTCGGTCAGCGACACCCGGCGCGACACCGGCAAGCCGAAGCCGCGGAACTCGTGCGGCGCATAGCCCATGCCGACGCCGATCTCGACGCGCCCGCCGCTGATGTTGTCGAGCACGGCGAGATCCTCGGCGAGACGGATCGGATGGTTGAACGGCAGCAGGCAGACGTCGCAGGAGAAGCGCACGTACCTGGTCCGCGCCGCCATCGCCGCGGCGACGGGGATCCACGACGGCAGGTAGCCGTCCTCGACGAAATGATGCTCGGTGAACCAGACGAGATCGAGCCCCAGCCCGTCGAGCCAGGTCACCTGATCCATGATCGCGGCGTAGAGCGCCTGGTGGCTCATACCGGATTCGGCCGGATTGCGAAAATCGTAGGCGACGCCCAGGCGCAGCGGCTTGGCCATTGGTCTCGATCCTCCCTCGGGCCGCTTGCACGCGGCATCGTTCGTTTTCGTAAAGCGGTTCAATGACCACTATTCATGGTGTGGCCGCGGGGCAACAGGGGCCTCTCCATGCCTCTGGCGCGTTCCGGTGTCGCAACCGCCGCAGGAAGGGGACGTTCACCAATCATACGATTCTTGACGAGGAGCAAGCCATGAAACCGATCATTGCGGCCGCGATGGCCCTTGCCGCGGCCCTGTCTGCCTGCAGCTATACCGAGACCCGGACCGTCCACCCCGCGCCGGCGACGGCTGCCGTCGTCACGCCAGCGCCCACCGTCACGGCAACCACCTACACGACCCCCGAGACCACCACGACGGTCTATACGCGCTAGCGAGGCTTCTCTTCACGGGTCCGCGGGCGTCTCGCCCGCTCATGCTTAGGGTTGTCGGACACCTGCCGCAGAAGGACGATACCCCGTCACGGCGGCAGGTGCCCGACAAGCCATGCTCATGAGCGGGCGAGACGCCCGCGGTCCCGTGACGATCAACCTGACATCAGATTCAGCCGGCGCAGCAGCGTGCGCTCTTCCTCGAGCGTGCGCGTCATCGCCTCGCGATAGGCCGGGCCCTCGAGCAGCAGCAGCGGCTGGTCCATGTTGTCCAGGAACTTAAGGTGCTCCGGCGTCTGGGCGGCGGCGCGAAACGCGTCGGCCAGGACGGCGACCACGGCGGGATCCATGTTGCGCGGACCGATCAGCCCGCCGGGACTCTCGACGACGATGTCCATGCCGAGCTCGCGCACCGTCGGCACCTCGGGGAAGCGCTTGGCGCGTTGCGCCGTGAAGACCGCGAGCAGGCGCAGCTTGCCGGCCATCACCATCGGCGCCCAGCCCGACGATTCCGAGGCGAAGTCGATCTCGCCACCCAGCAGCGCGCGCAACGTGTCGGCCGTGCCGCGATAGGGCGCGTGTGTCCAGCTGAGGCTCCTGGCGAGACCGATCCGCTCCATTGCGAGATGCTGGGTCGAGCCAATGCCGAGCGTGCCGTAGTTCAGCTTGCCCGGATTGGCCTTGGCATGGTCGAGCAGCTCGCCGAGCGTGCGCCACGGCGCGTCGGTCCGCACCACGACGCCCATCACGAAGCCGGTGATCTGCAGGATGTAGGTTAGGTCCTTGATCGGATGGTAAGGCAGCTGAGGATTGAGCAGCGGCTGGCGCAGCACGCTCATGTGCATCTGGGAGACGACGTAGCCGTCCGGCTTGGCCTCCTGCAGGGCGATGGCGCCCAGCACGCCGGAGGCCCCCGCCTTGTTCTCGACCGCCACCGGCTGGCCGAGCTTCTTGGCGGAGGCTTCGGCGAGGATGCGAAAGCCGCCGTCGGCCGGCCCGCCGGCCGCCCACGGGATGATCAGCCGGATCGGCCGCTCGGGAAAGCGCGCCTGCGCGCGCCGTACCCGACGATACAAGCGATGCAAGAGGCAGCACCGACCCTCCGATCAATGCGGCCCGACGCGTGACACTACTCATGGCTTGGAACTCCGTTGCGCTGAACCTAGACCTTGCGCGTTTGGACAGGCAAGCCAGCGTCCCGCCCGTCGATCCGGCGCCACAGGCGCAAT
>NZ_JBFWZI010000030.1:0-7388 GCF_050185545.1 Reyranella sp. | reverse complement strand
CCGATCAATGCGGCCCGACGCGTGACACTACTCATGGCTTGGAACTCCGTTGCGCTGAACCTAGACCTTGCGCGTTTGGACAGGCAAGCCAGCGTCCCGCCCGTCGATCCGGCGCCACAGGCGCAATTGCGGGATACGGCGCCCCGAGTCACCCCTCGTCCCGCAAGGCAGTTGTATATGGGAAAAATCCCGTCATCCCGAGCGAAGCCGCCCGAAGGGCGGCGAAGTCGAGGGACCCTTCTTGCTGAAGCTGCAGCAAGAAAGGTCCCTCCACTACGCCGCGCTAGGCGCGGCTCCGGTCGGGATGACGGCACTTTCTCGCGAATGGGGCTTCAGCGCGGCAGCACGCACGGAATCCGCTGCCGGCCATGCCGCCGGTAGATACGGAAATCGCTGTCCGTGGTCAGCAGCACAGGATCGTTCAGGGTTTCGGTCGTGCGGACAAGGCAGGCATCCGCGAAACTCATCGGCACGTCGGCATACTTCTCCAGAAGCCCGAGGACGGCATCCATGTCGTCGGCGAAACGAAAGCCGCAGACGAGAGCCCCCCGGTGAAGCAGTGCCGCGAGGCTCGCGGTTCCGCGCCCCCCGAGCAGATGCGAAGCCTCCGACAGCACCGCTTCGCAAGTCGTCCAAGGGGGCGGCAGGCGTGGCGCTTGTGCGGCAGCCCAGCGATGGTTGGCATCGCGGCGACTGAGCAGCGCCACCAGGAAACCAGCGTCAACGAGCGCGCTTTTCGCCATATCCCGTCGACTTCAGGTACTTTTTCGTGCGCGCGCTCAGATCGCGCGGCAGCCCGTCGACCGAACCGACGACGTCGGCTATGGCATCCAGCAGCGCCGGCGGGCGAGATTCGCCTATTGCGGTCAGACGTTCGCGCACCACGTCGGATTTCGACAGCCTGCGCCGGCGTGCCTCGGCTTCGAGCTGGGCAACCAGGGCCTCGGGCAATCGAACCGTCAATGTCTTCACAGCGCCAACGTATTACACGTTCGGCATATGCGCAATACATCGCGGCCTGGTGTGCGCTTCCCGCCGGCTCATGGGCTCGACCCGGCGTGCGACCCGTAGTCGCGAACGGCGCGGTCCCGGCGGGTGCGTGGCAGTCGTGGAGAATCGGCCGGAAAGGGCGCAAGATCGCCGCTCTGCAACAGGGAGCGACATGCGCGCAAAGCTCGCTGCAATCCTGGTCGCGATGGTCGTTGGCCTGGTCGTGGTGGGGCGCGCCGGCGACATGCTGGTCGACTGGCTGTGGTTCTCGTCGATCGGATATGCCGGCGTCTTCTGGACGATCTTCTCGACCCGGGCCGTCCTGTTCATCGCCGTGCTCGTCGTCTCGGCCGGCGCTTGCTGGCTTTCAGGATGGCTGGCGCTCCGCCATGCCCGGCAGGCGCCGGCATTGCCGCCTCCCGCGACGCTCTCCGCGCCGGGGTCCCAGGCGGCGACCAGCATCCTTTCCTTCCTTCCTTCGCCGGTCGCGCGGCGCGTTGGCGTCGCCATCCTCGCCATCGCGCTGGGAGTCGTGGCCGCGTTCGTCGAGCAGCCCAATTGGGAGGTCGCCCTGCGCTTCCTCCACCAGGTGCCCTATGGATCGGACGATCCGGTGTTCGGCAACGACATCGGATTCTATCTCTTCACGCTGCCTGCCTACGTGGCGCTGAAGAACTGGCTGCTCCTGCTGCTGTTCCTCAGCGCCGCGACCGCCGGCATCGTCTATTGGCTGCACGGCGACATCGCGATCGACAAGGCGCCGCCGCTGTCGCCGGCTGTCGTCGTCCACGGCTCCGTGTTGCTCGGCCTCTATTTCGCGGTCAAGGCGTGGTCCTACGGCCTCGATCGCTACCTGCTGCTGTACAGCGACAACGGCGTGGTCGTGGGGGCCGGCTACACCGACCTCCACGTTCGGCTGCCGGTGCTGTGGCTCCTCATCGGGCTCGCGGCCGCGTGCGCCGTCGCCGCGTGGCTCAATGTGCGGTGGCGGAGCTGGCGCATTCCCGCGGCGGCGGTCGCGCTGCTGTTCGGCAGCTCGTTCCTGGCCGCGGTGATCTTTCCCGCCCTGTTCAATCGCCTCTATGTGAAGCCCAGCGAGCTCGAGCTGGAGACGCCCTACATCGCACGCAACATCGCGCTGACCCGCGAGGCGTACGGCCTCGGCCGGATCGGGGTGAAGCCGTTCCCGGCCGAGGAAGGGCTGACCTTCGCATCGCTCGAGGCCAACCGCGCGACCATCGACAACATCCGCCTGTGGGACTGGCAGCCGCTCAGCGACACCTACGCGCAGCTCCAGGAGATCCGAACCTACTACAAGTTCCTCGAGCTGGACATCGATCGCTACCGTCTCGACGGCGCCTATCAGCAGGTGCTGCTCGCGGCGCGCGAGCTTGAGCCGTCGCTATTGCCGCCCAACGCCCAGACCTGGGTCAACCTGCACGTGCTGTTCACCCACGGCAACGGCGTGGTGATGTCGCCGGTGACGCGCAAGTCGGCCGAAGGCCTGCCGGTCTTCTACCTGCAGGACATTCCGCCGGTCGCCAACGGCGGCCCCGTCGTCCGCGAGCCCCGCCTCTATTTCGGCCAGGGCAAGGAGCGCTATGCCATTGTCAAGGGTGCCACGCCCGAGTTCGACTACCCCAGGGGCAAGGACAACGTCTACGCGACCTATGACGGCGCCGACGGGGTGGCGATCGGCGATCCGGCGCTGCGCGGCCTGTTCTCCTGGTACTACGCCGACCCCAACATCATGCTGAGCGGCTACGTCACCGACGAAAGCCGCATCCTGCTTCGCCGCAACATCCAGGAGCGGGTGCGCACGATCGTCCCCGTCCTGCAGCTCGACCGCGATCCGTACATCGTCGTGAGCGAGGGACGGCTGTTCTGGATCCAGGACGCCTACACCACCAGCGAGTGGTTTCCCTACGCGCAGCCGCAATCCTCGGGCGGCCTCAACTACATCCGCAACTCGGTCAAGGCGGTGATCGACGCCTACAACGGCACGGTCGACCTCTATGTCAGCGAGCCCGGCGATCCCGTCATCCAGACCTGGCAGCGCATCTTTCCCGGGCTGTTCAAGCCGCTGGCGGCGATGCCGCGGGACCTGCAGGACCACATCCGCTATCCCGAGGATCTCTTCCTCGTCCAGGCGCAGCTCTATCGCGCCTACCACATGGATACGCCCGAGGTTTTCTACAACCGCGAGGATTTGTGGCAGTTTCCGCGCCAGCTCTCCGGCATCGATGCCGCCAGCCCGGGCCCGATCCCGGGGCTCGGGGCCGCAGTTCGCGAGCGCGGGGGCCGCTCCCGCGATGCGCCGCGCATGGACCCCTACTACATGATCATGCGGTTGCCCGGCGAGGCCAAGGCCGAGCTGGTGCTGATGCTGCCGATGGTGCCGAGCCAGCGCGACAACATGATCGCGTGGCTGGTGGCGCGCTGCGATTCGCCCAACTACGGCAAGGTCATGGTCTACGAATTCCCCAAGGACAAGCTGGTCTTCGGGCCGTTCCAGATCGAGGCGCGCATCCAGCAGAACACCGAGATCTCCCAGCAGATCGCCCTGTGGAACCAGATGGGCTCGCGCGTCATTCGCGGCCATCTGCTGGTCGTGCCGATCGAGAGCTCGATCCTCTACGTCTCGCCGCTCTACCTGCGCGCCGCCACCGGCCAGCTGCCGGAGCTGAAGCGCGTGATCGCGGCCTACGGCGATCGGGTGGTGATGGAGGAGACACTGGGTGCGGCGCTGGCGGCGCTGTTCAAGGACACGGCGCGGCCGGCGGGACCGCCGCATGACAGGGGCCAATCGATACCAGCCGACCCGACGGACGTGCGCGCCCGCGAGGCACTCGCCCACTACGAGCGCGCCATCGAGCGCCTGAAGGCGGGAGACTGGAGCGGCTTCGGCATCGAATTCGACGCGCTCAGGCCGCTGCTCGAGGAGCTCGGCCGTCCATCAGAGGGGCGATGAGCAGACGCGTCGGCTTCGATGCGGGACCGTCTCCGGTCCAGGGGATACCGAAAAAAACACGTTTCCCCGGCATCCGACGCCCGTGGGAGCGCATTGCCCACCCCGATCTCCGCCCGCACCGCATTTGGCGTGGGCGAGACCAGCCACAGCACACTCCATTCGGCTGGACTCGCCCCCGCGGGATGCGGCTGCTGCAACCCATCTCATTGGAGCGCGCATTCCATCCCGGTACCGCCGGAGTCGTGCACGCCGCTCGGCTCATGCTAGCCTCCAGCCAAAGTCCCGCGATCCGGGCCCGTGGAGGAGACCAGCGTGAACGCCAGCATGAGCCTGTCTCAGCGAGCCGATGCGCTCGAAGCAAAGATGTCCCAGGAGCTCGACTATATCGTCATCAAGTCGCGGCTCTACACCATGGCCGACGGCGACATGAGCCCGCCGCCCAACGCGGCGGCGCTGATGAAGCAGAATCCCAATGCGCGCGTGCTGATGGGCGACGATCCGCGCTTGCCGGCGATGCCGGAGAAGCCGACCCTGATCGACTTCTTCAAGTACCGCTTCGGGCCGAGCATGCACCTGCTGCAGAGCGCCCGGCACGCCGTGACGGCAGGCCTGCCGGAGAAGATGGTGCTGGCCTGCCTGCTGCACGACATCTCGACGATCGGATTCATTCGCGGCGACCACGGCTATTGGGGAGCGCAGCTGGTCGAGCCCTATGTCGACGAGGAGATCACCTGGGCGATCCGCGCCCACCAGGTGCTGCGCTTCTATCCCGACGATTCGGTCGGGTACGAGTATCCGCAATCCTACGTGACGGCCTTCGGCGCCGACTACCGCCCCGACCCCTATGTCGAGGAAGACTACAAGCGCATGCGCGATCACAAATGGTACATGACGGGCCGCCAGATCACCGTGCACGACATCTACTCGTTCGATCCCAACCTGCATGTCGAGCTCGAGGAGTTCACCGACGTCATCGGGCGGCACTTCCGGCAGCCCGAGCAGGGACTGGGCTTCGACAACAGTCCGGTCGCGCACATGTGGCGGGCGATGATCCGTCCGGCGAAGTACCTGTAAGGGCCGAGAAGATCATCCCGCTCAGGCTCGGCAACACGATGGCCAACCTGATCATCGTCGATGGACCTGCCTGAGCCGGAACAACCGCATACAAGGGAGTCACGACCATGACGACCATCGATGCCTTCCGCAGCAGCATCTCGGCCGAGGCGCCGCCATCCGACGTCGGACCGGCCCTGCAGGCCCTGTGGTGGCTGCTGCGTGGCGACTGGGATCACGCGCACAAATGCGTGCAGCAGCATGAAGACGACGACGCTTGCAACTGGGTCCACGCCCATCTGCATCGCCAGGAAGGCGACATGCGCAACGCCGGCGGCTGGTACCAGCGCGCTGGCCGGCCGATGCCGATCGCGCAGTCGCTGCCTGACGAATGGAGCGCCATCACGGCGGAGCTGCTGGCGAAGCAGTGATTTAACTTCCTCCCAAGCGTCGCTGGGAAGGTGTTGCCGTATCTTCGCCGACGGAGGGGTCATTGCTGGGAGCGCGTCACTGTGTGGCGCTCATGGGTTATGTGATCGACAAAAAGAGCGCCACTGGAATGGCGCGCTCCCAGCAATGACCCCTCCGTCGGCGAAGACGGCGACACCTTCCCAGCGAAGCTGGGGAGGACTCTGAACGAAAGGACAAACCAATGGCCGGAGATGTCGTTACTTCCTCGCCGCGGCCCACCGCAGCCGTGTCCTCCCCTGTTGTTGATACCGCATCGGGCAAGGTGGTCGGCGTCACCGACAGGGGCGTGCACATCTTCAAGGGCATCCCCTACGGCGCTTCCACCGCGGGCGCCAACCGCTTCATGCCGCCGCGCAAGCCCGAGCCCTGGACAGAAATCCGCGAGGCCGTCGTCTATGCCGGGCGCTCGCCGCAGGCCGAGGCTGGACCGCAGCGGCCCGAGCTCGCCACGGTGTGGGGGCCGGTCGACACCCTGCCGGTCGGCGAGGATTGCCTGACGCTGCATGTCTGGACGCCCGGCCTCGACAACGGCAGGCGGCCGGTCATGGTCTGGCTGCACGGCGGCGCCTTCTCCTGGGGCTCGGCCAACTCGCCGCGCTACGACAGCACGAACCTGGCGCGCCGCAACGACGTCGTGGTGGTCGCGGTCAACCATCGGCTCAACATCTTCGGCCATCTCGACCTGTCGAGCCTGGGCGGCGAGCGCTTCGCCCAGTCGGGCAATGCGGGCGTGCTCGATCTCGTGCTGGCGCTGAAGTGGGTGCGCGAACACGCGGCGCGCTTCGGCGGCGATCCGGGCAACGTCACGATCTTCGGCCAGTCGGGCGGCGGCGGAAAGAGCTGCGCGCTCCTCGCCATGCCCGAGGCCAAAGGCCTGTTCCACAAGGCCATCGTGCAGAGCGGCGCCAGCGTGCGCTTCGCCGAGCCCGAGCGCACGGCGGCGCTCGCCCACGCGGTGCTGAAGCATCTCGGGCTGCGGCCCGACCAGCTCGGCGAGCTGCAGGCGCTGCCGGTCGCCCGCCTGCAGGAGGCCGTGGCGCCGGCGCAGCAGGCCCTGCCGCGGCCCAGGCTGCCGCTGCTCGACCGCTACAACTTCGGACCGGTGATCGACGGGACGGTGCTGCCGGCCCATCCCTTCGATCCGTCGGCGCCGGCCCTCTCGGACGATGTGCCGATCCTGGTCGGCGGCACCAAGGACGAGACGGCGATCTTCTTCGCACCTGACGACAAGGTGTGGAACCGCACAATCACCGAGGAGGATCTGCGCACGCGTGTCGCGGCGGTCGCCGGCGGCGCGGCCGAGACGCTGCTCGCCTACTACAAGCGGCGCGACCCGGGCGCGAGCCCGTCGGACCGCCTGATCACCGCCCTCACCATGTCGAACTTCCATGTGCGCGAGCTGATGCTGGCCGACGCCAAGGCGGCGCGCGGCAAGGCGCCGGTGTGGATGTACAGCCTCGACTGGGAGACGCCGGCGTTCGCCGGCCGGCTGAAGTCGCCGCACTCGGTCGACGTGCCCTTCGTGTTCGACACACTGCACGTGATCGGCACCGCCCATCGCCGGCCCGGCGACCAGGCACTGGCCGATCGCGTCTCGGCGACCTGGGCGACCTTTGCGCGCACTGGCAAGCCCGGCAACGCCGCGCTGCCGGCGTGGCCCGCCTACACGGCGGCGACGCGGGCGACGATGATCCTCGACGACACCTGCAAGATCGTCGACGACCTCGACGGCGAGGTCCGCGAGCTCTGGATCCAGGTCGCGAGGGGAGAGCTCTGATTTTCCTCCCCACGAAGTGGGGAGGTGTCGCCGTCTTCGGGCGACGGAGGGGTCATGAATCATGCGGACCGCGGGCGTCCCGCCCGCTCATGATTTCACGATCATGAGCAGATCGGAAGAGCGTCG
>NZ_JBFWZI010000029.1:0-57963 GCF_050185545.1 Reyranella sp. | reverse complement strand
GAGGGGCTGCTGGCCCGGATTCCCGCGGAGCCGCGACTCCGTGGAAATCCAGGCTAGGTCAAATCCCGCAATCCCTTCAGCCAACGCACGAGGTGGATCACCATCCCGATGATAAGCGCCAGGATCAGGGTGGAGGCGACGAAGCCGACGGCCCAGCCGATCCACTCTTGCCCCCACCCTTGGCCCCAATTGAACATTTCCGGCGTCACGCCGAGTTCAGGCGCCGGCTGCATGACATGATAGGCCGTCACGAGCATTCCAGAAATCGCAAGCACGACAATTCCATGGCTTCGCATGTCGTCCTCCACGTCTCCAAAATACATCGCATACCGTCGCAAGTGGCCTTGACCCTGATCAAACAACGCGGGCTGGAGCGACCTTCGCTCTCGCGACCATGGTCCCTGGTTCATTGCCCGCCCGGTCTGCCGCCCCAGGCGCTTCTGGAAGAGCACTCGGTGACGCTGCAGCGGCGATGCCAGGGCACGAAGCTCCGAATTTCGACGCCAAAGGCCGTCGGGGACGACGCCTCGCAATGTTGATGCTTGATTCAGGTCAAGGCTCTTGCCGGCGCGGAAACGATGCTTTGGCGATGCATCGGGAAGGAGAGACCGGCATGAAGGCAAGCGATGTCATGGTATCCCCTGTCATCACGGTGAAGTCGACGGCCACCGTAAAGGCCGTCGCCAGGCTGTTCCTGGATCGCAGGATCAGCGCAGCGCCCGTGGTCGATGACGCGGGCAAGCTGGTGGGGATCGTCAGTGAAGGAGACCTCATCCACCGGGTCGAGATCGGCACCGAACGCCGCCGTGGCTCCTGGCTGGCGCTCCTCATCGACGAGCACGCTCCTGCCGCCGACTATATCAAGTCGCACGCGGCGAAGGTCGGCGACATCATGACTCGCAAGGTCGTGACCGCGACGCCCGATACGCCGCTGCAGGACGTCGCCATGATGATGGAAATGAATGGCATCAAGCGCATCCCCGTCGTGCGCGACGGCGAGATGGTCGGCCTCGTGAGCCGAGCCAACCTGGTGCAGGCTGTCGCGACTGCCGGCACGAAGCTCGAGATCCCGGTTTCCGATGCCATGATCCGCGAGAGGTTGATGAGCCGCCTGAGAAGCGAAAGCTGGGCGAATACGTCCCTGCTCAACGCGACCGTAAATGACGGCGTGGTAACTTTGTGGGGGCTGACTGACTCTCCGACGGAGCGACAGGCGATCCGCGTTGCAGCAGAGGGGACGCCGGGTGTGGTCGCGGTCAGGGATCACATCGGCATCGGACGGGTTACCTCGATCTGAGGAACTCGGAATCACCGCTGCAACGCCGGAAGTCCGTCAACGCCGGAATGACCCCGATTTCCTGAGAGTTCCCAGCACGGCGCACGGCGGGTTCTGCCCCGTGGGCGAAACCCGCCGTTAAGCACGAGTGGTCCAGTTCTAGGCGGCCGCCTTGACGTCGATCTTCTTGGCGGGCTTCTGCGCTTCCGGCTTCTTGGGCAAGGTCACCGTCAGCACGCCCTTCTTGAGGCTGGCCTCGATCTTGTCGGAGTCGACGCCCTCGGGAAGGGTGAAGCGGCGCTCGAAGGAGCCGAACTCGCGTTCGGTGAGATGATAGTCCTTCTTCTTCTCCTCCTTCTCCGACTTGCGCTCGCCCTTGATGCTCAGCGAACCGTTCTGCAGCGTGACCGCGATGTTCTTCTCGTCGAAGCCCGGCAGGTCGGCGGTCACTTCGTAGGCATTGTCCTTCTCGACGATATCGACCGCCGGCGCCGGCCCGCCCTCGAGCGTGCGGCGGAAGACCGGTTCCATATCGAACAGCGAGCGCCGGAACGGCGCCCGCCAGAACTCGCTGCCGAAATCGTCGAACAGGCGATCGACCTCGCGACGCAGGGTCTCGAAGGGACGCCATACCTGCGGCGCGCCCTTCCCTTCGCTTTTTTGCTCGGCTTTCACCGGAACCTTGGCAGATTCAGTCATGTTCGCCCCTCTCGTTGGAAAGAATGCAAGTCACACTCGACGATCCAGGCCCTGCCGGCGTTGACCTGGATCAACCACGCCGCCGCGCTACGACGCGCGCAGCGGCCTGCCGACGCGGGGTGGGGAGCCGGCCTGCGCGCCCAGAACCGCCCCCAGCCGACGGCGCAGCCTGCTGGGAGGCTCGTTGGTCAGGTCCTTGGCCACCTCCTGGCGCACGCTTCCCTGGACTCGCTTGGACAGAAGGCCACGCAATTCACCCAGGCTGCGGCGCGGCGCCACCAGGATCAGTTCGTCGAAGGCGCGCCGCCCGCAGGCCTCGTCCAAGGCCCCGGCCAACGTGGCCATGAAGCGATGCTTCTCGAGCTTGTGATAGTCGTGCGGCGGCTCGAACGCGTGGCGTACGCCGCTGCGCGAGGCGCTGAAGCTGCGGCCGGGCTTGTCGCTCTTGAGATCGCGAGTCCGCTGCCGGCTCGCCGGCGCCACGAGGTCGGCAGGGCCTGTCGGCACGAGCTTCGCCGCTTCCCTGTCCGGGCTGAAGAAGCGTGCGCGGGCGCCGTCGGCGACGACGATCCAGGTCTTGGTGGGACGTTTGGCCATGATCATTGCCTCACAAGTGAATCAGGAAAGAGATTGAGCACCTCATGCGGCAGGCAGCCCCGCAGCTTCAGGAGCTCGCCACGGTCCAGGCAGCGCTCCATCACGGCAAGGCAGGCACGGGCGGCCTCACCCGGGTTAACGGCGGTTCCCCGCGGTAGCTGCGCGGCGACATGGTCGATGAAGGCGGAAAGGTGGCGCTCGCGGGTCGGCGTGCCGGCTGGATGCCAACCCTCGTAATACGCTCCGCGCAGCAGCATCGGCAGCTGGGCACCAAGATGGACGGCGTTCTCCAGGCCGACGCGGTCCCGCAGCGCATGCAGGGCGGCGCGCAAGGCGTTGAAGGCGGTCCGGCGATCGTCGGTGGCGAGCTCTCCCATCATGATCTTGAGCCAGTGATTGGTCTCCTGGATCGTGGTGTCGAAAGTGTCGAGACCGGTCGTGCTCATAGGTGGCTCCTCTGGAAGGCCATGAGACTGCAGGTTGGACGAACGGGCGTACTTGATCTCTGTCAATCAACGCCAATTGGACCTATCGCGCCGGCGACAGGTGATGCTTCCCGATGGCAACGACGTTGCTCGCCTGCGGCCCCTTCTCGCCCTCCGCCGGATGGAGAGAGAACCGGACCTCATCCCCGACCACGAGCTTCTCGAACCCGCCGTTGGCAACGGCATTGCGATGGAAGTAGACCTCGGTGCCGTCGCTCGCATCGATGAATCCGTAGTCACGCTCGGCCATGAGGCTCGCCACCTTGCCATGGGCGGGAATATCGTGCGCCTTCACGTCGCCGCGGCTGCGACGGACATGATCCTCGAGCTGTCGCCGCACGGCATCGAAGCAATCGCGCACCGCGACGTAGATGTCCTCGTGGGCATGGTGCTCGGGCGGATCACGCTTCACCACGATCTCCTTGCCCGGCACCTTGAGATCGACACGGATGTGGAAGAGATCGCCGTGACGACGCCGGTCGGGCGCCTCGATGACGACGCGGCAGCTCACGATGCGATCGAAGAACTGCTCGAGCTCGCGGGCGCGCTCGCGAATCTTCGCCTCGACGGCGGGAGAAGAATCGATGTTGCGAAAAGTGATCTGAAGCCAGGACGGCATTGGGCGCTCCCCTCGGAAAGCATCAGTCTGCAGGAAACGAGCGTCCCCCGACTTGAGGCAGGTCAAAGTCCGGCCGCGATCATGATTCCGGCGGGAGCGGAATGCGCTTGTCGCGCAAGAGCTTCTCCAGGGTGCTGATGCCGCGGTCGTAGGCGCCTTTTTCGCAGTCCAGCCGGGCGCCGAGAACGATCATGTTCGGACCACCCGAGCCCTCCCCGCGCCGCGTAAGATAGTAGTCCGCCGTCGCGGCAAGCGTCGCGCAGCGCCGGGCCTTCTGGGCGTCGATCTGGCCGTGTGACGGCGCGACGGAGGCGCAAGCCATGAGCGCCATCAGCGCGGAGCAAATCGTGCGTCTCGGGTTCAAGTCGAGTCCATCCGTTGCAGGTCGGTGCAACCCCAGGCTCTGCGCGCCGGTCCGGTTGCGCCTTGACCCGCATCAAGCCCGTCGCGATGATCAGCGCTAGGCTGAAACTATGAACATCTCGCTGCACATCCACGGCGCCGCCGGCACGGTGACGGGCTCCTGTCATCGGCTGGTCACACCGGATGGTGAACTGCTGGTCGAATGCGGCATGTTCCAGGGGCCGAAATCGTTGCGCAGCCTGAACTACCGTCGCTTTCCGTTCGAAGCCGCCGCCATCGAGGCGGTTTTGCTGACCCATGCCCACATCGATCACACCGGCCTGTTTCCCAAGCTCGCCTTGGCGGGATTCCGCGGCAAGGCCTGGACGACGGAGGCCAGCCGCGACCTCCTGCATTGGCTCCTGCCCGATGCCGGCGCCATCCAGGAAGGCGACGTCGATCGGCTTAACCGGCGCAACAGCCGTCGGGGAGAGCCGCGGGTTGCCCCCATCTACACCCGCATCGATGCCGAGGCCTCGCTCTCGCTGCTTGCCGTGCAGCACTACGACTCCTGGTTCGAACCGATGAAAGGTGTCCGCGCGCGCCTGCGCAACGCCGGCCACATCCTGGGCAGCGCCTTCGTCGAGATGGAGATCGACGCCACGCCGCGACCCGTGCGGCTCGTCTTTTCCGGCGACATCGGACCACAGGAGAAGGCCCTTCAACCCGATCCGTCGATGCCCGATCCCTGTGACATCCTCCTGTTGGAATCGACCTACGGCGATCGCCTGCGGCAGCGGCTGACCGAGGCCGAACGCCGGGCCCTGCTCGGACGCGAGCTGCGCGATGCGCTCAAGGCAGGCGGCAATGTCATCGTTCCCGTGTTCGCCGTGGAGCGCACCCAGGAGATACTCGACGACATCGCCCGTCTCAGGCGCGACCGCGAGATGGGGGCAGTCCCCGTCTTTCTGGATTCTCCGCTCGCTGGCCGAACGACCGAAGTGTTTCGTCGTCACCACCTCGCCCTGGACCGCGGCACGGACGGGCGGGTGTTCACGGGTGGCGATTTCCGCCTCACCGAGACGGTCGAGCAGAGCAAGGCGATCGGCCGCATCCACGGCGGCGCCGTCATCCTGGCCGGGTCCGGCATGTGCGAGGCCGGACGCGTGAAGCATCATCTCAAGGACCATCTATGGCGGCCGGAGTCGACGGTACTCTTCGTCGGTTACCAGGCACCCGGCACGCTGGGCGCTCTAATCCGCGACGGCACGCCGCGCGTACGTATTCACGGCGAGGAAATCAACGTCAAGGCGCGCATTCGCGCCATCGATGCCTACTCCGGTCATGCCGACCGCGACGAGCTGGTCGAGTGGGCGCGCCCGCTCCTTCCGGCGCTCGGCTCGGCGCTGCTGGTGCATGGCGAGCCCGACGCCCTACGAGGTCTTGCCGACGGCCTCTCCGGGGCCGGGCTGGAACGTGCGCGCATACAGGCGCCGGACCTCGACCAGGCGTTCGACATCGTCTTCCGCGACGATCGGTGGCAGACCATCCGGTCGCCGGTCGCCGCCGCACCGCGCCTGGCCTCGGCGCAGGCGAGCGCGTCGCGGGACTGGCACAACGACTATGCCGCGGCGCTGCTCGACCTGCGCAACGCGCTCCAGCAGGAGGGTGACGATCGCCGACGTCAGCAATTGTTGAGCGAAGTGCGACGCCTGATCGACTCTCACCGGATAGGCGGTGGCGATGGTTCCAAACCAACCGGGTCGAGCAGCACCCCGCGCCCGACCCCTCGTTCCAACGATGCGGCGGCGCGACGGGCGACGCTCGCCGGTCAGTGAGACACGAACGAACAACGAGATGGTTGCAGCAGAAAGTCCCGGGTGACTCCACCCAGCACCCATTCGCGCAGGCGCGTATGGCCGTAGGCACCGCCGACGAGCAGTCCGGCGTCGAGCTCGAGATCGCTGGCGATGTTGCGGAGCTGCGTGGCTTCGCCCGTCGTCGCTGCGACCGCACGCGCCGACGCCGCGATCCCGTGGCTGGTCAGCCAACCGGCAACATCCTGGGTGCGCGTGCGGGCATCGGCAAGATCGTCCGTGGCAACGATCTCGACCACGATGACCCGCTCGGCGAGCCGAAGCAGCGGCACGGCGTCCTGCACTGCCCGGCGCGCCTCCCGCGTATCCTTCCAGCCGACGACGACAGTTCGCAGGTCGAGCCTGTCCTGGGTCGAGGCGGCAACCAGCACCGGCCTGCCGGCACGCAGGACCACGTCGGCGACATTGACATAACGCGACCCGTCGAGGAGGGCGCCGCCCTCGTGAGTGGCGGTGACCAGGAGGTCGGCCGCCCGCATCTGCTCGGCAATATAGTCGGCAATCGTCCCGTAGGTGACGACCGTCGACCGCCATTCGACCGCGGCCACCTTGCCTTCGAGCGCGGATCGGAAGTCCTTTTCCGTCGCCTTCAATTCCCGGTCGATCTGTTCGCGGTCCCAGGTCACGAGCTCCGGCGGCACATACATTTCAGGGCTGCCGTAGATCTGGATGGGCTGGCGCGCGCTGATACCGATCACCCTGGCCACCCCGAGGCGGGCTGCCAGATCGGCCGTCAGCTTGAGCAAAGCGTCGTTCGGGGCACCCGCAGCGAGGCGGACCATAAGGCTTGCGGGCGGTGTCATCTCGATGCTCCTTTGAAACTCGGGTTGGGTACCGCCCCGATTTTCTCAGCATCGTGGTGCGGACAGGGCGTGCTGGGCGTCTCCCCGGAAGGCTGACATGCTGCGCCGGATGGCGAACTTCGGTCCTTGATCCTGGTCAAGCCCGCAGCTCGCCTGTGATTCACATCAATGCAGGCCGCCCTGGTCCGGCGAAGCTTGCGGCGACATGCCAACCCAGAACGCAGAAATCGCCGCCATGTTCGACCAGACGGCCGATCTGCTCGAGCTCAGGGGCGAGAATCCATTTCGCGTGCGCGCCTACCGGCGAGCAGCACGCACCGTCGACGGCCTGTCGCAAAGCGTCCCGACGATGCTCGAGCAGGGCTTCGACCTCGCCGAGCTCCCCGGCATCGGCAAGGACCTTGCAGGCAAGATCGCCGACATCGTCACAACCGGGCACTTCCGGCTTCTCGACACTCTGAAGACGAAAGTGCCCGGCCAGGTTGGAGACATGGCCGCCCTCCCGGGCCTTGGCCCCAAGCGCCTCAAGCTCATCTACGACAAGCTCAAGGTGCGCACGCTGGACGACCTTCGACGGGCCGCAGGGCAAGGGCGCCTGGCCGAGCTCCCCGGCTTCGGCCCGGCAACCGTCGGCAAGCTCCTGGAGGCGCTCGACAAGCCGGCGACCGCCAGGCGCTTCAAGCTTTCGCTTGCCGAGGCGGAGGCCGATTCTCTGCTGACCTACCTCCAGGAACAAGGAACGCGCGTCATCGTCGCCGGCAGCTTCCGTCGTCGCCGCGACACCGTCGGGGATCTGGACGTTCTTGCGAGTGGCCGCAACGGCGCGAGGATGGCGGACAAGTTCCTGCGCTACGAGAACGTGGCCAAGGTGCTTGTCCATGGATCGGCACGAGCGGCGGTGGTGCTCCGTTCAGGACTGCAGGTCGATCTGCGCGTGGTCCCGCCGGAAAGCTACGGCTCGGCGCTGCTGTACTTTACCGGTTCCAAGGCCCACAACATCGCCTTGCGCAGCCTGGCCTTGCGCCGGGGCTGGAAGCTCAACGAATACGGCCTTTTCGCGGGCACGCGGCGGATCGCCGGAACGACCGAAGAGGAGATCTACGAGCGCCTGGGCTTGGCCTTCATACCGCCAGAACTTCGCGAGGATCGTGGCGAGATTGCCATCGCCCGGACCGGGAAGCTGCCCCGGCTCGTAGCGCTGTCCGACATTCGCGGCGATCTACACGTCCACTCGTCGTGGACGGATGGCACGGCCGATATCGAGACAATGGCGCGGGCCGCCAGCGCCCTGGGTCACGAGTACATAGCCCTTACCGACCACAGCCGGCGGATCGCGATGGTCCATGGCCTGAATTCAGCGCGCCTGGCGCAACAGGCGGCTCAAATCGACCGGCTGAACGACAAGCTCGGGGGCATCACGATCCTCAAGGGCATCGAGGTGGACATTCTCAAGGATGGCTCCCTCGATCTGCCCGACAAGACCTTGGCGAAGCTCGATATCGTGGTGGCGTCGGTGCATTCGTCCTTCGACCTGTCGCGCCAGGCACAGACTGATCGCATGATCCGAGCCATGCGGAACCGAAATGTCTCCATTCTGGGGCATCCGACGGGACGGCTGATCGGCGAGCGCGAGCCTTGCGATCTCGACATGGATCGCATCCTCGCCGCGGCGGGTGAGCTTGGCTGCCACGTGGAGCTGAATGCGGAGCCGGACAGGCTCGACATCAACGACAGCCAAGCGCATGCCGCGCGGGAGGCCGGAGTCAAGGTCGCCATCTCCACCGATGCGCACTCCATCAACGCCCTGAAGTGCATGCGCTTCGGCATCGATCAAGCGAGGCGCGGCTGGCTTGGGCCGGCCGACGTCATCAATACGCGCCCGCTCGACGAGCTGCGCCGACTGCTCGAGCGATGATCAGGCGACCTTTCCGGGTCTGGCGCGTCGACCTGCCGGCACGTGGGCATTCGTCTCGACTGCGCGAAGGAATTCCACGAGATGAGCTTCCGCCTCGGTCGATTCCGCCTCGGCGGTGACGCTTGCCGTACCGCGTCCGGAACGGATGAATTCGAGGTAGAAGGTGTCGAGGTCGATTGGCGCGCGCTCGTCCTCTGCAGAATCCTGGCCCGGCACGATTGGCTCGAGCTCGACCTCCACCGCAACCACGACCCGCCAACCCTCGCCAGCGTGGGTCGGCGCAATCTCGAGCCGGGCCACCGTCACTTCGTCGCTCAGGTCTTCCCGCTCCTCGTCGCCAAACCGGTCCTCCACCCTGGGCTCGATGGGACACCTCCGATTGAAGCGCCAAGCGGAAACGTCGAGACCGGAGCCACCCCTTTGCCGCTCGACCATCAGCCAGCGAACGACCTGTTCAGGATCTATGTCGATGTTGACAAGGTAGCTCTCCATCTGCGCACTCCATGGCCCTGCTGCCACAGGGAACCATGAAGCATCGAGAGCCCCCAAAAGCATTGATCTCGATCAAGACCTTCCGGCACTTGAGGCATGTCAAGGTCAAGGCATCTGGCCGGACGGAAGCTGCTTAAATGTTTGAGGTCATCGAGAAATCGGGCAGCGACTGGCGCGTAGCTCCCAATCTTCGCGATTACGATGCGCTTTGCCGGTCCTTCGACTGGTCATCGGAGCGGCAATCGCTTGCCGGCTTGCCGGGAGGCGGCCTCAACATCGCCCACGAGGCAGTAAGCCGACACGTCGCCGAAGGCCACGGCGCGCGGATCGCGCTGCGTCATGTCGGCCGCGACGGCGCGGTCTCTTCCGTCAGCTTCGCCATGCTCGACGAAGCGGCGAGCCGCTTCGCAAACATCCTGGAATCGCTCGACGTACGCCAGGGCGAGGCCGTCTTCTCGCTAACCGGGCGGGTCCAGGCCTTCTACTCGGCGGCCCTTGGCACCTTGAAACGGGGCGCCGTCTTCTGCCCGCTCTTCTCCGCCTTCGGGCCGGAACCGATCCGCGCACGGCTCGAGATCGGCAGAGGAGCCTGCCTGGTCACTACGCGCACCCTGTTCCAGCGCAAGGTCGCGCAGATCCTCGACAGCTTGCCGACGCTGCGCACGGTGCTGTTGATCGATGGCACGGCCGAGGACGAGCGAGAGCGGATACGGTCTCTGCCTCGCCTCATGGAGGCGGCCTCGGGACATTATCGGACTGCCGCCACATCGCGCGAAGATCGCGCCCTCATGCACTTCACCAGTGGCACGACCGGACGGCCCAAGGGTGCGGTCCTCGTCCACGACGCCGTGGTGGCCCAGGCGGCAACCGCCCGCTATGCCCTCGACCTGCATCGGGACGACGTCTTCTGGTGCACCGCCGATCCGGGCTGGGTGACCGGCATGTCCTACGGCGTGATCGCTCCGCTGGTCAGCGGCGCCACCAGCATCGTCGACGAGATGGAGTTCGATGCCGATCGCTGGTACTCCATCATCGAAAGCCAGAAGGTCAGCGTCTGGTATACTGCTCCCACCGCCATCCGCATGCTGATGAAGGTGGGCGCGGAGATCGCGCACAAGTACGACCTCGGCTCGTTGCGCTTCCTGGCCAGCGTCGGCGAGCCGCTCAACCCCGAGGCCGTCGTCTGGAGCAAGCAGACCTTTGGCCGGCCGTTCCACGACAACTGGTGGCAGACCGAGACCGGCGGCATCATGATCGCCAACTTCGCCGCCCTGCCCGTCAAGCCGGGCTCCATGGGCAAGCCGCTGCCGGGAATAGAGGCGGCCATCATCGAGCGCACCGCACAAGGTATCCGGGTGATCGGCGAGCCGGATGTCGAAGGCGAACTGGCGCTCAAGGCAGGCTGGCCGTCGATGTTCCGCGGCTATCTCGGAGAAGACGAGCGCTACCGCAAGTGCTTTGCCGACGGCTGGTACCTTACCGGTGATCTCGCCCGTCGCGATCGCGACGGTTACTACTGGTTCGTCGGCCGGTCCGACGACGTGATCAAGACCGCGGGCCATCTCGTCGGCCCGTTCGAGGTCGAAAGCGCGCTCATGGAGCATCCAGCGGTCGCCGAAGCGGCCGTCATCGGCAAGCCCGACGAGGTCGCCGGCAATTCCATCAAGGCCTTCGTGTCCCTCAAGGCCGGATGCAAGCCAGGCGCGGAGCTGGAACGTGACCTGATGGCCCATGCCCGCCGGCGCCTGGGGCCCGCCGTGGCGCCGCGCGAGATCGCCTTCCGCGACAATCTGCCCAAGACGCGCAGCGGCAAGATCATGCGCCGCCTGCTGCGCGCGCGCGAACTCGGGCTGCCCGAAGGCGATATCTCGACCCTGGAAAGCGACGAGAGGACATGACAGCCAAGCCGCATCTCAACCGCGACCACGCCCGCCATCTGCTGGGGCAGATGCTGCGCATCCGCCTGTTCGAGGAAAAGTGCGCGGAACTCTACACCCAGCAGAAGATCCGCGGCTTTCTCCATCTCTATATCGGCGAGGAGGCGAACGCCGTCGGCGTCGCCGGCGCCTTGTCGGCCGACGACAGTATCGTCGCCACCTACCGGGAGCACGGTCACGCCCTGGCGCGCGGCATTCCCATGGGACCTTTGATGGCCGAAATGTATGGCAAGTCGAACGGCACGAGCCGCGGTCGCGGCGGCTCCATGCACATCTTCGACCGGTCGGCCCGCTTCTACGGCGGCAATGCGATCGTGGGCGGCGGCCTGCCGCTCGCCGTCGGGCTCGGCCTCGCCGAGAAGATGCGCAAGGGTCGCGGGGTGGCCGCCTGCCTGTTCGGAGAAGGGGCCGTCGCCGAGGGCGAGTTCCATGAATCGCTCAACCTTGCGGGCCTGTGGAAGCTGCCCGTCCTGTTCGTGTGCGAGAACAACCTCTACGCCATGGGCAGTGCGATCGAGCGCACCGAGTCCGAGACCGACATCCATCGCAAGGCCGAGTCGTACCGCATCGACTCGCATCGTGTGGACGGCATGGATGTCGTCGCGGTCGAGGCCGCCACCCGCAAGGCGCTCGAGCGCATTCGCGCCGGCGCCGGTCCGCAGTTCCTCGAATGCATGACCTATCGCTTCCGCGCTCATTCGATGTTCGACGCCCAGCTCTACCGCGACAAGGCCGAGGTCGAGCGCTGGAAGGAGCGCGACCCCATCAAGCGCTTCGGCGAGTGGGCCCTCGCCAGCGGTCTTCTTCACGACGAGGACGTCATGGCGCTCGAGAAGAAGGCAGCGGCCGAGGTCGATGCCGCCGTCGCTTTCGCCGAGGAAGGAACCTGGGAGCCGGTGGCCGACCTCTGCCGCTATACGCTCATGGATGCGGTGCCGACATGACTCCGGCCGGCGATCGACAAATGACCACCTATCGCGAGGCGATCAAGCAGGCCATCCGCGAGGCGCTGACGCGCGACGACCGCGTGTTCCTGATGGGCGAGGATGTCGGCCGCTATGGCGGCTGCTACGCCGTCACCAAGGGCCTGCTGCAGGAGTTCGGAGAGGAGCGCATTCGCGACACGCCCCTGTCGGAGGCCACGTTCGTCGGCGCCGGTATCGGGGCGGCCATGGCCGGAATGCGGCCGATCGTCGAGATCATGACCGTCAATTTCAGCCTGCTGGCGCTCGACCAGATCGTCAACAATGCGGCGACCATCCCGCACATGTCCGGCGGGCAATTCGCCGTTCCTTTGGTGATCCGCATGGCCACCGGAGCGGGGCGCCAGCTCGCCGCCCAGCACTCGCACAGTCTCGAAGGCTGGTATGCGCACATTCCCGGCCTGAAGGTCGTCGCCCCGGCGACGCTCGAGGACGCGCGCGGCATGCTGTGGAGCGCGCTGCAGGATCCCAATCCGGTGCTGATCTTCGAGCACGTGAACCTCTACAACATGGAAGGCGCGCTTGCGACCGATGCGGGAGCGGTGCCGCTCTCGGGAGCCGCAGTGCGCCGGCCGGGACGGGACCTCAGCCTCATCACCTACGGCGCCAGCCTGCACAAGTCTCTGGCGGCGGCCGAGCAGCTTGCGACCGCAGGCATCGAGGCCGAAGTGATCGATCTTCGCTCCCTGCGGCCCCTGGACGACGGGACCATAATGGCTTCGCTGGCCCGCACGCGGCGCGCCTTGATCGTCGACGAGGGCTGGCGCTCCGGAGGCATCTCTGCCGAGATCTGCGCGCGCGTGGCCGAGCAGGCCTTCTACGACCTCGATGCGCCTCCGGCCCGCCTGTGCGGCGCGGAGGTGCCGATCCCCTACCCCAAGCATCTGGAAGATGCCGCCATACCCCAGGTCGATACCATCCGCGCGGCCGCCCTTGAGCTGGTGAGGCCGCAAGGGAGGTCGGCTTGAGCGACTTCCTCATGCCGTCGCTGGGGGCCGACATGGAAAAGGGCACGGTCGTGGAATGGCTGAAAAAGCCTGGCGACCGCGTCGAACGGGGCGACGTCGTGGCCGTCGTCGAGACCCAGAAGGGCGCCTTCGAGATCGAGGTCTTCGAGCAGGGCGTCCTGAGCGAGATACTCGTGCCCCTCGGCACCGAGGCGCCGGTCGGCGCCGTGCTCGCCCGCATCGATGGGTTGGCGGCGGCAAAGGCTGCAGCCGGACCACCACCTCCCCTCGTACCGCCGGCAACCGCGGCGGCTCCCGCGGCCGTGCCGCCAGCCGCCCAGCCCCTTCCGCCACGACGCGAAGCTCTGCCGTCGGCAGAGCGGCTCCGCATTTCTCCGGCGGCGGCGCGCCGTGCTGCCGAGCTCGGGGTCGATGTGCGCGCCCTCAGCGGCAGCGGACCGGGAGGCGCCATCGCCATCGCCGATGTCGAGGCCGCCGCGGCAAGAGAGCCGGTTGCGGCGCCACGGCGCGGATTCGATCCGGCAGCCATGCGCCAGGCGATTGCCACGGCCATGGCGCGCTCGAAGCGCGAGATCCCGCACTATTACCTCTCGTTGCCCATCGACCTCGGGCAGGCGATGCAGTGGCTGACCGCAGAAAACGATCGACGCGACGTCGAGCGCCGGCTGTTGCCGGCAGCGCTCCTGCTTAAGGCCGTCGCCTTGGCCCTTCGCGAGGTACCGCAGCTCAACGGGTTCTGGATCGACGGCGCGCCCAAGCTTTCATCGGCAATCCATGTCGGTTGGGCCATCTCGCTGCGGGGCGGCGGCCTGATGGCGCCGGCCATCCACGACGCCGATCGCCTCACGCTGGACCAGGCAATGGCCGCCCTGCGCGACCTGGTCACGCGCGCGCGCACCGCGCGCATTCGCGGTTCGGAGATGATGGACCCGACCGTCACGGTCACGAGCCTTGGAGAACGAGGCGCCGACAGTGTGCTCGGCGTCATCTATCCGCCACAACTCGCGATCGTGGGCTTTGGCGCGCCGCGCATGACCGCATCGATCGTCGACGGCGAGATCAGGCAGAGGCCGATGGTGCAGGCGACACTGGCGGCCGATCATCGCGCCAGCGACGGCGCCATCGGCAGCCGGCTGCTGGCCGCCATCGATCAGCATCTGCAGAAGCCGGAGGCTCTATGAGCGATGTCGAGATCATCGCGAGGCTGCGCACGATCCTGAGCGGCATCGCGCCCGACCTCGACGTTTCCACCGTGGGTCCGGATGACGACCTGCGCAACGACGTCGGCCTCGATTCGATGGACTTCCTGAACTTCGTGATTGCCACGCACGAACAGCTCGGCGTGACAGTGCCGGAAGCGGACTACGGCAAGGTGAGCTCGCTCCTGAAGCTCGCCCGCTACATTGCGGCGCGTTGACGGCCAGGCTGGGGCGCAGCCGGAACGGCGCGCAAGGCTCGCCGTCAGGCCATGCCGCTCAGCCTGGCCGGCTTGAACAGCAGGACGATGACGAGCAGCCAAACGACGATCCAGAAGATCCAGGTGATCGTGGGATGGTCGGCTTGCCACTGCAATATGCGCTTGTGAAGCATCATGGCTACCTCCTGCCGCCATCCGGCGGGCATCGTATCAGGACCGGGTCCATGGGCCCACGCTTGTGCCAGCGCGGTCCTGATGACACGTTGATCTCAATCAAGGAAAGACCGCGCCGCCGATGATTTGGTGAAGCGCTTTCCCACGGTGCCAGGAGGTCGACATATGCCACGTCATGTCCAGGACATCGGCGCAGCCGCTCCCCCACCCGCCTTGACCATCTCGCCGGAGAAGGTCTGCTTCATCATCGTCAAGGCGCGCGAGTTCGATGCCAAGGATCCGGCGACGGAGCCCGACCCCGGCTCGAATCCGAGCGACGACAAGGGCGTCGCCGTGCTGGAGGAGCACGCGGATGATCCCGTCGAGGAAGAGCTCACCTCCTCCATCGCGGCGCTGTCGCAGGACGAGCAGATCGACCTGGTGGCGCTCGCGTGGCTGGGACGCGATGGGACTGGCCCCGGCGATTGGCCGGAAATGAGGCGCGAAGCCGCCCGGGCACACAACGACCGCACGGCGGGATACCTGCTTGGCATGCCAATGCTGGCCGACTTCGTCGAGGAGGGCCTCTCGATGCTTGGGCACTCCTGCGAGGAATTCGAGATCGGGCGCCTGTGAGCCTCCGAGAGATGCGCGATACACCGACAATAGAGGCCGAGACAATCCCGAAGGCGCTTTCGCCCGACAAGCTCATCAGGCGCGCCGATCTTGCCGGCCTTGCCTTCACCACCACACGGGAGCTTCCGCCCGCGCCCGTGCTTGCGGGGCAACAGCGCGCAGAGGAAGCGATAAGACTGGCCACCGGGCTGGCGGCGCGGGGCTTCAACATATTTGCGACCGGTCGGGCCGGGGCGGGCATCTCGTCGTCGTTGCGCAAGATGCTCGAGATGGCGCAGCCGCCCGGCAGACCGCCGCAGGATTGGGTCTACGTCAACAACTTCGCCATTCCGCATCGGCCGACTGCCATCGGCCTGCCGGGCGGCCGCGCCGTGCCGCTTCAACAAGCCATGAGGAAGCTGATCGAGGACCTGCGCGTCACCCTGCCGGCGCTGTTCGAGAGCGACGACTACCAGCGCCGGCGAACCGCCATCGACGAGGCGCTGCGTGCCAACACGCAGAAGGTCTTCCAGGCACTGGGAGAGAAGGCGGCAGCGCGAGGCCTGGCCATCATACGCACTCCCATGGGCTTCACCATCGCCGTCATGGACAAGGGCGAGATCGTCGATCCCGAGGCGTTCGGCAAATGGCCGGAAGAGCGGAGAAAGGCGACGCAGGAGGCCGTCGCGAGCATCGAGCGCGAGATGGAGGAGAGCCTGCGTGCCATCCCGAAGCTCGAGAAAAGTCGTCGCGACGAGGTCAACGCCCTCGACCAGGAGACGGCCCGCTTCGCCATCAACCAGGAGATCGATGAGGTTCGTGACGGCTTCGCGGACCTGCCTCAGGTCCTCGACCACATTGAAGCTGTCCGCAACGATGTGCTGCAGCATGTGCAGCTCTTCCTTGGCCAACCCGAAGGTGGGTCGGCGACGCGGCTCGATGCCATGCCGCCAGGACATCCGTTCGAACGGTACGATGTGAACGTCCTGGTAGGCAGCGACACCGGCGGCCGCTCGCCCGTGGTGGAGGAGCTCAATCCGACGCTGGGCAATCTGCTCGGTCGCGTCGAGCACATGTCCTACCAGGGGGCGCTGGTAACGAACTTCAGGATGATCAAGGCAGGCTCCCTGCATCGAGCCAACGGCGGCACGATCATCATCGACGCCCGCAGCCTGTTCAGCGAGCCCTACGCCTGGTCAGCCTTGAAGCGGGTCCTGGTCCGCCAGGAGATCGTGATCGAGGACCTCGCCCATATCGTCGGGCTGATGTCGACCGCCACCCTGGAACCGAGCCCCATTCCGCTGCACGTCAAGGTGATCCTGGTCGGCGAACGCCAGATCTACTATCTGCTTGCCGCCCTCGATCCGGAATTCCAGAAGCACGTCAAGATACTCGCCGATTTCGAGGACGAGCTCGAACGTTCTCCGGAGAGCGAGGCGCTGCTGGCGCGCGTGATCGGCGGGTTGGCCGGCGAAGCCGGCCTGCGCGCCCTCGATCGCAGCGGCGTCGAGGCAGTCATTGAACGTGCCGCGCGACTGGCGCAGGATTCCGCGAAGCTGTCGCTGCTCGTGGAAGACATGCAGGACCTGGTGATCGAGGCGGATCACTGCGCCCGCACGCGCGAACGAGACGTGATCACGCGCGCCGATGTCGAGCAGGCGCTGCGTGGCCAGCGATGGCGCGCTTCCCGTCTCGAGGAGCGAAGTCGCGAGATGATCCTGCGCGACGTGTCGCTGATCGCGACCGAGGGGACTCGGGTTGGCCAGATCAATGGCCTGTCGGTGCTGACTCTTGCCGGTCATGCGTTCGGCCGACCATCCAGAATCAGCGCCCGCGTCGGCCCGGGAAGCGGCAAGATCGTCGACATCGAGCGCGAGGTCGAGCTGGGGGGCCCGATCCATTCGAAGGGCGTGCTGATTCTTTCGGGATTCATCGCCGGCCGCTACGCCCTCGATGCGCCCATGTCGCTGCAGGCCAGCCTCGTGTTCGAGCAGTCGTATGGCGGCGTCGAAGGCGACAGCGCCTCCGTTGCCGAGCTGTGCGCGCTGCTCTCCGCCCTCGCCGGCCTGCCGTTGCGGCAGGATCTCGCGGTCACCGGCTCCGTCGACCAGCACGGGCATGTTCAGGCCATCGGCGGCGTCAACGAGAAGGTCGAAGGCTTCTTTGATATCTGCGTGGCGCGCGGACTGACTGGCCGGCACGGCGTCCTGATCCCCGTGGCCAACGTCCAGCATCTCATGCTGGGGGACGACGTGGTGCAGGCCTGCAAGGATGGCAAGTTCGCCGTCTATGCCATTCGCACGGTAGACGAGGCGATCGCCCTGCTGACCGGCCACGCCGCGGGAACCCGCGGCGAGGACGGCCGCTATGCCGCTGGCAGCGTCAATGCCGCCGTGGAAGCATGCCTGAGGCGCTTCGTGGCTGCGCGCAAGGCGATGACGGACGCCAGGAAGGCGCGCAAGCAGTGACCTCGAAAGCATCCACGTCGTACCGGCGGGCCGTGCTGGGCATGTCGAGCGGCAGCGTCGACCGGCACATGCTCCAGGCGGCCGCCGAGTTCGCGCGCCTGCTGGAGCTGGAGATGCTGGGTGTCTTCATCGAGGATCAGTCGCTGATCGACCTCGCCGGCTTGCCGTTTACCCGAGAGCTCCGCATGCCCGGGCACGAATGGCGGATGATGGAGCCGCAGCGCGTGGATGACGAGCTGCGCGCTGCCGCACAGCAGGCCGCCCGTCTCTTCCAGCGGGAAATCAAATCACAGGGACTGGCGTGCCGGTTCGAGGTGCGCCGCGGCAGCCCTGTAACGCTGGCAAGCAAGGTCGCGCAGGCAACGGACGTGCTCATCCTCGCCGAGCCTGCCGCGCTCGACCTGCTCGCTCCCGGCAGCGAGCCGGCGCGGCAAGCGGCGGAGGCGTCGGCTGCGGCCGTGCTGCTCTTGCCGAGGACGGGCATGCCCCGGCACGGGCCGGTGGCTGCTGTCGCCGCCAGCCGGTCGGATGCATGCTTCGAGCTCGCGGCGCGCATAGCCGCCGGGACTGGCGAGAAGGCTTTTGCCATACCGCCGGTGGAACCGGCCTCCTCGGCGGCCCTGATGGAGTCGTTGCAACGTGCACTTGGTGGCCGACACGAACGCCTGCTCGTCCTGCGCCGGCAAGCGACGATGCCGAAGGAAATGCTTCTGGACGTGGCGACCCGGCGCAAGACGCCGGTGCTGGCTGTCGCTTCCTGAACGCGAAACAGGACTCAGGCGACGAGGCTTGGCTGGCGGCTCAGGATCAGGCGTACGTCTTCGTCGCTGACCTGCGAAAAGTCGGCGTAGTGCCGGCCGATGGCGAAGAGATGTTCGTACTCTTCGAGGCAGACGACGTCGCCGATCTCTCGCCGCAGATCGGTTGCAACGTCGAGGGCAGCGACGGGAGCGGCGATGACGACACGGCTCGGTCTGCGACTGGCCATGGCGCGAGCAGCGGCCCGTATGGTCATGCCCGTCGCGATGCCGTCATCGACCAGTATCGCCAGCCTGCCCGCAACATCGATCCGCGGCCGGTCACCAAGATAGGCCTGGCGTCGGCGCTCGATCTCGATCAACTCGCGGTCCCTGACGCGCTCGAACTCCCGCTCCTCGATGCGGAGCGCCCGAACGACGAGTTCGTTGCGCAGCGTCACGGGCGGATCACCTTCCGCGACGGCACCCATGGCGAGCTCCGGTTGCCCAGGTGCGCCGATCTTGCGCACCAGTACCAGATCGAGCGGCGCTGCAAGGCGGACGGCGACTTCGGCCGCAACCGGCACGCCGCCCCGCGGCAGGGCCAGGACGACGGGGCATTGAGCCTTGAACGATGCGAGGGCGGCGGCAAGCCGCGTACCTGCCTCCTGCCTGTTGCGAAATGGCATGGGGCGCTCCGTAGCGATTGATTCACCTTTCGGGCTCTTCTTCGCCTTCCGCCAGCAGTTCGATGATTCGCGCAGCCGTCACGGGAACATGATGACCACTCTTGGCCAGGACATCGTGATCGCCAGCCATACATATGGCCACATCCTCGAGCTCCGCGAGGCTCGGCTTCAGTGCGAGAATCGCGGCGACCTTCCCATCGTCGAGATCCCCCAGGATGTGGCGGACGTCGGACGCGGATGCGGGACGCGCAACACTGCCCATCGATTGCCTGGTCATGACTTCGCTCCTGAACGTTCATATCGTACCGATACGGTCGAGGACTTGATCGAGATCAACCGGCACACAGGTTGAGGCAGGTCAAGGCGGTGTGCTCCGTCGAGCCCTTAGTCTCGCCGCCGCCTGAATGGTACACGCGGGAGGAGGACCATGTTCAATCACATTCTCGTCGCCACCGATGGCTCTCTCCTGTCGGAGGCGGCTGTCGACAAGGCGGTGAACTTTGCCCGCGAAGCCGGCGCCAAGGTCACCATCGTCACGGCGACCGAGCCGTTCCATGTCCTGTCGACAGGCTCGAAGCAGCTTGCCAACACCAAGGAGACCTACGAGAGGCACGTCAAGGCCGAGGCTGCGCGATATCTCGGTGACGCCGAGCGCAAGTGCAAGGCCCAGGGCGTGCAATGCAATGTCGTCCAAGTCGAGCACAATCACCCCTACCAGGCGATCATCGACACCGCCAAACAGCTCGGTTGCGACGTGATTGCCATGGCCTCGCACGGTCGGCGCGGCGTCTCTGCCCTCGTGCTGGGCAGCGAGACGCTCAAGGTGCTGACCCACAGCTCGATACCCGTCCTGGTCTATCGCTGATGGTGCGCGGCGCAGCCCTTCCTGCCGCCGAGTGTGACTCGAAAGGCATTGCGTGCCGCTCGCGGGAAGTGCCGCTTGCCGCGAAGGTGGCGTTCCTGAGAACGCGGGAAGCGTACTGTGGCGCAACGGGTCCGATCGGCTGCCGCGAGACGCACATGTCATGGCTGTTTGCGACGGCCGATCGGGTCTACAAGCTGAAGAAGCCGGTTCGCTTTCCCTTTCTCGATTTCTCCTCGCTCGAGCGTCGCCATGTCGCCTGCCAAGCCGAACTTGTGCTGAACCGACGGCTGGCGCCCGATGTCTACAAGGCCCTGGCTCCCCTGACATGCCGTGGCGACACCTTGCGCATCGGCGGTCCCGGCGAGATCGTCGACTGGCTGGTGGTCATGCAGCGCCTGGACGAGGACCGCACGCTGGAGCGCCTGCTGCTCGCGCGCCGGATACAGCCGTGGCAGCTCAACCCGCTAGTTTCCGTCCTCTGTCGGTTCTATCGGCGCGCCCCCCGCATCGCCATCTCACCGGCCATCCACCTGGACCGCTGGCGGCGCAGCCTGCTCGCCAACCGGCGCATTCTGATGCTCCCACGGCTCGGCCTGCCGGAGCCGCTGGTGAGGCGCATCCATCGCCGGCAACAGGAGTTCCTGCGTCAGCATGCGGGGCTTCTACTGCAGCGGGTGCAGCACCACCTGATTGTCGATGGACACGGCGATCTTCGACCGGAGCATATCTGGCCGGAACCACCGGTCCGTGTCATCGATTGCCTCGAGTTCAACGCCGATCTCCGGGCCGTCGACCCCCTCGACGAGCTGGCAGCGCTCGCCGTCGAATGCAGTCAGCTTGGCGCTGCCCGGCACGGAACCTATGTCGTGAGGCAGGTTGCCGCCACCCTGCCCGGCGGCTTCGCGCCGGAGCTCTTCACCTTCTACGCCTCGTATCGCGCCACGTTGCGGGCCCGCCTGGCGATCGCCCATCTTCTCGACGAAAGGCCGAGGTCGCCGGAAAAATGGCGACCGCTTGCGCTTGCCTACCTGGCCGATGCCGACAGGGCGTGGCGGTCCGCCGGCAGGACGCGATGAGCCATGCTTGATCACAGCCTGCTGCTGACCGATCTCTATCAGCTCTCCATGATGGAGGTTTACCGCCGGCACGACATGAGCGAGCGCGCGGTGTTCGAGCTGTTCGTGCGCAAGCTGCCGGCGGGGCGCGGCTTCCTCATGATGGCTGGTCTCGAGCAGCTCGTTCATTTCCTGGAACAGATGCGCTATTCGCCCGAGGAACTGGCGTGGCTGCGTTCGACCGGCCTGTTCTCGTCCGGCTTCATCGACAGCCTGGTCGATATGCGCTTCACCGGCGACCTCGACAGCATGGCCGAGGGCACCGTGTTCTTCGCCGACGAGCCCGTGGTGCGCATCACCGCGCCGCTGCCTCAGGCACAGCTCGTCGAATCGCGGCTGATCAACCTCGTCCACTACCAGACCATCGTCGCCTCGAAGGCAGCCCGCATGGTCCTGTCCGCCCCCGGAAGGGCCCTGGTCGATTTCGGATTCCGCCGCGCCCATGGAGCGGAGGCCGGGTTGCTGGCGGCGCGCGCCGCCTACCTCGCAGGCTTCGCCGGCACAGCGACCCTGGCGGCCAATCGCACCTTCGGCGTGCCCATGTTCGGCACCATGGCGCACTCCTTCATTCAGGCTCACGACGACGAGGCGACGGCGCTCGAGCGGTTCGCGCTGGCACGGCCCGGGAGCCTGACGCTGCTGATCGATACCTACGATACCGAGGCCGGCGCGCGGCTGGTGGTCCGCCTGGCGCCGCGGCTTGCCGCCAGCGGGATCGCCGTTGCCGCCGTCCGCCTCGACAGTGGCGACCTCGCCATGCATGCGCGCAATGTGCGGGCGATCCTGGACGCCGCAGACCTGCGCCAAGTCCGGATCATGGCCAGCGGCGGTCTCGACGAGCACAGCCTCCAGGCCCTCGTTCGTCAGGGGGCACCCATCGATTCATTCGGCATCGGCACCAGTCTGACGACCTCGTCCGACGCGCCGGCGCTCGATTGCGCCTACAAGCTGCAGGAGTATGCCGGTCGCCCGAGGCGCAAGCTGAGCGAAGGCAAGGCGACCTGGCCGGGGCGCAAGCAGGTCTGGCGGCAGTTCCACGCGGACGGGACCATTGCCCGCGACACGGTCACCTTGGCGGAGGAGGTGGCGTCAGGAGAGCCCTTGCTCCTTCCAGTCTTGCGCGCTGGGCGGCGTGTGAAGGACCTGCCAGTGCTGGCGCAGACGCGCGCGCACGCGGCCACCTCCCTCGAGAGCCTTCCCGAGCCGCTGCGCCGGCTGGAGGAAGCGGGCGTGCCCGTCCAGATCAGCCCGGCGCTGCGTGGGCTCGCTACCCAGATGGATGAAGCGAGGAGGCCATGAGCAGACGACCACTGGCGATCTTTGCCCTGGAGGGAAGCCGGCCCTTCGGCGAGCGCATCGCGGCCCATCTCGCGACAGCATTGGCTCCACACGAGGAACGCGACTTCGAGGACGGCGAGCACAAGGCACGCCCTTTGCAGGCGGTTCGCGGCTGCGACACCTATGTCGTGCACTCGCTGCATGGTGACGATGCCCAGAGCGCCAACGACAAGCTGTGTCGCCTGCTGTTTTTCTGCGGCGCCCTGCGCGATTCGGGAGCCGCCGACGTCACGGCAGTGATCCCGTATCTTTGCTACGCTCGCAAGGACCGCCGTACCAAGGCCAACGACCCGATCACGAGCCGGTATGTCGCGTCGCTGTTCGAGGCGATGGGCGTTGGACGGGTCATCACGGTCGAGGTTCACAACGTCGCTGCCTTCGAGAACGCCTTTCGCTGCCCGACCTGGCACGTCGAGTGCGCGCCGATCCTGGCGGCTCATTTCGCTCCACTCCTCCGCGGCGGATCGGTTGTCGCCGTTTCGCCGGACGCCGGCGGCGCCAAACGCGCCCAGCGCTTTCGCGAGGAGCTGCAATCGCTGACCGGCCAGGACGTTGGCTCGGCTTTCATGGAGAAGAGCCGCAGCGCCGGCGTGGTCAGCGGGCAGGTTCTGGCCGGTGACGTGCGCGGCGCGACGGCCATCATCGTCGACGATCTGATCAGCACCGGTGGCACGCTGGTCCGGGCTGCCCGGGCATGCCGAGCCGCCGGCGCAGGGCGCGTCTTTGCGGGGGCCGCCCACGGGCTTTTCATGGAGGGCGCACGTGAGCTGATGACGGATAGCTCTTTCAGCGGGATTGTTGTTGCCAACACGGTGCCCAGCTTCCGTCTGGCGCGGGAGAGTGTCGGCCAAATCGTCGTGGTTGACGCTACTCGCGCCGTGGCGAACGCCATCGCCGCCTGCCACGAGGCGAGCTGATCGAGAGGTTCAGATGAGTGCCTCGACCGGCAGCACGACGATCATGCTCACGACTCGCTTCACGCCGGGAACGTTCTCGACCGCCACCCTCACCGCTTCCTTCACCGATGCCGATCGCGTCTGACCCCACAAATGGACAACACCGCCTTCGACGACGACGTTGCCGACGCCCGAGCTCCAGGGGTGCCTGCCCAGCTCTTCGCGCACGGCTTCGCGCAGGTCCTCGTCCAGCGCGGTGCCGCCGGCTGACCGCGGCTCGCGTGCCAGGAGACCCTGAAGCAGGTTGGCCCGGCTGACGATGCCCAGCACCTTGCCGTCGCGCACGATCGGCACGCGCTTGATGCCGTGGCGCTGCATGAGGCTGGCGATCTCCCTGAGATCGGCGTTCTCCTGCGCCGTGACGACGTCGCGCGTCATCACGTCCGTCACTCGATGGGAGTGGGATCGCATGTAATCGCGCGCCAGCACGACCTCGTCGGCAAGCAGCCGCTGCAGCCATGAGCGCCCGGGCACGGTGCCGAGTTCCGGCCGATTCATCAGGTCGGCCTCGCTGACGATACCGATCATGCGGTCGTCGGGGTCGACCACGGGTGCCGCGCTGATGCGGGCGCCCAGCAGGATGCCGGCAGCCGACCAGACCGTTGCATCGGCCGGTACTGTCACGACCGGCCGCGTCATCACTTTGATCGCACGCATAATCCTCTCCCGCGTGTCGACCCCTGCATAGCGGATGAACGCGCCAGCGGCCTTGTTCCAGATCAATTGCCGGCTCAGGCGGGACTTGAGATACCTCAATCGCCGCCATGAAGGACAGGTGTAGCGTGCTTCTAATGGTCAGCCTGCAAACCGCTTTTCCCGGAGGCGCGAACGACCGACGCCCGGTCGGCCGCAAGCCGTTGCCGTGCGGCTTCCTGTGGGGCGTTTCGACCTCCGCCTATCAGGTCGAGGGGGCCGCGCAGGCCGACGGGCGCGGCGCCAGCATCTGGGACGGCTTCTGCCGCGAGCCGGGCCGCATCGCCAATGGCGACACCGGCGATGAGGCATGCGACCACTACCACCGCTACCGCGAGGACATCGGCCTGATGCAGCAGATCGGAGTGGGCGCTTACCGCTTCTCGGTCGCCTGGCCGCGCATCCTGCCAACGGGCCGCAGTCCGGTGAACGAAGCCGGCATCGCCTTCTACGACCGCCTGGTGGATGGCCTGCTGCAGGCCGGCATAGAGCCTTGGCTCTGTCTCTATCACTGGGATCTGCCGCAAGCGTTACAGGAGCTGGGGGGCTGGACCAATCGCGACGTCGTCGAATGGTTCTCCGACTACGCCCAGGTGGTGGCCCGCCGGCTCGGCGACCGCGTCAAGCGCTTTGCAACCTTCAACGAGCCTGCTGTATTTACGCTGTTCGGCTATTCCTTTGGCTGGCATCCACCGGCGACGAACGATCACGATTCCCTTTACGCGGCCGTCCATCACGTCAACCTGGCGCACGGCACGGCGGTCGACGTCCTGCGCGCGGAAGTCGCCGCAGCGTCGATCGGCGTCATCCACAACATGCAACCCAGCCGCCCGGTCCAGCAGGTTCCGGCCGATCGCAAGGCGGCCGCCATCCTGGACGACTTCTGGAACAGGGCATTTCCCGATCCCCAGCTCCTCGGCGACTATCCCGCCTCGCTGCGGGGCCGCATCGACCTGCATCGCCGCAAGGGCGACATGGAGCGTATCTGCCGGCCAGTCGATTGGCTCGGCGTCAACCACTATTCGCCCATCTATGCCAAGGCAGAGGGGGCCTCCCCACTCGGTTTCGCCTGGGCGGACGCCCCGGCGGACGTGGTGCGATCGCCGGTCGGCTGGCAGATCGACCCGATGGCTTTCCGTGACGTGCTGTTGGATGCCCACGATCGTTACGGGCTGCCTCTCTATGTGACGGAGAACGGGGCCGGCGCAGTCGAGAAGCCCGACGCGTCCGGCGAGATTCTCGACCTCGAGCGGGTCGACTACTTCTCGCGCTACATCAATGCCCTGGGGGAGGCGGTCGAGCTCGGCGCCGACGTGCGCGGCTATTTCGTCTGGTCGCTTCTCGATAATTTCGAATGGGGGGCGGGGTACCAGAACCGGTTCGGGCTGGTTTACGTCGACTATCCGACGCAACGGCGGGTTCCCAAGGCCTCGGCACGCTGGTACGCCGCGACCATCAAGGCTGCTGCCGAAAGGGTGGCAACATGACCACCTGCCTCCTCGCCGACATCGGCGCGACATGGGCGCGCTTCGCCGTGCTGAAGGGCGCCGAGCTTGGCGCCATCGAAGCCGTGTCGACCGGCGCCTATGCCGGCCCCATCGACGCCATTCGGCATTTCCTCAATACCCGTGCGCAAGACGGCGTCATCCTGGATCGTGCAGTGATCGCCGCGGCGGGCCCCGTCGAGGGTGGCCGATGCGCGCTGACCAATGTCTCCTGGGTGATGACGTGCGAGGAGCTCAGGCAGGCGTTCCATCTGCGCAGCGTCAGGCTGGTGAACGATCTCGAGGCTCTTGCCTGGGGCGTTCCTCGCTTCGCTCCCGAGGATTCCGTGGGCGTCGGCGGCGGCACCGCGTTGGCCACTGATCCGGTCGTCCTGCTGGCGCCCGGAACCGGTCTCGGGATGGCCTGCTTCATCGCCGGCCCAGGCGGGAGCAAGGTGCTGGCGAGCGAAGGCGGCCACGCCACGCTCGCCGCGACGGACGCAACCGAGGCGGCTGTCATCGACTTCCTGCGCCACCGCTACGGCCATGTGTCGGCCGAGCGCGTCCTGTCGGGGCGCGGCTTGATGAACCTGCATGAAGCCCTGACGGTACACGGCCAGGCGCACGTGCCAATAGCCACCCCCGAGCAGGTCGTGCGCGAGGCGATCTACGGGACGTGCGACACGGCACGGCGGGTGCTCGACATGTTCTGCGGTTTCCTGGGCTCGGTCGCGGGTAGCGCCGCCCTGAGCTTCGGCGCGAGGGGAGGGGTGCTGATCGCAGGTGGCATCGTTCCCAAGATCGTCGACCACCTGGGCGATTCCCCGTTCCGCGAGCGCTTCGAGAGCAAGGGGCGGCTGCAGCGCTATCTCGCCCGCGTTCCGACCAGAGTTGTCACGCGGCGCGATCCGACGTTTGTCGGCCTGATGGCCCTGGCCCATGAACGGGGATGATCCGTCCGCTGTAGGAGCCGCGCCGCTGCGTCGCTTCTGGCGCACCGCCATGGGCTTCTGGTCTGGCCGCAGCGCCTGGATTCCGTGGGCCCTGATCGCGCTGCTCGTCGTCTGCGTCGTAGCGCAGCTTCTGGTGCAATATCGGTTGAATATCTGGAACCGTGACTTCTTCAACGCCCTGGAGCTGCGCGAGGGTCGGGAAATCCTGCAGCAGACCTACCTGCTGCCCGCGCTTGCGGCCGGCAGCATCGGGCTCGCCGTCCTCGCCGTGTGGGGTCGCATGAGCTTTCAAAGGTCCTGGCGCAAATGGCTTACCACGAAACTGCTCGCGCTCTGGCTCAGCAACGAGAATTACCGTCGCCTGGACGACGGTCCGGGCGAGCCGCAGCTCGCCGAGTACCGTATCGCCGAGGACGCGCGCATCGCCACCGACGCGCCGATAGACCTGCTGGTCGGATTGCTGTCGTCACTGCTGACGGCAGCGACCTTCGTCGTGGTGCTGTGGACGGTCGGTGGGTCCCTGAAGATCGATGGATTCGGAACCAGCCTGGAGCTGCCCGGCTATCTGGTGTTCGCCAGCATTGCCTATGCCGCATTGACGACAGGGGCCGTGGTCCTGGTCGGCAGCCGGATGGCCCACGTCATCGAACGCAAGAACCAGGCCGAATCGGAGCTCAAGTTCGCGGTGACCCATCTCCGCAGCCTGCCCCGGGCGGCGCCCCCCGTGGAGGACGGGCAAGACGCATCCGTCAACCTCGCCCTGGCCGAGGTCATCCGCCAATGGCGCCACCTGTGCGGACAGCACGTGCGAACCACGCTGGTATCGCACGGCAACACCCTGCTTGCCCCGCTGGTCGGCCTGATCCTGTGCGTGCCTCAATACATCAACGGCACGATGTCGCTCGGCGAGGTCACGCAAGCGGCGGCGGCCTTTGCCGCGGTCCAGGGTGCCTTCAACTGGCTGGTCGACAACTATCCCCGCCTGGCCGAATGGGCTTCCTCGGCAAGCCGCGTAGGGGTCCTCCTGTTCGGCCTGGATATGCTGCGATCGCCCGAGGTCGGCACTGAAGCATCGTGAGATATGCACGGCCGGTGCGCGGCGCGACCGTTTCGGCGCGAAGAAGGCGCGCCTGGACGAAGACCCTCGCACCAGCGCGGAACAGTCTGTATTTTGGCCTAGAGGCCGGAACCGATGAACGAGACTTCGGGCGAACAGCTTTATGCCGCCGCTGTTGGGATGATCCACGCATCGCAACGTGCCGAGCTTGCCCTTTCACCCGAGCTCACGATCATCGCCTGCAACGAGGGCTATAGCAGCCTTCAGGGCGTTCCGGGCGACACGCTGATCGGTAAGCCAATCCGGCAGGTTTTCCGTGAGGACGCGGCCGTCGAGCTCCTGCTCACCTCCCTCGAGAGCGTGCTCAGCCTGCGCCGCCCGCATCAGGTGACGGCGCCAGTTCCGACGCCTGTCGCCGGGTCTCCAGCCCGCCGGTCGCCTCGCTCAGTCTGCATGACCAACATCCCTGTGCTGGACGCCGATGGAGCCGTGCGATGGATAGTGCACAGCCTCGATGCAGCATCCGACAGTGACGATCGTTCGGCGACGGCAGCGGCGCTGGAGGCAGCGGAAGCCCGGCTGCGATCGATCCTTCAGACCGTGCCGGACGCCATGATCATCATCGACGATCACGGTCGCATCGAATCGCTCAGCACCACGGCCGAGCAGCTGTTCGGCTATTCGCTGGCCGAGATCGCTGGCGACAACGTCAGCCGCCTCATGCCCTCCCCTGATCGCGAGCAGCACGATGCCTACCTAAGGCGGTACCTGTCCACGGGAGAGCGGCGCATCATCGGCATCGGCCGCATCGTGGTCGGCCAGCGCAAGGATGGCACGACCTTCCCCATGCACCTCACTGTTGGCGAGCTGCGGTCGGGCGAGCGGCACTACTTCACGGGCTTCATCCGCGACCTGACCGCCCAGCAGCTTACCGAAGCCCGGCTCAAGGAGCTGCAGCTGGAAGTCACGCACATGTCGCGCTATACGGCCCTCGGCGAGATGGCTTCGACACTCGCTCACGAGATCAACCAGCCGCTGACCGCGATCAGCAACTACCTGCGTGGCAGCCAGCGCCTGCTCGACAAGATCGAAACTGAATCGACGCCAATGCTGCGCGAAGCGCTGGGCAAGGCGGCGGACCAGGCGCTGCGCGCCGGTCACATCATCCGCCGGTTGCGTGAATTCGTGGCACGCGGCGAAAGCGACCGCCGAGTCGAGAACCTCGCCAAGCTGGTCGAGGATGCAAGCGCCCTAGGCCTCGTTGGCGCCCACGAGGGCGGCATCACCGTAACCTACCGACTCGACCCTCGGGCCGGCTTCGTGCTGGCCGACCGTATTCAGATTCAGCAAGTCCTCGTCAACCTGATCCGCAACGCCATCGAGGTCATGCTCGAAGTACCTGCCGAGCGCCGCCTCGAGATAAGCACCGCAGCACTGGCCGGCGACTTTGCCGAAATCAGCATCTCCGATACCGGCTTGGGGCTGGCGCCCGAAGTCGCCAGCCATTTGTTCCAGCCGTTCGTCACCACCAAGCCCAAGGGCATAGGGTTGGGGCTTTCGATAAGCCGAACCATTGTGGAGGCCCATGGTGGCAGGATCTGGGTCGAGGACCGGCCAGGCGGCGGCACGATCTTCCGGTTCACCTTGCGCAGGGCCGAGGTCGAGGAGGCCGATAATGCCGGCTGAGGGCGTGGTTCATATCATCGACGACGACGACGACGTTCGACAGTCGCTGGCGTTTCTGCTGAGCGCGGCCGGGCTGGCTGTGCGAATCCACGAATCGGCGGTCTCCTTCTTGAAGCTCGTACCCGAAATTCAGAGCGGCTGCGTCGTGACCGACATCCGGATGCCGGGCATGGATGGCCTGGAGCTGCAGCGCCGACTGCTCGAGCTCGAGGTGCATTTGCCGGTGATCGTCATGACGGGTCACGGCGACGTCACCCTTGCCGTCGAGGCCATGAGGAATGGCGCCGTGGACTTCATCGAGAAACCCTTCGACGACGAGACCATGCTGTCGGCCGTCAGGGCCGCCCTGATCCCTCCTCGTGTCGACGATGCCGACCGGACGGCACGGGCAACGGCAATCCAGGAACGCATGGCCCAGCTGACCGGCCCGGAGCGCGAGGTGCTCGACCGTTTGGTGGCCGGCGATGCCAACAAAGTGATCGCCTGCGAGCTCGGCATCAGCCCGCGCACCGTCGAGATCCACCGCGCCCATGTCATGACCAAGATGCAGGCCGACAGCCTCTCGGAGCTGGTCCGCATGGTCCTCATTGCAAGCAGCCAGTAGCAGGGCACCGGAGGGCTTGCGGTGGATCAATGCGTGGCCCGGCTCCAGTGACGATTGTGTTTCAATGTCACCTGAATCGGGTACCGTCCTGGTCGTCGACGACGACGCCGCCGTTCGGGCTGCCCTGAAGTTCGCCCTGGAGGTGGAGGGGTTTCGGGTAAAGCTCTATGATGGCGCTCGAGCGCTGCTCGCCGACTCAGCCCTGCCAACCCGTGCCTGCCTGGTCATCGACTACCACATGCCCGGGGGCGACGGCATCGATCTGATAAGGGCGCTGCGCCGGCGCAATATCATGCTTCCTGCCATCCTGATCAGCGGCAGAGTGACCAAGCACCTGCGCGGCCTGGCGAAGCAGAAGGGATTCATGCAGGTCCTCGAGAAGCCTTTGTCGGATGCGGCCCTGGTCGACCATATCCGCGGGGCTCTGTCTGCGGCGGCCTGAGGGCCGCATTCGCATGCCGCGCACCATCATCGGCTACGCATTGCGCTTCACGGGACGGCACCAGGCAGGTCTTGCGATCCTGTCGATCGCGGTCTTCCTGCTGAGCGCCGCTCCGCTGGAGCTGCAGCGGCGCATCGTGAACACGGTCGTCGATCGCGGAGCGTTCGAGACGGTCCTGTGGCTGGCGATGGCTTATGGCGCCGTGGCGTTGACCGAGCAGAGCCTCAAGCTCGCCCTCAACATTTATCGTGGATGGGTATCGGAGAATTCCGTGCGGACACTGCGCATCCGGGCCGGCGACAGCGCGCGGTCAGCCGGCTGCACGACGGCCAATGACGCCGGGGTGGAGATCTCCGTCATCCTCGAGGAGGTGGAGCCGGTCGGCGGGTTCACCGGCATCAGCATCTCCGAGCCGCTTCTGCAAGCCGGGATTCTGGTCAGCGTCATGAGCTACATGCTCTACATCGATGCGGGCCTCACCCTTCTGGCATTGGCCTTCTTCCTGCCCCAGCTCGTGTTCGTACCCTTGCTGCAGCTGGCCATCAACCGCCGTGCGCAGTCGCGCATCATCACCAAGCGGGGCCTGAGCGGCGAAATCGTCAAGACCGCCATCGCCGCGGGAAACGGATGGAGCCGGGTCGAGAAGCCGATCAACCGTGTCTTCGCCCTCAACATGGGAATCTATAAGCTGAAGTTCACGATGAACCTCCTGATGAACGTGATGCATCATTCGGCGGTGGCGGTCGCGCTGGGCGTCGGCGGCTGGCAGGCGCTGCAGGGCCACATCGAGGTCGGCACCGTCGTGGCGATCGTAGGCGGCATGGGCAAGCTGAACGACCCGTGGGGCGATCTCGTCAACTGGGCGCGCGAGCTGTCCGTCGTCGAGGTCAAGTACCGGCTGTATGCCGACGCTATCGACCATCTTTCCCGGCTGAGGCCCGACGCGGCCGGCCAGGCTGACTGACCCTTGCCCGCATCCCTGTCCGGCAGCGCCGACCGTATGGACCTGCGCTGCCACCATCGTAGAATCCCTTAGTTCAACTCCCGAATGGTCGATCGTCGCGCCGAGGGCTATCCAACCGGCATCGCAAGCCTCTCGGGGAGACAACCATGCAGGTCCGGAACGCCACATTCGCCGCCAAGTTCTCGTCAGCACCCTTCGCCTTGCGGCAAGACAGGGCAGAGAAGACAGCGGCCGGAATCCAGATGGCTTTCGGCCCGGGCGAGGAGCTGTTCGGCGAAGGCGACGAAGCCGATTTCTTCTACCAGGTCGTGTCGGGCGCCATCCGCTCGTGCAAGCTGCTGAGCGACGGTCGGCGGCAAATCGACGCTTTCCATCTGCCAGGCGACCTCTTCGGCATCGAGGCCGGCGACGAGCATCGCTTTTCCGCCGAAGCCATCGGAAACGTTGCTGTAATCGCCTATCGCCGCAGCCGGCTTACCGCCCTCATCCAGGACGATCCGGCGTTCCGCGACAAGATCATGTCGGCGACGCTGCGCAGCCTCGAACGCGCTTACGACCACATGCTGCTGCTCGGCCGCAAAGCCGCCCAGGAAAAGATGGCGACCTTCCTGCTGGACATGGCGCAACGCCTTTCCAAGGATGACGAGACTCTCGAGCTGCCGATGTCGCGTTCCGACATCGCCGATCACCTCGGCCTTACCATCGAGACGGTATCGCGCACGCTCAGCCACCTCGCGCGCAGTGGCCTGATCCGGCTTCTGCCGGCCGGCCGATCGATCAGCCTCTGCGACAAGATGGCGTTGCGCAGGCTCGACGCCTAGGGTGGATTGCAAGGATGGAGGACGCAATGACCACGATGGCGGATCCCATGATCATGGCGACGCTAGCGGCGACCGACGCCCTGCAGAGCTGTACCGAGGCCTGCACGGGGTGGCAGCAGGAGATCGCGCGATTCGTCGATCATCGGCTGGCGGAGAACCGCCACAGCCTGGAGGCTCTAATGGCGACGCGCGACCTCGCCGGGCTGCTGCAGGTGCAGCAGCAATGGGGATTGCAGATGGCGGCCGACTACATGAACGAGGCCGGCAGGCTCACGGACCTGTTCACCACGCTTTCCCTGACCGGTACCACGCCCGCGGTCCAGGAGACCGCCATGCTGGTCGCCTGAGAACGCGCGTCGTGAGCCAGGACGCCACAGCCGGTCCGCGGTCGACGTCGGCGTCGGCCGAAATCAGGAAGCCGGCGCAGGTGTCGGGTGAAGCGGTCCGCTGGTTCAGCGAGATCCGCGCCGGCGATCTCGCCGCCGTGGGCGGCAAGAATGCGTCGCTGGGGGAAATGTACTCCGTCCTCTCGGGGAAGGGGGTGCGGGTGCCCAACGGCTTTGCCTTGACCGCCGACGTCTATCGCTCGGCGCTCACTGCCGCGGGAGCCTGGCCACGGCTGGCCGCAGTGCTGCAGGGCGCCGGATCGGATGATGTCGCCCGTCTGGCCGTCGTCGCCGCCGAGGCGAGGGCGATCGTCTTCGAGGCGACGGGGACGGAGCTGGTACGCGCGCCGGTCGCGGACAACTATCGCAAGCTCGAAGCCCAGTACGGCGCCGGCGTTCCGGTCGCCGTGCGCAGCTCCGCCACCGCCGAGGACCTGCCGACAGCGAGCTTCGCCGGCCAGCACGAGAGCTTCCTCAATGTCCGCGGCATCGATGAGCTGGTCGAGGCCTGCCGGCGTTGCTTCGCATCGGTCTTCACCGACCGCGCCATCGTCTATCGCAACGTCAACGGCTTCGACCATCTCAAGATCGGCCTGTCCGTCGGCATCATGAAGATGGTGCGCGCCGATCTCGCCGCCAGCGGCGTCGCTTTCACCCTGGACACCGAGACCGGCTTTCGCGACGTCGTTCTGGTGACCGGCGCATGGGGGCTCGGCGAAAGCATCGTGCAGGGCAAGGTCGATCCCGACGAGTTCTACGTCCACAAGCCGACTTTTCGCGCCGGTAGCCGATGCGTGCTGCGCCGGGCGCTGGGCGGCAAGCAGCGACAACTCGTCTATGACGAAGGCGTTGCATCAGGCTCGACGACCTATGTCGACACGCCATCCGAGAAGCGCGACCTTTTCTGCCTCAGCGACGCCGAGGTTCTGACCCTGGCCGATTGCGCGATCCGAATCGAGGAGCACTATTCCGGCCTCGCCGGCGAGCCCAGGCCAATGGACGTCGAATGGGCCAAGGATGGTCCGGAGGGAGAGCTCTACATTGTCCAGGCGCGGCCCGAGACCGTAGTTTCGCGCCGGCGGGGAGCCGCCATCGAGACCTACAGGCTTCACGCCACCGGGCCCGCCATTGTCGAAGGGCGTGCCGTCGGCGAAAAGGCGGCTGCCGGCGCGGTACGGCTGATTTCCGGATCCGCCGAGCTTGCCGCCTTCCAGCCCGGGGAAGTCCTGGTCGCCGCCGTCACCAGTCCCGACTGGGAGCCGGCGATGAAGAAGGCAGCCGCCATTGTCACCGACCGGGGCGGCCGGACATGTCACGCCGCCATCGTGGCGCGCGAGCACGGCATTCCCGCTATCGTCGGCGCCACAAATGCCACCAGCCTGCTGAAGGACGGTGCGCCGGTGACGGTATCGTGTGCCGAAGGCGAAACCGGCCGCGTCTATGCCGGTCTCCTGCCGATAGAGATCTCCACGACCGACCTTGCCAGCCTGGCACGGCCGCGCACGCCGATCATGGTCAATCTCGGCAATCCCGACCTCGCCTTCAAGACCGCGATGCGTCCCAATGACGGCGTCGGCCTGGCTCGCATGGAATTCATCATCAGCAACCAGATCGGCGTGCATCCGATGGCGCTGGCCTGCCCTGACAGGGTGACCGCCGCGGCAGATCGCGACCAGATCGCGCGGCTGACGCGACGCCACGCCAAGCCGGAACAGTTCTTCATCGAGCGCCTGTCGGAGGGTATCGGCACGATCGCGGCGGCTTTCCATCCCAAACCCGTGATCGTCCGGCTGTCCGATTTCAAGACCAACGAGTATGCCAAGCTGCTCGGCGGCAGCGACTTCGAGCCCGTGGAGGAGAATCCAATGCTCGGTTTTCGCGGTGCCGCACGCTACGCCCATCCGGCCTACGCCCAGGGCTTCGCCCTGGAATGCGCCGCGCTGAGACGCGTGCGCGAAGACATGGGCCTTGCAAACGTGCGCATCATGGTGCCGTTCTGCCGACGGGTCGACGAGGCATCGCGCGTGATCGAGGCGCTTGCCGAGCACGGGCTCCGGCGCGGCGACAATGGGCTCGAGATCTATGTCATGTGCGAGATTCCCAACAACGTCATTCAGATCGACGCCTTTGCCAGGCTGTTTGACGGTTTCTCGATCGGCTCAAACGATCTCACGCAGCTCGTGCTCGGCGTCGATCGGGATTCCGAGCTGGTGGCGTTCGACTTCGACGAACGCGACCCCGGCGTTCTCGAGATGTTGCGGCTCGCCGTGACCGGTGCGCACCGCAATGGCCGACATGTCGGAATCTGCGGCGAGGCACCGGCCACCTATCCGGCCGTGGCGTCGTTCCTGGCACAGATCGGCATCGATTCGATCAGCGTCAATCCCGAGAGCGTGGCGAGGACCATGCAGATCGTCCACGACGCCGAGCACCACGTCGAGGCGCCAAAGCCCGCCTGATCGGTGGTTCTACCAGGGGCAGCGGCGATCGCTTCCGAACAGGTGTGCGAACTCCTGTCTCGTGGGAGCCAGGGGCCGGCCGGTCGTGCGGCCGGCGACGGGACGCGAGAACTCGATCTCCCAGGCCGAGAAGCCCGCCATGAAGAAACGGCCGACCGCACCGGCCTCGGTGTCACCGCAACCGTCCTCGAGGCCGACCACCTCCGGATACCACCCGCCACCACGCACGACCTGCAATGGCCGGCTCCAGCCTTGCGTGTCGGCAAGGTCGCGATTGAGGCTGACGTAGATGCCCTCCTGCACCAGATCACCGTCGGCGCCGGCCGTGTGGTTGAGCAGCATCACATAGGCCTCGAGTGCGCGGTTGTAGTGAACCGCGGGACCCCAGAAGCTGTCGGGGTCGGCGTGCCTCCAGCCGCGCACGACCGGCCATAGCGGCCGCGGCGCTGGATGACGGCTCGTGGACCAACCGTCCCTGCCCCACAGCTCCGGTACCGCCAGCGGATCCGCCGCCGGCAAGCGCAGGACGGCGATTCCCTGGGCCTGCTCGTCGGGATGGAAGCTCGTGAAGAAAAGATAGAGCGTCTTGCCGGCGCGATCGGGAATGACGCACAGATCGCCGTATCCGCCGGCAACGAAGCCGTTCTGCCACGAAGGATCGACCAGGTCGCCCGGCAGGCGGAGCAGCTCGCCGCGGCAGCGCCAGCTCAACCCGTCGTCACGGGACAGCAGGCGGCCGATGTGCGGCACGAACAGCTTGGTCGAGCCGGGCACCGGCTCCTCGCCATGATACCAGCCATGCAGGGCACCGCCGGGATCCTGCCAGATCGCCTCGATCCACTTGCCGACCTGCGGATCGGGGTCGTCGAGCAGCGTCACCGCAACGGGCGGTTCCTCGAAGCGGAGGTCGCGGCTGCCACGTCGGCGCAGCGTGTGTCCGATCGGTGCGTAGCTCGAGTAGAACGCCGTGGCCCCGTCATGCGCAAGCCGCACCGGGCTGTTGCCATCCGTGCGCCAGCTTGCGCGGTCGTGCAGCGTCACCGGCGATGCCGTGCGGATCGTGACATGCAGAGCCGCATCGCCCGCTTCTGCGACCACCATGGTTTGCCCGCGATCCGCAATCGACCTAGTGCGCCATCAGAACCGGCATGGTCATTCTGACCAGCATCGTCCGGCTCACGCCCCCCAACACAAGCTCGCGCAGTCGCGAATGACCGTAAATCCCCATGACGATGAGATCGCAGCCATGATCCATGGCGCGCGACAGGATGACATTGCCCGCATCGGCATCGGCCGCCGCGTCGCGTTGCACGGTCACCTTGACACCATGCCGGCTGAGCCAGGTTGCAACGTCGGCCCCGGGCTCGCTGCCGTGCCCGGCCTCGGAGCTCGCAGGATCGACGATGAGGACGGTCACCGCCTCGGCGGCCTGCAGCAACGGCATGGCGTCCGTCGCCGCACGCGCCGCCTCGCGGCTGGCATTCCAGCACAGCATGATTTTGCGGCCCAGCGACGTCGGAACGCCGACGAAGGGCACGACCACGACGGCCCGCCCCGTCCCGAGCGCCACGGTCTCCGGCAGATCCGGCGGCGGCGTCAGTCCGGAAGACGCTTCAGGGTCGTGCTGGCCGACGACCGTCAGGTCGGCATAGCGCGCATGCACGGTCAGAAGAGCGTCGGCATAGCCGCTGGACGAGCGCCATTCGCTGGAGAGCGCCTTGCCTTTGACCGCGGCGGCGAAAGCCTTGGCAGAAACGCTTTCGCTTTCCGCCAGTGCTTCCTCGTGGTCCTTGAAGAGGAGGTCCATGGCGAAGGTTCCGCCGTCGGCGACCACCGGCTCGAACGGTGGCCTCGCGTGAAGCCCGATGAGATGGGCCTGATGGCGCTCCGCCAGGGTCGCCGCCCATTCCAGGCGCGCCGGCGCCGCCCTTCCGGCATCGCACTGAACGAGGATCGTCTTGTAGCTCATCATTTCTCCGCTGCTGGCACCAGCAATGATCTCAATTCGCGGCGGAGTGACATTGACTCAGGTCAATGGCGCTGCCAAGCGCTGCAGCTTCCTGCGCCGCCGATGGGCGAAGCGCTCGGCAATCAGGCCTCGGGCGCGTTGAAAGACGTCGACGATGGCCCGCCCGGGATCGACAAACTGCTGGTCGGGGTGGTCGGATGGCTCGACCCTGAGGTCGATGTGACCCGGCAGCGTCAGGTAGAGACTGACCGCACAGGTGTCCACACCCTCTGCCTCGGGCACCTTGACGACGAGATGGCAATAGAGCGGCTTGCCATACAGCCGCTCCAGCGCCTCGGCCTGTGCCCTGGCGATGTCATGTACGGCGTTGTCAGGAACGCCTCCGCGAAAGCTCATCATGAGCGGCGTCGACTGGCTGCGTCGCGTCTTCATGGCGTCAATAGACCTGGATGGAGCCGGCGACCAGGCGATCAACCAGGCTCGCCGCGCCGCGCAGCTGACGCGCAACGATCTCTCCGACCGTCGCCTCCAGCCGGTTGGCCGGGCTGCCGTCGTGGGTCGCGAGCCGCACATGCGTGAGCGCCGGCATGTCCACGGGTTTGCCGATCTGGCTCACCATGTGACACTCGGCTGCGGCGACCTCGGCGACGCTGGAAACGACCGCCTCGGCGATTTCGCGGGCGACGATGTTGTAGATCTTTCCGACATGGCTCACCGGGTTCTTGCCGGCCGCCGCCTCGAGGCTCATCGGGCGGTAGGGCGTTATCAGGCCATTGACACGGTTGCCGCGTCCGACCTCGCCATCGTCGCCCGCTTCGGCCGAGGTGCCGGTCACCGTGAGATAGAGCGAGGAGGCGTCTGGCGCGTCGGCCATGTTGACCATGACAAGGCAATCGTCGAATCCATGCTCGGCAGCAAGGTCCTGCACCAAACGGCGGATTGCCGCCGTCTCGGCGCGATAGTCGTCCACTCCGCCGAGATGCCGGTCGATCATCGCGCAAGCGATCGTCAGAGACACCACCATGCCGTGCCGCAGGCCCATCACCTTTATGTCCTCACCCCAGGCCGGATGATGCACCGCGCGCTGGCGGCCGTTCAGCACGTTCTCGACCCGAAGCACGAGGAACTCGAGGGCGCTCAGGGGGGCATATCCGACGCCGATCGAGGTGTCATTGGCCAGCACCGTCCCCGCCGCGCTGCGACCATAGAGGTCAGCGAGGGCCTGGGAACCGGGGCGCACCTGGCAGTGCAGGCGGACATGTCGGTCCGCGTCGAGCGCATGCAGCGTCTCGCGCAGCCAGGTCCGCGAGCCTTCAATGGCGATCTCGTCGATGGGAATGACCTGGTTGCCGACGGCGCCGACGGCGCGACCTGACAGATAAATGTCGATCGGCTCCTTCACCTGTCCGCCGCCGAAGGCGGGAATCGTGCTGCCACCGCACAGCAGCGCCTTGTCGACATTGTGATGCAGGATGACGCCGAACCGATCGAGGTAGTGCCGGCAAAGGTTGCGGGACAGGTTCTCGGCAAGCGCGTCGCATATCGAATCGGGATGTCCGAGGCCCTTCCGCTCGACGATCTCGACGGGTTCGTCGCGGGGAGGGCGGCCCGAGACGACGACCTTCATCGATAGCTCTCGCGACTGAAGCTCTCGCCCGCGTCGGCGCGCATCTTCGCGAGCCAGGCATCCTCGTCGGGCCAACCCTCGGCACCGATCAGCGGCACGAAGCGCACGGGCTGGATACTTTCCACGTGATCCTCACCGTCGGTCCCTCTGACCAGGCGAACCAGCGCCTGGCCGCAGGCGGCGTCCTCGACGGGCATGACGAGTCGCCCGCCAGGCTTGAGCTGGGCGCGCAGCGACGGCGGAATGCAAGGTCCCTCCGCGGTCGCCACGATTGCATCATAGGGAGCGGCCGGCCGCCACCCGAGACTGCCGTCGCCTTCGATGACCTCCACCCTGTCGTAGCCCAGCCGCCGAAGTGTCTCGCGCGCGCGTCGGGCCAGGGCCGGGATTCGCTCGATGCTGTGCACGACACGCGCGATGTGGGCAAGCACCGCCGCGGCGTAGCCTGAGCCGGTGCCGATCTCCAGGACGTTTTCGCCCCCCTCCAGGCCGAGCGCCTCGGTCATCGCGCCCACGATATAGGGTTGTGAGATGGTCTGGCCCTCGCCGAGCGGCAGGGGCTGGTCGGCGTACGCCGCTTCACGCAGCTCCTCCGGAACAAAAGCCTCACGGGCGACGTGGCGCATGGCATCGAGAACCCGCTCGTCGCGCACGCCTTTGGCGGCGAGTTGCTCGATAATCATTCGATCCCGCGGCCCGATGTAGGGATTGACCGACTTCATGACGCTGTCCTCCGAAGCTTCGCATCTTGGCCCGGCGAAACGCCCTGCCGGTTGATTTCGGTCAAGTGAACGACGGATGAAACGCCGTAGGTGTTCCCTTGGATCATCACGATCCGCCATGGAGGTCAACATGACAGAACCCAGGTCCCTGATGGGCCTACGTACCCTGTCGCCCTTCGGCGGCGACTTCGACCACATCTTCAATCGCATGCTGCGAGGCTGGCCCTCCGGCTGGAGTGACATCGCGCCCCCCAGGGAGCCGCAGGCCCTGCGGGCCTTCGAGCACATGCCCAAGGTCGAGGTGAAGGAGAACGGCAAGTCGTACACCGTCACCGTCGAGCTGCCGGGCCTGGACGACAAGGATGTCAAGGTCCAGGTCGATGGCGACCTCCTCACCATCTCGGGCGAGAAGAAGGTCGAGCAGTCGGACGACAAGACGCACTACTCCGAGCGGAGCTACGGCAGCTTCACGCGCTCCTTCACGCTGCCCGCCGATGTCGACCGCAACGCCATCTCCGCCACCTTCGCCAAGGGCGTGCTGACGCTGGAAATCGCCAAGACGGCCAATCCGCCGGCACAAGTCAAGGAGGTTGCGATCAAGGCCGCCTGACACCCTGCTGGCCGACGCTCTCCGGCCGCAAATGCCCGGTCGTCGGCGCTCCAGGGCGCCAGACCGGGCCGAGGCGAGGTTTGCCTTATAGAGGGGGATGATTTCATGCCCTACCCGTCCAACATCGAGCTGCCGCCATCGGTCCGCCGGCACCTGCCGCCGTCGGCCCAGGACATCTACCGCCATGCATTCAATGATGCCTGGAACACCTACGCCGACCATCAACGACGCGAGGAGATCGCCCATCGCGTGGCCTGGACGGCGGTAAAGCGCAAATTTCACAAGGGCCACGACGACTATTGGGAACTCAACAGGTGAGCTACCGAACACTGATGACCGTGCCAATCCTTGGCCGCGCAAATGCGTCCCTTCTGGAGGCAACCGCCCGGCTTGCCCGGAAGCTCGATGCCAAGGTGATCGGCGTTGCCGCCTGCCGGCCCGTCCACACCATCTGTCGCGACTACGCCATTCCTGCAAGCGTATTCGACCAGGATCGCATGCAGATCCAAAGGCAGATGCATGATGTCGAAATGCAGTTCCGGACCGCCCTGGCGGATCGTGGAGGCAACATAAGCTGGGACGCGCACACTGGCCTCGAGCCGCTTGCCGCTCACCTGGCTGAAGTCTCCGCATCGGCGGATCTGCTCGTGGTCCCGCTGCCTGCCGCCGGTACTGCCATGGATGCGACGCGTCAACCCGACCTCTGCGATCTCGTCATGGAGGCGGGGCGCCCGGTGATGCTCGTTCCGCCGGCGCCGCCACCGGCCCTCGATCGAATAATGGTGGCCTGGAAGGATACGCGTGAAGCCCGGCGGGCTGTGGCCGACTCCTTGCCGCTTCTCGCCAAGGCGACGGCGGTGACGATTGTCGGAATCGAGGATGCCGGCGACGCAGCGGCGGCCCGCCACAGCGTCGAGCGTGTTCGGGCTTGGCTTGCCAGTCACGACATCGTCGCGAAATCCAGGACAGTGCCGCCACGCAGGGCAAATGCCGCACAACTGATCGAGATTGCGCGCGAAATGGGCACGGACCTCATTGTCGCCGGGGCCCACGGTTACGTTCGCCAGGGTCGGTGGGTGCTGGGTGGAATCACGAGCGAACTGCTTGCCGGCGACAGGTGCGCACTCCTTTCGCACTAGGTGACGACACCCTGACGCCGATACGAACGCGTCCCTGTCGTTGACTTCAATCAAGTCGCGCGGGCGCGTCGAGCCCTACAAGCGATCGAGCACCAAACGTGGAGGACCTCAAATGCGCGCTGGCGATATCATGACCGAGGTGGCGATTTGCGTGGACCAAGGCGCATCGATCTTCGAGGCCGCGGAATTGATGTTGAGTGCCGGCGTCAGTGCCCTGCCCGTGGTCGACTCCCAGAGCAGGATCGTCGGCATCATCAGCGAGGCCGACCTGATGCGACGTGGCGAGATTGGCACAACAGCCCGGGAATCCTGGCTGTCGCGGCTGGTCGCGGACAAGGATACGGCCGCGCACGAGTTCATCCAGGCCCATTCGCGACGAATCAGCGAAGTTATGACCACACGGGTGATCACGGCTGCCGAGGAAACCGAGTTGCCGGCCCTCGTCGAGCTGATGGACAAGCACGGCGTGAAGCGCCTGCCGATCGTCAAGGACGATATCGTCGTCGGCGTCGTGAGCCGGGCCGACATCCTGCAGGCTCTGCTTTCGCGCGAACCTGCCAGCGAGCCGGGTCACCCATCGGACAAGGATTTGCGCCGCGCGGTGGAAACGGCGCTGGAGAAACACCGCTGGAGCTCGAGCTGGCCCGTCAACATCCTGGCCAATGCCGGCGTGGTCCATCTCTGGGGATTCGTGCCAGGCGCCGAGGTCAGAAGGGCCTATCGGGTCGCTGCGGAGAATGTTCCTGGCGTCAGGCGGGTCAAGAGCCACCTGCGGCCGCTTCCGGCATCGGTGACCATGGGCGTCTAGCGTCGCCCAGCTATCCCTTCACCAACGCGACGCTTCGGAAACGCAGCAGCCCCGACCCGAGAAAGACAACGCCCATGACGGCGACGGCGAGAAATTGCGGCCAGACCACGTCGAGGCCCGCGCCGCGATAGAGGATCGCCTGCGCAATCGAGACGAAATGGGTCGAAGGCGACACCTGCATGAGGGTGCGCAGAAGCGCCGGCATGCTTTCCAGCGGGGTGTTACTGCCGGACAGCATATTGAGCGGAACCGCCACCAGAATGAACAGCAGCCCAAGCTGCGGCATGGTCCGCGCGATGGTCGCCAGGAAGATCCCGACCGAGGTGGCAAAGAACAGGTAGAGCACGACGCCCGCCATGAACAGCGGCGCCGAACCGGTCACTGGAACACCGAGCAGCCGGCGCACCACGAGCTCGAGCGACAGGCCGACCGCCACGGTGATCACCAGCCCGTTGGCGAGCACCTTCGACATGACGATCTCGAACGGCGTCACCGGCATGGCGAGGAGATGGTCCATCGTGCCGTGCTCGCGCTCGCGCACCACCGCCGCGCCGGCGAGGATGATGGCGAGCATGGTGACGTTGTTGATGATGCCCATGATGCTGGTGAACCACGCCGTCGTGACATTGGGGTTGAAGGCGATGCGGATTGCGAGGCCGACCGGCAACGGCCCGGCATCCGGCCGGCGGGCGACGAAGCCCGCAATCTCCGCTCGGATGATCTGCTCGGCATAGCCCGCGCCGATTCCCGCCTGCATCATCGCCGTGGCATCGACGGCGACCTGCAGCGCGGGCTTGCGGCCGGCGAGAACGTCCCTCTCGAAGTGCGGCGGTATGTCGACGATGAAGGTGAACCGGCCGGTGTTCATCAGATGATCGATATCGTGCGGCGCGACGGGCTGGGGCGGCATGAAGTAGGGTGGCAGAAACGCCCGCGCGATCCGTCTGGAGAGCTCCGAATGGTCCTCGTCGACGATGCCGATCGAGGCGTTGTGCAGCTCCTGCGCGTTGCCCTGGGCCTGGGCGATGATGGCGAGCGAGAAGGAGTAGATCACCAGGCCGAGCAGTACCCAATCGCGCAGGAAGCTGCGCAGCTCCTTGGTCGACAGCCAGAAGATCGTGGCGAGCGTGTGCACGCGTCACTTCTCCTGGTTGCGCAACAGGACGAGGCCAAGCAGCGTCAGACCCGGCATGAAAGCCGCCAGGATCAACAGGTTGCCCGCGAGGTCGGCGAAGTGCAGGCCCTTGGTGAAGGCTCCCAGGCTCACCGGCAGAAAATAGGTCATCGGGAACAACCGGCCGAGAAGGGCGCCGAAGCCGGTGATCGACGAGGTCGGCACCAGCATGCCGGCGAACATCGTCGCCGGCAGCACCGTGAGGATCGCCGTCCCGAACAGCGCCGCGATCTGCGTCGAGGTGAAGGCCGATATCACCTGCCCGTATGCGGTCGTCGCGGCGACGTAGATCAGCGCGCCCAGCGCGAGCAGCGGCAAGCTGCCCTTCAACGGCACGCCGAAGAGAAAGAGCGCCATCGCGACCATCAGGGCGAAGTTGACCATGGCGACCGCAATGTAGGGCAGCTGCTTGCCGAGCAGGAACTCGAGGCGGCTGACCGGCGTCACATACAGGTTGACGATCGAACCCAGCTCCTTCTCGCGCACGATCGCCAGGGCCATGAGAATCGCCGGTATGAGTGCCAGCTGGAAGGCGATCTGCGCCGGCACCATGGCGTAGATGCTGTCGAAATCCTGATTGTAGCGAAAGCGCACCTCGATGGCCGCGTCGGCCGACGGGGCACCGCTCGCGGCGTGGCCGCGGATGGTCTGGTCGGCGAGATACCGCTGGTGAGCACCCTGGAGATAGCCGCGAATCGTCTCGGCGCGAAACGGCATGGCACCGTCGATCCAGACCGCCACCTCGGCCGGCCTCACCCGCCTGATGTCGCGCCCGAAGCCGGGAGGGATCTCGACGGTGGCGGTTACCTCGCCCCGCTTCAGGCGATCCTGCAGATCGGCGGCATCGCGAAGCGGCGCGCGCTCCGTGAAGTAGGACGAGCCGCGCAACTGTTCGAGATAGGCGCGGCTCTCGTAGGTGTTGTCGCGGTCGAGCACGGCAATGCTGAGCGAGTTCACGTCCGTGGTGATGCCGTAGCCGAACACCAGCATGAGGAAGGCCGTACCGCCCAAGGCGAAGGCGAGGCGAATGGGATCGCGCATCAGCTCGAGCGCCTCGCGGATGGCGTAGGCGAGCATCCGGCGCAGGCTGAACAGACTTGACGGCATCTCCGCCCGCGATCGCGCGGGCGCCGGCGCGACGGCCATCGCACTGGCGGGCTCTTCCCGGGTCCGCTTCTCTGCCGCCTCCTCGAGATAGCCCACAAAGGCCTCTTCCAGGCTGGTGGCACCACGTCGGCGGACGAGGTCGGCGGGTGCACCGGTGTCGAGCACGCGTCCCCCGTCCATCAGCGAGATCCGGTCGCAGCGCGCGGCTTCGTTCATGAAGTGGGTGGACACGAAGATCGTGACGCCCTGGTTGCGCGACAGGTCGATCAACAGCTCCCAGAACGAGTCGCGAGCGATTGGATCGACGCCGGAGGTCGGCTCGTCGAGGATCAGCAGGTCGGGTCGATGGACGACTGCCACGGCGAGCGACAGTCGTTGGCGGATGCCGAGCGGCAAGGCGTCGGCGAGCTGCTCGACATGCTCGGCCAACCCGAAGCGGGCGATCAGCTCGTCGACACGCCGGCGCGCCTGGCTTGCCGGCAGGTGGAACAGTCGCGCATGCAGGTCCAGGTTCTGCCGGACCGTCAGCTCGGAATAGAGCGAGAATGCCTGTGACATGTAGCCGACGCGCGCCCGCGAGGCCACGTCGGTCGCATTGATCGGCTGGCCGAACAGCCTTGCTTCGCCTTCGCTGGCCGGCAGCAGGCCGGTCAGTATCTTCATGGTCGTGCTCTTGCCGCAGCCATTGGATCCCACGAAGCCGAAAATCTCCCCCTTTTCGATCGCGAAATCGACGCGGTCGACTGCCGTGAACTCGCCGAAGCGGCGCGCGAGGCCATGGGCGGCGATCACGTGCTCGTGGTCGAACCTGCGGCGAGGGGGGATGACGAGCGCGTGGTGACCGTCCCTGAGTTGTTCGGGCAGCAGGCGAATGAAGGTCTCCTCCACGCTCTTCGTGGCGGTTCGCACCATCAGGTCGGCCGGCGTGCCGGCAGCCAGGACCTTCCCGGCATTCATGGCAATCAGCCAGTCGAACCTTTCCGCTTCCTCCATGTAAGCCGTCGCCACCAGGATGCTCATCTCCGGCCGGCGCACGCGCATGCGCTGGATCAGCTGCCAGAACTGCCGGCGCGACAGGGGATCGACGCCGGTCGTGGGCTCGTCGAGAATCAGCAGATCGGGGTCGTGGATCAGGGCGCAGCAAAGACCCAGCTTCTGGCGCATGCCCCCGGAGAGCTGTCGCGCCAGCCGACCAGCGAAGGGGGCCAGTCCCGTGCTGTGCAGCAACTCGTCGACGCGTTCGGCGCGCTCGGCGCGGCCTTGCCCGAACAGTCTGCCGAAGAACTCGATGTTCTCCCGCACGCTCAGCTCCGGATAGAGGTTCTTGCCGAGGCCCTGTGGCATGTAGGCGACGCGCCGGCAGATCGCGCGGCGATGCCCCGCATCGGCCATGTCGCCTCCGAGAACCCACACCCGGCCCTGCTGTATGCGTTTGGCGCCGGCTACGAGCCCGAGCAGGGTCGATTTCCCCACGCCATCCGGCCCGATCAACCCGACGAGACGACCGGCCGGGATGTCGATCGTGACGTCCCCGAGCGCCACGCGCCGGTACCTGTGGCCCAGCTCCACCAGGCGGGCGACGACCGATTGGCCAGGCTCGACCATGACTAACTGGGCCATGACTAAGGGGTACCTTGCAGGCGTTCCGGCCAGGCGACGTGGGGGTCGAACCGGACATAGGCGACGCCCGGCACGCCGCTGCGCACGGCCTCGGCGTGGGAGCGCGACAGGCTGGGGTCGATGCGCACCCGGATCCGGAACATCAGCTTGTCCCGTTCCGTCTGGGTCTCGACCATCTTGGGCGTGAACTGAGCCTGTGAGGCGATGAAGCTCACCTTTGCAGGGATTGGCCGCGCGGGCCAGGCATCGAGGACGATGCGGCCCTCGTTGCCGATCCTGACCCGCCCCGCCGTCGCCGTCGGCAAGTAGATGTCCATGTAGACGTAGCCGACATCGAGCAGGGTAAAGACCTTGCCGCCGGCAGGCAGGACCTCGCCGACATTGGCGATACGGTACTCGATGCGGCCATCGCGCGGCGCGACAAGCGTGTTGTCGGCAATATGGACCTTGTAGAGCTCGACGTCGTGCCGCGCCCCGCTGAGCGCGGCCTCGGCGGCGAGAACCCGGGCATTGACCGCGCGTTCCATGGCCTGCGCGCCTTCGAGCTGCTGGCGGCGCTGGTCGAACAGCTCGCGGGTGATCCAGCCGTTCTTCAGCAGGCTTTCGGCGCGCTCCATCTGCTGCTGCGCCAGCACGACCTGCGTATGCGCCTGGGCCACGTGGGCATGGGCTTCGACGATCGCCTTGGTCGCCTGCTCGACTTGAGCCTCGGCCTTCCTGAGCGAGGCCTCGAGATCCCGGGTGTCCATCAGCGCCAGGACCTGGCCGGCTTTCACCATGTCTCCTTCGTCGACGCGCAGCTCCAGGATGCGGCCAGCGAACTTGGTCGCGATGTCGAGCGGATCGGCCTCGAGCCGGCCGTTGCTGAAGGCAATGCCCGCCGGGAGCGGCGGCAGGCGGTGCTGCCACCAATATCCTCCTCCGGCGGCCGCGACGGTCGCGACGAGCAGCACCAGCAGCAAGGTACGCCAGCGAAATGGCGTGCCCTTGGCGGAGGATTGGACGACCGGCAGGGAGGCTGCCTGTGTCGGGACCAATGCCCCGCCGGAGTCTCGTTCGCCCTGCAGAGGCTGCAGGGCCGGAGCCTCGTCGGTGCCAGGGAGAGTCATGGGCGCTCACAAGGGGCGGTGCATGATGGTCACGCCGGTACCGATAGGCCGGAGGCGTGGCGCGAACCTTGATCGGCATCAAGGGCGCCACGCTTGCCGAGGCGCTCTTCGAGGGAGGCGTCTGCCCGTCAGGCTGTTCGGGCGATCGTGTCGCCCGGTTGCTCGGCCGGGATGACGCGCTTGGCCAACGGGCCCAGCCAATCGTCACCGAGCGTCTCGCGCTCGATCAGCTTCTGAGCGGTCGCGTGCAGCAGTTCGCGATTGCGCTCCAGAATCGCCCTGGCCCGCTCGAGGCCCTGCCCGATCAGGCGCACGACGGCATCGTCCATCCGGCTCGCCGTCGCCTCGCTGTACCAGCGCGGGCGCCCGAAGGACGAACCCGGCAGCGGCGTCATCAGGGGCGATGGCTCGCCTTCGTAAGCCACGGGACCGAGCTCGGGGGCCATGCCGAAACGCATGACCATGCTGCGCGCGATCTCGGTCGCCTTCTGCAGGTCGTCGGCAGCACCGGTCGAGACCGAGGGAAAGCGCAACATCTCCGCCGCACGGCCGCCGAGCAGCACGGCCAGGCGGTCCTCGAGCTGGCTGCGGTTCAGCAGATAGCGATCTTCGATCGGCGGCTGCAGGGTGTAGCCCAGCGCGCCCACGCCACGCGGTATGATGGAGATCTTCTGGACCGGATCGCTACCGGGCAGCGCCATGGCCACCAAGGCGTGACCGGACTCGTGGAAGGCGATGACCTCACGCTCGGCCGCACTCAGGATCCGGCTTCGCTTCTCGAGGCCGCCGACGATGCGCTCGAGCGCGGCCGTGAAATCGGCGAGCGTGACGTCCTCGCCGCCGCGCCGCGTCGCGAGCAATGCCGCCTCGTTCACCAGGTTGGCCAGATCGGCTCCGGTGAAGCCGGGCGTCATCGCCGCGACGCGCTCCATGTCGACGCCCTTGGCCAGCCGCACCTTGCGAACATGGACGGCGAGGATGTCCGCCCGTCCTTTCTTGTCGGGGCGATCGACCAGAACCTGCCGATCGAAGCGGCCGGCGCGCAGCAACGCCGGGTCGAGAATCTCCGGACGATTGGTCGCCCCCAGCAGGACAATTCCGGCCTTGGGGTCGAAGCCGTCGAGCTCGGCGAGCAGCTGGTTGAGGGTCTGCTCCTTTTCGTCGTGGCCGCCGAGCCCGAAGCTGCCGCGCGCGCGACCCAGGGCATCGAGCTCGTCGATGAAGATGATGCACGGTGCGTGCCGTCGGGCCTGCTCGAAGAGATCGCGGACGCGCGCGGCGCCGACGCCGACGAACATCTCGACGAACTCCGATCCCGAGATGGAGAAGAAGGCCACTCCCGCCTGACCCGCCACGGCGCGGGCAAGCAGCGTCTTGCCGGTTCCCGGGGGACCGACCAGGAGGATACCCTTGGGGAGCCGGGCCCCCAGCCGGCTGTGAGATGCGGGATTCCTCAGGAAGTCGACGATCTCCTCGAGCTCGGCCTTGGCCTCGTCGACACCGGCGACGTCGGCGAAATCCACGCCGGTGCTGCGCTCGAGATAGACCCGGGCTTTGCTCTTGCCGATCGCCAGCAGGCCTCCGCCTGGTCCGATACCAGTCTGCATCCGTCGTACGACGAACAGCCAGATGCCGACGAACAGGGCCGTCGGCACGACCCACGAGAGAACCGCCTTCAGCCAGCCGGAATCGTGCTCGGCCTTGAACTTGATCTTGTACTGGGCGAGGAAATTGGCAACGTCGAGGGCGAGCCGGTCGGTGACGAACTCGGGTTTCTCGCCGGCCGCGGGACTGGCGAGAGTGCCACGAATGTAGGTGTCGCCGACGGTGACCTCCCCCACCTTGCCGGCGTCGAGCAAGGCACGGAACTCGCTGTAGGAGATCTGATCGACTTTCTGCTGCTGGACCCACAGGTCGCGCACGAACGCGATGGCGAGCAAGGCCACCACGAGATACACATAGTTGAAGATCTGATCCTTCTTCACGATTCCTTCTCGATCGGGCCCTTCTCGGTCGGGCGCCTCGGCGAGCTGGCGCCGAACGCTCCATCCGCAAGCCTCGGTGAGTAAACCAGTCGCAATCCGGCTTCGACTTGACCTGCATCAAGCGCGCTCTCCCCCGTTTCCATAACTTGGCACCAACGGGGTGTTGCCATGATGAACCATCGCCTGCTGTCCGCCGTCCTCCTGTTCGCCGGCCTGGCGGTGTGCCCTGCGGGCGCGGAACCGGTCGGTTGGTCGATCGAGCCGGAAACCGTCGATCCGCGCTATGCCGTAGTGGAGCCCGCCGAGACCAACCTCAACATCAGCGCCATCGTGCTCTCCTGCGAGCAGACGAATGGCGCTCGACTCCTGCAGTTGCAGCTCTACCTGACTGACGACGGACCGTTGCGCGCCAAGGCGACGTCGGCCGGCCGCCCGAAGGTCGAGCCGCGTGCCGAACTCCTGATCGATGGCCACGCCTTCCCGGTCTCGTTGATGTTTGCCGACACCTACGCCGTGGTGGCCGACGACCACGACGGTCCCTACCCCAAACTGTCCGACCATCTGGTGGCCGCGCTGCAGTCGGGGGAGACCATGACATTGCATCTCGACCTGCTCGCCGAGCCGAGCGGCGAGCCCGCCGCGTTCGACGGCGCAGCCGTTGTCCCCCTCTCTGGAAGCGGTGGACACCGAGCCATTGCCGCCATGCGTCGCTGCGCCGGCCCGACCAACCTGACCGGGAGCGGCCTGGCACAGCTGGGCCATTGATCGCCGCCGGCGCTCCCGGCGGCAGCAGCCCGCCGGCGCCGTTCTGGACGCTGAGCGAGGATGCCCTTTGTCAGCACCTGCACTGCACTGGCGGCGGCTTGGGCAGTGCCGAGGCCGCCGCTCGACTGCAGCAACACGGACCCAACAGCGACGCTCCGACAGCGACGATCGGTGCGCTGCGCGCGGTGCTGCGCCGCCTGCTGGAACCGCTTTGCCTGATCCTTCTGGCCGCCGCGATCGTGTCGGCGCTTACCAGTGACTCGATCGGCGGTGGCATCATCGCCACTGTCCTGGTCCTGTCGATCGCGCTGGACACCTTCCAGGAAGGACGCGCCGCCAAGGCCGCCGACCTGTTGCGCCGATCCGTGGCCCTGCGGGCCGAGGTCAGGCGCGACGGCAACTTCAGCGAAGTGGCGATCGAGGGTGTCGTGCCCGGCGATGTGCTCCGGATCCGGGCTGGCGACATCATCCCGGCCGATGGCCTGCTGATCGCGTCCACTGCTTTGACGGTCGGCGAGGCGGCCCTGACCGGCGAGCCTTACCCGGTAGAGAAGCGGTGTGGACGGGTCATTTCGCCGGAGCCCGCGGACGCCTGCAATGCCGTATTTCGGGGCTCGGTGGTGCAAACGGGAGATGCACTCGTTCTGGTGGCCGGGACTGGCCGGGCGACCGTGTTTGGAGCGGCAACCGTGGCGCTCGCCGAAGCTCCGGCTCCCTCGCCGTTCCAGCGCGATCTGCACGCCTTCGGGCTACTGGTCGCCCGACTTTCAATCGCCCTGATCGTCGTCGTGCTGGCGGCACATGTGCTGGTGGGGCGTCCAACGCTCGAATCGCTGATGTTTTCGGTGGCGCTCGCGGTGGGACTGACGCCCGAGCTGTTGCCGATGATCACCACGGTCACGCTGACGCGAGGCGCGTTGCGCATGGCCGCGCGCAAGGTAATCGTGAAGCGGCTGGCCTCGATTCACGATCTCGGCGCCATGACCGTACTGTGCACGGACAAGACCGGAACGCTGACCTCGGCCCGCATCATGTTGGCGCAAAGCCTGGACGGTCGGGGCGAGACGAACGGACGCGCTGCCCGGCTGGGCGCCGTGGCAGCACAGCTGGGCGGCGATCGCGGCTCTCTCGACGCGGCCCTCGTTGCAGGCACCGCCGAAGGGTCGGCCTGGATGTTGTTGGCGCGTCGGGCTTTCGACTTCCAACGGCGTCTCGGGTCGGTGCTTGCCGAGGGGCCCGAGGGCAGGGTGCTGATCGCCAAGGGATCTCCCGAGGCGATATTGCCCTTGTGCACGTCGCTGCGCAGTGCAGGCGGCGAGCAGCCGATGACCGAGGCCGATCGAAGCGAGGCACTGCGCCGAATGCGCAGGCTGGCCGAGCAGGGGCTGAGGTCGGTCATGGTGGCATCGCGACCATGGCCGGACCCTGCGCGCGAGATCGACGACGGCGACGAGCGCGAGCTGATCTACGAAGGCACTTGCACCTTCGCCGACCCGCCGAAAGCGACCTCTGCCGCCGCCATTGCCCGCCTGAAGGATGCCGCGGTGCGCGTGAAGATCCTGTCCGGGGACGACCCCGTCGTGGTTCGACATCTGGCGGGCGAGGTGGGGCTGCCGGCCACGACGGTGCTGTCCGGAGCCGACGTCGCCCGGCTGAGCGACGAGGCGCTTGTCGTTCAGGCGCGAACGGCGGACGCCTTCGGACGCCTTACCCCGGACCAGAAGCTGCGGGTGATAAGGGCATTGCAAGCCAACGGCGAGACGGTGGGATTCCTGGGCGACGGCATCAACGATGCCCCGGCGTTGAAGGCCGCCGACATCGGCCTCTCCGTAGAAGGCGCAACCGGCGTTGCGCAAGCCGCTGCGGATATGATCCTGCTGGCATCCGACCTCGAGGTCGTGGCCGATGGCGTCGAGGAAGGGCGCCGCACCTTCGCCAACATCCTGAAGTACGTGCGCATGGGTGCGAGCTCGAATTTCGGCAACATGCTGTCGATGGCGACGGCATCGCTCTTCTTGCCCTTCCTGCCGATGCTGCCGACGCAAATCCTGCTCAACAATCTCCTCTACGATCTTTCCGAGATCGGCATTCCCTTCGACACGGTGCGACGGGAGGCGACGGCTCGACCGCAAGCCTGGAACCTGCGTGCCCTCGCGCGCTTTGCCGCCGTCATGGGGCCGTTGTCGTCGGCTTTCGACTTGTTGACCTTTGCCGGTCTGTTGATGCTGTTTCACGTCTCGCCCGAGGAATTCCGCACGGCCTGGTTCCTGGAGTCGATGGCAACCCAGATCCTGGTCATCTTCATCATCCGAACCAGCGGCCGCCCCTGGTGCGACCGCGCTCACCCGGCGTTGATTGTCTCCTCACTGGCGGCGCTGGCTCTTGCCCTGACTTTCCCGTTGTCCGGGGTCGGCTCCTGGTTCGGCTTCGCGCCACCGCCTTGGCCCGTCCTCGTCGCGATCACGCTTGTGGTTTGCCTCTACCTGGCCATGGCGGAGCTGACAAAGCGAATTGCGAATGGCGCCACCGCGGCTACTCCGCCGCGCCCCGGCATCGAAGGTCGCCAATCCCAGACGGGCCCGACGTCGAAAGCTACGTAGATTCCCGTAGGTCAATACCCGAATGGCAGGCCGGTCCAGGGAAGGGTATCGAGACGGCATCCGATACAGGAGATGCCGATGCGCCACGCTCTCACCGCCACGACAATGCAAGCCCGGCCGGCCACCCCGATGATGCAGGGTGCGGCGCCACAATCGACCGGCGAGCCGCAGGGCATCACCTTGCGTCTGGCCAGGGGCGAGGAGCTGTTCGCGGAGGGTGAGCCCGCCGAGTATTTCTACAGAATCGTGTCCGGCACGGTGCGCACCTGCAAGCTGCTGAGCGACGGCCGACGTCAGATCGACGCCTTCCATCTGCCGGGCGACATCTTCGGAATCGAGGCCTGCGCCGAGCATCGGTTTTCCGCCGAAGCCGTCGGCGACGCTACCGTAATGGCCTATCGCCGCAGCAGCCTGGATCGCCTGACGCGCGAACACGCGGCGTTCGGCGAGCAAGTCCTGTCCTCGATGCTCCGCAACCTCCAGCGCGCGCAGGACCACATGCTGCTGCTGGGCCGCAAGAACGCCAAGGAGAAGATCGCGAGCTTCCTGCTCGATCTCGCCCAGCGCCTGCACGAACGAGACCATCTCGAGCTGCCGATGCAGCGCAACGATATCGCCGACCATCTCGGCCTCACCATCGAGACAGTGTCGCGCACTCTCACGGAATTCGCGCGTAGCGGCCTTATCGCGCTCGCCGCTGGCAGCCGTTCGATCGCCCTGGTCGACAAGGCCGGCCTCAAGTTTCTGAACGCCTGACCAACGCGAGCGGGAGACCGGCATGCGCGTCGCGATCCGTTGCCTTCTCGGGTTGGGAGCCCTCCTTCCCGCTTATGCCGCCGCCCAGGATATCGTTCAGGGACGCGAGATCGCGCGGCGATGGTGCTCTGCCTGTCACGTCGTCGAGCGGACGGGGACCGAGGCACCCGCCAATGGCCTGCCGACTTTCCCCGTAATCGCGGCGCGTGCCGATCTGACCGCTGATCGATTGCGGGCGGCGATCAATCCGCAGCACGGTCGCATGCCCGACCTCGCCCTGAGCAGGCGACAGCAGGACGATCTCATCGCCTACATCTTCAGCCTGCGCCAATAGCGGCCCAGGGCAATCGCACGATCACGATTGCCCCTGCTCGGGACGCGGGCCCGCTCCGCGGGTCAAGGCCCACTGCATGGAGCAAGGGTGCGAGCTCACATCGGCGAGAGCTCGGGTTCCCGGGCGGCGCCGGTCTTGGGCGGTTCCTCGATCTCCGTCATGGTTGCCTCGCTCAACAGGAGGACGCTCGCCACCGAGACCGCGTTCTCCAGGCCGACGCGCACGACCTTGGTAGGATCGACAATGCCTGCCTCGATCAGATCGACGTACTTCTTGCGGGCTGCATCAAATCCGTAGCTGCCCGTGCCATCCAGCATTCGGGCAACCGCGACGCCGCCATCGGTCGAGGAGTTCTCCGCGATCTGCCTCGCGGGAGCTTCCAGGGCGCGCTTCAGCACCTGGACGCCGGTTCGCTCGTCGCCTTCGCACCGTGCCTCCTCCTGGGCGACGGCGTCGATGCAGCGAAGCAGGGCAAGGCCGCCGCCCGGCACGATGCCTTCGGCCACGGCCGCCTTGGTGGCGCTGATCGCATCGTCGAGGGCCTCCTTCCTGGCCTTCATCTCGGACTCGGCCGGTGCCCCCACCTTGATCACCGCGACCCCCCCGGAAAGTTTGGCCAGGCGCTCGCGCAGCTTCTCCTTGTCGTAGTCGCTGGTCGAGGCGTCGATCTCGCGCCGAATGGTCGCCACCCGGCCGGCGATGGCGGCCTTGTCGCCGGCGCCACCGATGATGGTGGTCGTATCCTTGTCGATCACCACCCTCTTGGCCCTGCCGAGGCTCGCGGCGCTCACGTTCTCCAGCTTGACCCCGAGCTCTCCCGAAACGACCTGACAGCCGGTCAGCACCGCGATGTCCTGCAGCATGGCCTTGCGCCGATCGCCGAAGCCGGGCGCCTTCACGGCGCAACTGCGCAGGGCACCGCGCAGCTGGTTGACGATCAGGGTCGCGAGCGCATCGCCCTCGACGTCCTCGGCGATCACCAGCAGCGGCCGGCCCGACTTCACGATCTGGTCGAGCATCGGAAGCATGTCCTGCAGCACCGCCACCTTGCGATCGCACAGCAGCACATGGGCATCCTCGAGCACCGCCTCCATGCGCTCGGCGTTGGTTATGAAGTAGGGCGAGATGAAACCGCGGTCGAACTGCATGCCTTCCACGACCTCCAGGACGGTCTCCGTCGTCTTGGACTCCTCGACGGTGATGACGCCGTCATTGCCGACCTTCTCCATGGCGTCCGCCACGAGCTCGCCGATCGATTCGTCGTTGTGAGCCGAGATCGTCGCTACCTGAACCTTTTCGAGCCGCGTCGACACCGGCCGTGACATCTTCTTCAAGGCATCGATCGCGGCCTTTGCGCCGCGATCCAGGCCGCGCTTCAGATCGATGGCGCTGGCCCCGGCCACGACATTGCGTACGCCGTCGGCAAACATCGCATGAGCCAGCAGCGTCGATCCGGACGTGCCGTCACCGACGAGGTCGCCGGTCCGCTCCGCCGCCTGGCGCAGCATGTGAGCGCCCAGATTCTCTTCCGGGTCCTTCAGCTCGAATTCCTTCGCGATGGTAACGCCGTCGTTGCAGACCAGCGGCGGACCCCACTTCTTCTGAATCAATACCGACTTCGATTTGGGTCCGAGCGTCACGCGAATGGCGTCGGCAAGCTGGGCGGCGCCGCGAAGCACCTTTTCACGTGCGGCCGATCGAAACATCACGTGCTTGTAGGACATGCCTCAACCTCCAAACAGATTGGGTTGCATCTTGAAGGCTGTCAGCGCTCGCGCCCCTGATCCAGATCAACCTTTCGGACATTCTCGGTGCCCCGCAAATGGCGATCGCGATGCCGCCGCGCGCTCCTCTTGACCTGGGTCAATGCCTGCAGTGCCTCCCCTCGCAATTGTGGCCGGGCTGCGGGGGAACCGAATGATGACCTATGATGTGGCTGCTCGAGTGATGGTCCGTATCTACGCTTTTTCGGCACCTCGCGAGCCGTTTCACGGCAAAAGCGGCCCACAGGCTTGCGCGAGGTAACCAGCGATGCGGATTCTCGGCCTGCTCCTATTCCTGTCGCTGGCAGCACATTCGGCTCATGCACAGGTAACCGACGGGGTCTCCTCCGCCCCGCTGTCGCGATGCGCCGGCAAGGCTGGCAGCGAAGTCAGGCAAGGCGATCCTGCGTTCGTGACAATTGCCCTCGACGGCCAGCCCTGGATGACGATCGAGCGAACGCAGGAAATCGTCGGCACTCAGCCAATCTCCACCACCATCACCGGAACCGGCTGGCGTCAGAGGCGGGACGGTACGACAGCCCACTTTCGCTTCACGTGCGCGCTCGACGAGCGCGGACAGGCGGTCCTGTTTCACGCCAGCGCGCTGTTGCACGACCTCGGCGATCGGCTCCCGCCAGCCATCGTCATCGAGGGAGCGGCCGCTTATCCCGACAAGGCGTCGCTGCCGAGAGGGGTCGAGCTGCAGGTCCAGCTCATCGACCCGTCGCAGCCGCCGTCGTCACGGATACTCGCAGAGCAAGTGGTCCGAAGCGGCTGGCTCGTCCCCATTCCCTTCTCGTTGCGACTACCCAAGGAAGCCTTGCCTGCCGACCGCACCCTTGCTCTTTCGGCCCGAATCGTCCTTGCTCATCAGATACTGTTCGAGCTTGCCGAGCCGCGCCTCGTGGCCGCTTCCGATTCATCCAGGTTCCTTGCCCTGTCGCTTGCAAGGGTAGGGGCCCGCTGACATGCCGTTGGGGCCGAAGACACACGCGGCGTCGCTATGGCGCGCCAAGATGGATCCCGATGCCCGCCATGTAGTCGGCAATGTCCGGCCGCAACCCCTGCGAGTGAACGATGTCGGCATCGGCTCCCTTCAAGTGGCCTTTCCTGAGCTTTGCCGCTCCCCTGCCGAACAGTGAATAGGGGTCGTCCGGTCGAAGCTTCAGCGCCGCGTCATAGTCGGCGATGGCCGGGTCGTACTGCTTCAGCAGCAGCTTCACGAAGCCGCGTGAAGCAAGCAAGCCGGGATCGCTGGCTCGCAGCCGGAGTCCTTTGTCGCAGTCCGACAGGGCTGCTGCATGCTCGCCGAGGAGTGCCTTCGCGAAGCACCGATTGCCATAGACCACATGCGCCAGAGGATTGAGCGCAAGCGCCCTGCTGAAGTCTTCGACAGCCAGGGCGTAAAGCTTCAAGGCAGTCCTCGTGGTACCCCTGCTGTTGTAAGCGTCCCAGTCCCGCGGATTGATGGCGATGGCCCGGTCGAAATCCAGCATGGCCAACCCATATTGCCCGAGATCGTCGTAGGCGACACCGCGCTCCTTGAGCGCGGCAGCGAGATCCTCCTGCTCGGTCGTCGCCCTCTTTATGATCGCGGTGCAGCTCTCGACGACCTGATCGGGAATGGCACTGTTGAAGCATTTCCGAAACAGCTTGTCTTCGCCCTGCGCAAGAGTCGGTGTGCTATTGGCCAGCACAATAGCCCCGACGATGGCTCGTATGTGCGACTTCGCGAGGAACAAGGGTACCCTCCTTGCCGTAAAGGGTCGCGCCGCCAAACCACCGCATCTGCGTCGCCTCGCATATACCTTGCCGACTTTTCACGCCCGGCCATTGATGCACGTCAAGGATGGCACCAACGAATGCGGCCAGGGTCGCATCAAGGCTGTGATCGAAGCCTGAGGCAGCTCAGCCATGTCCATCGATGCCTTCGCCTCCAGCGCCGGCCGCATCGTCGAACTGGTCGGCGTGGTCGTGCTGATCGCCGGCGCCCTGCTGGCGTGCGGCGCCTGCGCCGTCCGGCTGCTGCACGGCGTCGCCTTGCGCGATGCCTATCACGACCTGCGGGCGGATCTCGGGCGCGCCATCCTGCTCGGCCTGGAGTTCCTGGTCATCGCCGACATCATCGGCACCGTCGCCGTGGAGCCGACGCTGCACAATCTCGGCGTGCTCGCGGTGATCGTCGCGATCCGCACGCTGCTGAGCTTCGCTCTCGAGCTCGAGGTGAGCGGTCGCTGGCCGTGGCAGAAAAACGACGCCCGCGGGCCCGCACCATGACGGTTAGAATTTCTCGTCGATGAAGCGACGGCCTTCGAGCGACCCCTGGTCGTCGTACCTTCTCTTCTCCGAGCGGGCCGGCAGCTTTGCCTTGGCGCGGTCGATGCGCGTGTAGGGGATCTGCGCCAAAACATGCGCGATGGCGTTGAGCCGGGCGCGGCGCTTGTCGTCGGAGCGGACGATGTACCAGGGGGCATCCTTGGTGTCGGTGTGCTGGAGCATCTCGTCGCGCGCCCAGGAGTAGTCGTACCAGCGCTTGTAGGATTCGAGGTCCATCGGGCTCAGCTTCCACTGGCGCAGCGGGTCCTCGATGCGTGCCGTGAAGCGCCGTTCCTGCTCCTCCTGCCCGACCTCCAGCCAGATCTTGATCAGGCGGATGCCGGCCCCGACGATGAACCTCTCGACGATCGGGCAAAGCTCGAGAAAGCGCCGGTGCTGCTCTGGCGTGCAGAAACCCATCACATGCTCGACCCCCGCGCGATTGTACCAGCTGCGGTCGAAGATCACGATCTCACCCCCTGCCGGGAACTGCTCGACATAGCGCTGGACGTACATCTGCGTCTTCTGCCGGTCGGACGGCGTCGGAAGCGCGACGACGCGAAAGACACGCGGGCTCACCCTGGCAGCGATCGCCTTGATCAGGCCGCCCTTCCCGGCAGCGTCGCGCCCCTCCAGGACGATGATGGCGCGCTCGCCGGTCGAC
>NZ_JBFWZI010000028.1:52956-57965 GCF_050185545.1 Reyranella sp. | reverse complement strand
TCGGCTTCATGCCGCTCCGAGTACCAGTCGGCGGTCCATTCCCAGACATTGCCGATCATGTCGTAGACGCCGTAGCCGTTGGCCGGGAAGGCGCGCACCGGCGAAGTGCGGGCCCACCCGTCGGCCTCGAGATTCTCGTGCGGGAATTCGCCCTGCCAGGTGTTGGCCATGTGCCGGCCGTCCGGCGTGAGCTCGTCACCCCACGCGAACTCCGCGCCGTCGAGCCCACCGCGCGCGGCAAACTCCCACTCCGCCTCGGTCGGCAGCGCCTTGCCGGCCCACCGGGCGTAGGCCTCGGCGTCGCGATAGGCCACCTGCACGACGGGATGGTCGTCCAACCCTCCAATGTGGCTGCCTTTGCCGCGAGGCCGCCGCCAGGTGGCGCCAAAAGTGAAGCGCCACCACTGGCTCCAGTCACGCAGGTCGACTGGTCGGTCCGGCGGAGTGAAGACGAGGCCGCCGGCCTTCAGCATGCCAGGCAGGGCCCCTGGGTAGTCCCGTGGGTCCGGCGGGATCTCGGCCCAGGTGACATGGCCCGTCTCCTTTACGAAGGCGCGGAACTGGCCGTTGGTCACCGGCGTGGCGTCGATCCAGAAGCCATCGACGGTGACGCCGTGGACCGGCGCCTCCTCTGGATAGTGCCGATCCGAGCCCATGCGGAAGGAGCCACCGGGAATCCAGGTCATACCGGCAGTCGAGGCGTCGGGTTTCTCGAACGTGCTCATCATTTGAGCTGGAAGGGGTAGATGACCTTCCAGTCGCTCTTCATGTCGACGACGATCCACTTGCGCCGCACCGCCTCGTCCCACGCCTTGTCGAGGCGACCGACCGGCGAGTCGCGATCGTAGGCGTACTCGCGCACGGCGTCGGTGTGGTGGACGAGGCCCATGAATCGTGCGCCCGGCCCGGCTGCAGTCCATTCCAGCATCTGCTGATCGCCGTCCGAGTTGCCGAAGGCGAAAACCGGCCGCCGGCCGATGAAGCGGTTGATGCCGATCGGCTTGCCTGGACCATCGTCGATGAACTCGATCCTGGCTTCTTTGATCAGCTCGGGCTTGTCTGGCGCCGGCATGGTGTACCGGGTTAGGCCGGACGAGCCAACGACCTGCTCCGGTGGAATGCCGTAGACGCGCTCGGTCCATGGCCGCATGAACTCGATGCCGCCACCTGATACGATGAAGGTCTTGAACCGGTTGGCGCGCAGGAACGTCAGCAGCTCGAGCATCGGCTGATAGACCAGATCGGTGTACGGCCGGTTGAAGCGCGGATGACGGGCGGCGGCGAGCCAGTCGAGTACCGCCTGCCCGAACACTTCCGTCGTTATGCCGGCGTGCGTGGCGGCGACGATCTCGAGGAGTCCCTTCTCGCCAAGGGTGGCGATAGCGGCACGGTCGCCGTCGAGCACTGCCTTGAAGGGCTGCTGCGTCCTCCATTCGGGATGTCGTGCCGCCAGGGCGCGTAGGCGATCACTGGCGAAGATAGCCTGGAAGTACATGGGCTGCTCGGTCCACAGCGTGCCATCATTGTCGAAACAGGCGATGCGCTCGTGCACCGGCACGAAGTCGGGGCTGCCCGCGCTCGTTACCCTGGAGACAAAGTCGAGAATCGCCCGCCTGGCCGATCCGTCATTCCATGACGGCAAGGGATCCGCCTGGGCAAGAGATTGCCGGACGGGCATCCAGGCTGCCGCCGCCAACCCCATGAGAAATGACCTGCGCTGCATGCCACCTCCCTCACGCAGTAGTAGAGCACGAGTTGCCAGTGTCGCACCATCGCAGTGGCGCGATGTTGCTCATCCGGACCGCTTGTGTCCCGCGCGTTCGCGAGAAGAGCAGGCTGAACACGAGCGATCCGGATGGCGGCGTCAGCCGCCTTGCGCCCGCGACATCACCGCCATGACCTCGTCGACGCTGAAGCTCGACGGCTTCTGGCGCGGCGGGAAGTCCTTGAAGGTCGCGATGAACCGGGCGACGATCGCCTGGGCCGGGACGATCAGGAACGCCCGCTGGATCGTCCAGTCGTAGTAGGTGTTCGACGTAATGTCGGCTCGCTCATAGGGGTCGAGACGCAGGTTGAACATCTTGGGCAGGCGGCGGCAGACGAATGGCGCCGCCCAGATTTCCAACGTGCCCTCGACTTTCTGCTCGCAGAACACGACCTTCCAGTTCTCGTAGCGCAGCGCCACGAGCTGGGCATCGTCGTTGACGTAGAAGAACTCCTTGCGTTCGGATTTCTCCCGCCTGCCGGTCAGGAAGGGCAGCTGGTTGTAGCCGTCGAGATGCACCTTGAAGGTTTTGCCGGCGGCATTGTGGCCGGCGAGAAGCTTGCCCTTGATGTCGGCCTCGCCGGCGGCTGCGAGCAGCGTCGGGAACCAGTCGAGCGCCGAGAAGATCTCGTTGGTGACCTGCCCCGGCTTGATCTGCCCTGGCCAGCGGATCATCGCCGGCACGCGGTAGGCCCCTTCCCAGTTGGTGTTCTTCTCACTGCGGAACGGCGTCATGCCGCCGTCCGGCCACGAGTTCATGTGCACGCCGTTGTCGGTGCCGTAGATCACGATGGTGTTGTCGGCGATGCCGAGCTCGTCGAGGGCCTTCAGCAGGTTGCCGACATGCCCGTCGTGCTCGAGCATGCCGTCGACATACTCGCTAAGCCCGCTGCGGCCTTTGTATTCCGGCCGCACGTGCGTGTAGAGATGCATGCGCGTGCCGTTCCACCAGCAGAAGAACGGCTTGCCGGCCTGGGCCTGCCGCTTGATGAAGTCGATTGCCGCGTTCGAGGTCTCGTCGTCGATCGTCTCCATGCGCTTCTTCGTGAGCGGGCCGGTATCCTCGACCGTCTGCCGGCCGACCTTGCCGAAGCGCGGATCGACGGTCGGATCGTCGCGATCGGAAGCCTTGCACTTCAGCACGCCGCGCGGACCGAACCTGGCCTTGAAGGCCGGGTCCTTGGGGTAGTCGGGGTGCTCGGGCTCCTCCTCGGCATTGAGGTGGTAGAGATTGCCGAAGAACTCGTCGAAGCCGTGCACCGTGGGCAGGAACTCGTTGCGGTCGCCGAGGTGGTTCTTGCCGAACTGGCCGGCGGCGTAACCGAGAGGCTTCAGCGCCTCGGCGATGGTGATGTCCTCGGCCTGCAGGCCGAGCGTGGCGGCCGGCAAGCCGACCTTGGTCATGCCGGTGCGCAGCCCGGACTGGCCGGTGATGAACGATGCGCGCCCGGCCGTGCAGCTCTGCTCGGCGTAGTAGTCGGTGAACATCAGGCCCTCACGGGCGATGCGATCGATGTTGGGGGTCTTGTAGCCCATCACGCCGAACGAATAGGCGCTCACATTGGCAATGCCGACGTCATCGCCCCAGATCACGAGAATGTTCGGCTTCCTCCCGCCGGCGACGGGCGGCGGCGCCTGCTGCGCCTGCGCCAGTTGGGTCGAGCTGCCGAGCCCCGCCGTCGCCAGCACCGACATCGCCGTGCTGCCCAGCAGGAACCGGCGGCGACGCGCGTCCGTTCGATCGCCTGTCTCGCCTTCGCTCATGTTGGTCTCCTCCTGATGACACACCCCAATTCTGCATGGTTCGTCGACGCTGCAACCGGTGCGGTCCGATGCGAGGGGTCGATGGCGCCAACACCAAAGCCGTCGGCGGAGAAACTCGCCTCGGCGACGATGCGAAGCAACCGCCAAGACGATACAGTTCGCGAATGGAAATCGACCTCAAGTTGCTGCAGTACGCGGTCGTGCTGGCCCGCCATCGCCACTTCGGACGCGCCGCGGGCGCGCTGCAGGTCAGCCAGCCCACGCTCAGCCGCAACATCGCCGCGCTCGAGAAGGAGCTCGGCGTGCGACTCTTCGAGCGATCCCGCCGCGATGTCGCGGCAACGCCGGCTGGCTCCGATGTCCTGCGGATGGCCGAGGAGCTGATCGCCCGCGCCGAGGCGATGTCGAGCAGGCTCCAGCTGGTCCGGACCGGCCGTGCCGGCCGGCTTCGCGTCGCGGTCGGGACCTACATCGCCGACATCGCGGTGAATGCCGCCGCGATCGACATGGTGAGGGCCAATCCGCGAATCCAGCTCGAGCTCCTCGAGCGCGAATGGACTGCCGCGCTCGCCCTCCTGGTCACTGACCGCGTCGACTTCGCCGCCCTTGATGTCACGACCCTGCGCGGCATGCCGGCGTTGCGCGTCGAGCCGCTCGGCAGGGTAGCGGGTGTTTATGTGTGCCGGGCCGGCCATCCGTTGCTGGCCCGGCCGTCCCTGCAGGCGATCGACATACGGGCCTATCCGTTCGTGTTCGCCAACGTGCCTCCGCCGCTTACCCACGCCTTGGAGGACATCGATCCCGGCCTGACCGTCGATCCGGTCACCGGCAATCTGTTGCCGTCGATCGCCGTGTCGTCGTGCCGGCAGATGTACGCCATGGTCGAAGCGACCGATGCGATCAGCATTGCGCACCCGAGCCAGGTGCAGGATCGTATCTCGAATGGGCGGCTGGCGATTCTCGACCTGCCCTGGCGGGAACGACCGCCGGTCGGCGAATTCGGCATCGCCTACAAGCGGGAGCGCACTTTGCCGCCTGCGGCCCGAGCTCTGATCGGCCTGATCCGAAAGCGCATGCGCGCCATCAGGGAGTAGTGCGGAAATCACCGCCACGACGGCCTCCTGCTCGACCGCTTCGTTTCCCTCGCGTCAAGCACTTCCTTTCGAGTTCTGTCGACGAAGCCCACCGTGCGTCGCACTCGCATGGGCGATTGCACACGCTATCGACATGACGCACCGCCTCCTCGAAGACCATGCCCACGGCCGATGCCGTTGAGCAAAGGGTTGGGCGGCAAACGTCGCTGCCGGATAGCGGAGAGCATCTCTACGAAGTCATCGGGGATAGCCTGGCGGTCCAGGTCAACTCCTGCGTGCAGCAATAGCACGAAAGCCGACCGCTTGTCACATGCATCGATCACGCTACCTGGTTAGTGAAGCTTTCCTTACGATCTCGAGCTTGATCGCAGGCCAGCGGTCCGTGG
>NZ_JBFWZI010000028.1:40348-52856 GCF_050185545.1 Reyranella sp. | reverse complement strand
GGCTGTCCGGCCAAGTCCGCCGAGCGCATTCCCACCGTCGATGAAATGAAGTCGTCCTCAAGTCCTTGCCCCAGTGAGGCTTGCGCTTCTCGACGAAGGCGAAGGGCCCTTCCCTGCAGTCGGCTGAGGACCGTCGACACGAGATCGACGGCGGCCGCCGCGCCCTGGCGGTAGCCGCTGTCGATGTCGCGCCCGAACGCTGCCTTGCCAAGACACATCAGCTCGGGCGACTTGCCGGCGAAGACGACGGCGAGCTCACGTGCGCTCGACAGCTCCTTCTCTTCCGGCGCGAGGCGGCTCACCAGACCAAGCGCCATCGCCTCGCGCGCGTCGAACACACGGCCGGTGAACAGCAGGTCGAACGCGCGACAGCGACCCACGATGCGATGCAGATGGTTGAAGTGGATCGAATCATCTCGATTCATCTCCTGGCAAGGCGTTTCGCCAGCGTCCCGTGGAATCTATCATTGCATGCGCATCGCGGGCTGGTATCGCCTGGAAGCGCACGAACGTCGCCTGTTCCGATGGGAGGAAAGTCGTGGGATAGGTCCGGCAATAGCGCGACGAGCCCTCTTTCCGATTGTGTTGGGGCTGTCAACGGCAACGCTCCCGCAGTCGCCGACGCCCTGGCTCGCCGGATTGCAGCTCTACACCGTGAGGGAGCCGCTCGCCGCCGACATCGACCGCACGCTGAGAGATATCGCCGACCTGGGCTATCGGGAGGTCGAGACTGCCGGCTTCGCCGCCGCAGCGATCGACGTGCTCCAGGAGAAGCTGCATCGGTTCGGGCTCACGACTCCGTCGATGCATGCAGGCTACGACGACCTCCGACAAAATCCCGATGGCGTCGTCGCCCAGGCCGCGATACTCGGATCGACCTTCGCCGTCTGCCCTTCGATCGACGCCGATCAGCGGCGGACCCTCGACGATTGGAAGCGCGCCTGCGAAACACTGAACAGAGCCGGCAGCATCCTCCGCCGCCAGGGCGTGACTCTGGCCTATCACAACCACGACTTCGAGTTCGTTCCGTTCGAGGATGGGACGACGCCCTTCCAGCTGCTGACGAGGGAGTCCGATGCGGGCGACGTCAAGCTCGAGCTGGATGTCTATTGGCTGGCCAAGGCGAGCCTCGATCCCGTCCGAAGTCTGGTGGACGCCGGAGGTCGGGTCGTGCTGGTGCACCTGAAGGACCTCGGCCGCGACGGATCGACGGTCGAGCTCGGCGCCGGCATCCTCGACATCGAAGCGATCGTCCGAACGGCCTTGCTCGCCGGCGTAAAGCATCTGTTCGTCGAGCAGGACGATTCGCCAGCCCCATTGCGAAGCATTGAGACCAGCCTTCGGTTCCTCGAGCGTCTCTCGCCTGGCGTGAGGCCGCGATCAAGACCGTAGAAATGCGTGCGCCCGTAATCGACTTTGCGCCGGACGCGTTCCGCTCGGCCGGGTCAGCCGAGCGGAACTTGCTACAGGTCACCGCGGCAGCAAGTCGCCAACCTCCAGTTGGGAGACGGCGGCGTCGACGCGCCGGGCAATGGCGCGCATCGCGTTCAGCCCGCGCTCGTTGCCGACGTCCATGCCGCCCGTCGTGTAGATCGCGACGAACAATCCGCAGAGCACGGCGAAGCGATAGGCGTTCCAGCAATCCTCGAACGTGAAGCCCTGGACGCCCGACTGCAGCAGGGTGTCGTGGTAGCGATGCAGCAGATCCTTCTCCGCCTTCTGATGATAGGCGAGCGGCATGCTGTTGCAGACGAGGTAGGCGACGTCGTAGAGAGCGCCGCCCTTGCCCGAAATCTGCCAGTCGACGGCGGCGACGCCGTCCTGTCCCAACCCTGCGCCGAACATCAGGTTGTCGGCGCGGTAGTCGCCGTGCAGCAGGGTCCGCCAGCTCGACGAGATCTGCTTGACGGCGCGGGCCGCCACCGGCGCCAGCCCTTGCGCGACCTTCCTGGTGTAGGGACTGTAGCAGTCGCCACAACGCTCGAGCGCCGGGCCGAGGAAGCCCTGGTAGCCGGCCTGCACCGCCGCGCCGTAGTCGGGGTTGGCGAAGTCGAACAGCGTCTCCAAACCCGGCCCGTCGACCTTGCCCCACCAGGCGCCATGAAGGCGCGCGAGCGCGGTGACAGCCGCTTCGGCCTGGACCGGCGAGAGGCCCGCGATCTGGTCACCGTGCGTGACATCGCGCAGATCCTCGAGCAGCAGCACGAAGCTGTGGTCGCCCATGTCGAGATCGGCATGGAGCAGGCGCGGCGTGCGAATGGGCGAATGCTGCGCCAGCTTCGTGTAGAAGGCGACCTCGCGCGGGTAGAAGTAGAGCGCGCGGGCGACGCCGAGATTGGTCGGGTCGGCGGTCGGGAACTTGCCGACGACGGTCGCGGGCGCACCATTGCCGGGCTTGTCGTACTCGAGGGAGAGGCGGGCGACCTCACCCATGATGCCGACACCCGTGCCGACATCCGTTGCGGTCACGCCGACAATCCGGGACCCGCGCAGCACGCCGTTGCCGCGCAGCACGCCATCGAGCCAACCCGGCTGCACCGAAGCCGCGTTTTTCGGCCATTCGCCCATTGGAGCCTCCCTGTCGTCGTTTCCTTGGATCGTGCCACACCATCGCGCGGCATAGCCACGTCTCTCTCTTCCGGGAGGCCGGATTCGGGTCAGAGCCGATAGGTCCGGACGGCGTTGGCGAAAAAGATCCCGTCCCGCTCGTCGGCGGTGCAATCATCGAGCGCGCCCACGACGGCATCGACGATCGCCCCGTAGCCGGTCCACAGCTTCTCGATCGGAAAGTTGCTGCCGAACAGGCACCGCCCGGCGCCGAACATGGCGACCGTCTCGCGAATCACCGGCGACCATGCCGCGGCGTCGCATCGATGGATGAAGGTGCCCAGCCCGGAGAGCTTCACCACGACGTTCGGACAATCGGCGAGCCGTCGCATGCCCTCGCGCCACGTCGCCCAGCCGTGCTCGCTGTGGTCCTCCAGCATCCCGGCGTGCAGCAGCACGAACGTGAGATCACCGAACGCGCCGGCCAGGCGCGCCGCGTCCGCCATCTGGCTGGTGAACACCTGCAGCTCGAACAGCAGACCGCGATCGGCGACGGCGCGCAGGCCTCGGCGCCAGTCTGCCTCGTTCATCAGCGCCGGCTGGGGGGCAAAGCGATACGCCGGATTGTCGTGCCAATGAAGCTGCTGGCGGATGCCGCGCAGGCCGCGATGACAGCCCATCGCATCCAGCGTCGCGGCGAGCGAGTCCGATTGCAGATCGGCATATCCCACGAAGGCATGGGGGAAGCCGTGCCGGTCGGCGACCTGCTGCACCCACGCCGCCTCCTCCAGCTCGCCGCCCGGCGGCCAGTTGGTCTGGACATAGACCGATCTCTCGACGCTGCAGGGCTCGATATCGGCGAGATACTCCTCGATTGGATAATCGCGCCGGATCGCCTCGTAGGGTCCGAAGATGCGCGGCTGCATCGGGCCTTGCAGCCAGGCGAGGTCGGCCTGTCGCCAAATGTGATGATGGGCATCGACGATGCGCACGGGCCTTGGTGCGTTGGGCAACTGGCGACCGGATCTCGGCGCGCGCTTCAGGTTCATCGCGCAAATGTAGCGGCGGCAGTTCGGCTCGTCTGCACTTCACAGTGGGCAAGGTGGCGGCTGATCTTCGCGCCGGTGGCAACCCGGACGTCGCCAGGCGAGCGGGCGAACTGGAGAAACCCGGCGGGGCAGCCTGAGCCGCAGGGAGCGACCGCCTCCTCCCTGCGCCGGAGGGAGGCGCCGGCGCCCGCCCCCCTTCGACGCGGCCGTCATGCCGCCTCGGCCATCACCGCTGTCGGCAGGATCGGGGCATCGGCATCGAAGCGCTTTCCCGCGCGCAGGCAGAATGCCGGGCGCAGCAGGCGTTCGGCGACCACGCGCGTATCCTCGTTGTCCTGCAGCACGAAGCGGCCGGTCAGATCGTCGAGCACCGAGATGTCGGCCTCGACGCCCGATCGCAGGGTGCCGATCTCGTCCTGCATGCCGAGCATCGCCGCGCAATTGCTGGTCACCATGGGCACGACCTGCTCGAGGCCCAGTCCCAGGGCCAGCATGCTGGTCATGGCAGACGCGAGCGAGAAGTTCTGCGCCCCGGCGAACAGGTGCATCTCCTCCTTGTCGGGATGCGTCTGCGGTGTGCCCTTGGGCTTAGGCACCGTGGTGTTGTAGCCGTGCATGTCGGCACCCAGCGTATCCGGAACGACACCGGCTTCGAGCACCAGCCGCGCCATATTGAAGGAGAAGTGCGAGCCGTGCCCGACGTCGGTCTTGAGCCCGCGCGCCAGCACCTCGCGCACCACCGGGTGCAGCTTGCCCTGATGATCGACAAAGCCACCGGGATGGCGCGTGAACGGGTGCGCCAGGATATCGCCCGGCCGCAGGATCTCGAGCATCTCCGGCAGGATGGCGTCGGGATCGTAGGGATGCCGGTCCTCCGGCAGGGGCCAGAGCTGGCCGAAGTGGATGTAGAGCGGGAGATCGAGACCGCGTCCGATCCTGGCGGCCTGGCGCATCGCCTCGCTGCCCCAGCGCGTGAAGCCGCCGATCTCGGCATGGCCCTTCACGCCGCGCACGAGATCGGCGTTCTCGCGGCCGGCGCGGATCGTATCGTCCACGGCGATGCAGTCGGGCCGATAGAGCTCGGGGTAATAGTGACCTTCCAGGCCGCCGACCATGTAGGCGGAGATGAAGGCCAGCACGCGTGTCGCCGCTTGCTTCACGACGTACTCGCGAAAGCCCGGAAAGGTCAGCACCGAGGGGCCACCCTGGTCGACCACCGTGGTTACGCCCGAGCGTATCCCGACCATGTCGGCGTCGAGCCCGAATCGACCGCTGACATAGCGATAGACATGGGCATGGGTGTCGATCAGGCCGGGCAACACGAGCTTGCCGCGAACGTCGATCGTCTCGCGCGCCGGCCCCGCCAGCGTCTTGCCGACGGCGGCGACACGCCGGTCGCGGACCGCGACATCGAGCAGGCCATCGAGCCCCTGTGCCGGATCGATGACACGACCGCCGCGCAGGACGAGATCATAGGGAGCGAGTTGCACGATTCCTCCTTGGAATTCCGGCGACAGGACGCCGGACCCCTCCCGTCATCCTGAGCAAGGCGCTTTGCGGAGCAAGCGCCGTAAGCGAAGGATCCTCGTCGTCACACATGCCAGGCACGCCCTGGCAACCGGCGATGAGGTCCTTCGCCACGCTCCGGGCAACAGGATCCGCTGCAGTCACAATTTCTCACCAGCCATCCGTTTGGAGGCCCAGGCCTCACGGTGTGCAAGTCCCGTGCCGCCTCTCCCCCCACTTCCCCAGGGCCTTCGCAAATGACAAGAAACCCGTCCATGGGGCAATGTCACGACCGGCGTCCGGCCGTGACGCGCCGCACCTAGAGGACGCCGGTACTCTCGCTTTCGAGCAACGCCTTCATGAGGCGACTGTCGTGATGGCGCTCGAGTCCGAGGGAAGGTGCGAACTCCGGAAGCGGATCGCCGCCTATCCACCCGGCGATCAGAGATCCCGTCGCGCACGCCGCCATGGTTCCGAAACCGGACAGCGCTCCGGCAACGAACCAGCCCGGAGGACCCATCGGTCCGATCAAGGGCCAGTTCTCCCGGGTCATGGTATAGTAGCCGCCATAGTACGACAGGCGGGAGGGCAGCTGGCCGTAGTAGCCCTTGAGGCCCGGATTGAGACGGCTGGCGCCGTGCAGGACGATCTCGGGAAAGTTCGAATTGTAGGGAAGATCGTCGCCGACCTTCGATGGTGTCGTGTTGAATGCCCAGCCCAGCTTGACCCAGGTGCCGTGATCGCCGCCCTCGGGACGGCAATGAATGGCGCCGGGCATCCTTCCGGTAAGCCAGGCGGTGGCGGGATCTTCGGCGAGAAGCTCCCTCTCCTCGGGGCTCCAATCGATCTGCTGGTCGTCGAGATCGATCGAGAAAGGCATGTGACGGCTGATCGCCTTCAGCGTGTCCTCGAAGGCGATCTTCTGCTGAAACACGGTGCGCACGGGCAGGCTTTGCCCGACCAGCCCGGCGACATCATCGACATGCGGACCGGCCGCATTCACGACCACGTCAGCAACGACCGTTGACGCACCCGATTCGCCACGGACGGCAAGGGCATGGGGGTTGGTCTTGACGACCTCCACCACCTTGCCCCGCACCAGCCTCCCGCCGCACTCGCGAACCTTCTCCAGCATGTAGCTGCCCATCTGCTGGCCGCTGATGTCGCCGGCGCGCCTGATGTGAAGGATGGTCGCGACCGCCTCGTCGAAGCCCGGGAAGTGGGCGGCGATCATGGCGCGGTCCTGGATCACGTCGACGCCGTCCGGTGCGGACTCCCAATCGGCCGAAAGGGCTGGCTGATACCGGCCCGCGGATCGCTTCCCGTGGATCCGGATCTTGCCGGCGGCTTCCGCGCCATATCCCTCGTGGAGCTGCTGGATCAGCGCGTCCGGATGGGCTTGCCGCGTCGCCAACGCATAGCCGCGCCGCGTCAAGTGGAGCCGGTTGCCGCTGTCGCGCGCGATCTTCTCCATCAGGTCGATGCTGTGGTCGGTGAAGGCGGTCATCACCCTGTGCGGCCACCAGTTGCGATAGTTCTCGCCCGACACCGCCGACGTGAGGCTCATGGGCGCCAGCGGATCGATCACGACGATGCGCAGCGCACGGCCGGACAGCGCGAGGTAGTACGCGCAGGCGATGCCAACGATGCCGGCGCCGATGACGGCCACGTCGGCATGTTGTGTCCTCATCGCTCGTCCCCGTCCATGCGATCGACCTTCGCGCTAGAGGATGCCCTGCTCCGCATAAGGCTCCTGCCGGGCAATGCGGCGCCAGCCGAGGCGCGTGAGATCGAGAGTCTCGAAGCGACCCTTCAGGATGAGCTCGGCGATGGCTCTTCCGGTCGCCGGAGCATGCATCAGCCCGTGCCCCGAAAAGCCCGCCGCCAGATAGAAATTCTCGCACACGCCTTCCCACGGCCCGATGATCGGATTGCCGTCGAGATCGTTCTGATCATAGAGGCCGGGCAGCGTATTCCGGCACTTCGTTCGCTCGAACTTCGGGAAGCGATGGGCCAGCGCCGGCCAGACCACCTCCTCGAAGTAGCCGTGGTCGGTATCGAAGTTGTAGCCGCGCGGCTCGGCGAGCGTCGGCACGCCACCCGAATAGCCCTCGCCCTCGGGCCGGAAAGCCAGCCGATTGAGGTCCTTGACATAGGGCAGCGGCTCGATCGGCTCCTCGCATTCGAAGTAGTGCTCGAAGCGGCGCAACGGGGTGATGGGGATTGCCTGGGAGACCATCCCGCTGATCAAGGGCGACCAAGCTCCCGCGGCATTCACCACATTGTCGGCCTTCAGGATCGTCCCCGACTTCAGCGTGACCGAGCGGACCAGATTGTCCTCCCGCTCGATTGCCACGACCTCGTCCTGGATCAGCGTCGCCCCCAGGGTGCGCACCTTGCGGCGAAGGGCCATGAGCGCCGCATAAGGATCGATCCAGCCGTCATCGAGGGAATGGACTGCACCGGCGAGGTCCGCCACCGCCATCGACGGGAAGCGCGCCTTGAGCTCCCCTGGTTCCAGCCAGTCGACGTTCACGCCGTGCTGCCTTTGGCGTTCGTAGTTGCGTCGCAGGTTGGCGACCCCAGATTCGGGAACGATGAACAGGTATCCGCCCTTCCGGAAACCGATGTCGGCCTTCTGCCCGTCGACTGCCATCAGGTCGGGGAACCGCTCATAGACCGGGATGCTGGCGTTCGAGAGCTCGATGTTCTCCGGCAGCGCGAACAGCCGACGCAAACCGCCGGACGCCCGCGGCGTCGACGCCAACGAATAGGCCGCATCCCGCTCGACGACGCCCACCCGGCAGGCGCTGTCCATCGTCCCGAGGGAATAGGCGACCGCCAGGCCGATCGCGCCGCCACCGACGACGACCGTGTCGTACGATGTCTGCCCCATGGTCACTGCTCGGGCCTCTCCCCGCCAAAGGACGCCATAGCCATGAGACGCTACCCTCCCCCCGCTTCTCTTTCGAGATAGGCGTGCATGGCGGGCGCGACGTCGATGCCATCTCGTTCGGCGACCCGCCGCCGCTCGTAGCGCAGATCGGCGGGCAAGCGGGCGGTCCCGGCATCGTGCAGATGCGCGACGAGCCGCTCGACCCGGTCCAGGAAGGCCGCGCCGCCGAATTTCTGCGGATCGATCAGAAGCAGGAACTGGCCGGCATTCGAGGTCAGCGCACCCGGAATCGAGCCCGATCCGTCTTCGAAGCCGAATCTGGCGCCACCAAGCGCCGCCGTCAGGATCTCGATCATGAAGGCGAGCGAGCCGCCTTTGACGCCGCCAAAAGGGAGCAGCGCGCCGCCCTCGAGCACCGCGTCGGGATCGACCGTCGGCTGGCCTTGTGCATCGACGCCTACCTTGTCCGGCAATTGGCCCTTTGCCGCCGATACCAGCAGGACGTCGCCCTGGGACATGATGCTGGAAGCCTGGTCCCACACGACCGGCGGCCTTGCCTTGCGCGGGCAGGCGAACGCCATGGGGTTCGTTCCGAGGACTTTCCTGGTGCCTCCCCACGCCACGATGCGACTGCGCGTGTTGACCATCGTGAGGGCAACCAGGCCGTCCCCGGCGAACGGCTCGATGTCGGGCCACAGCGCCGCAAAATGATGTGAGTTTCGCGTTGTCATCACGGCACAGCCGGCGTGGTTTGCCATGGACCGGATTGTCGGGGCGGCATGCTCCAGCGCAACCTGGGCAAAACCATTGCCCGCATCGACCTCGAGAGCGCCGGATCCACGCTCGTGCAAGATCGGGATGGCCCGGCCGTTGACCCATCCTGAGTCCAGGCTGCTGAGATAGCCGGCGAGTCGCTGCAGACCATGGCTACGACTGCCATCGCGTTCCGCTGCAACGATCGTCCGGGAGACGATGCTGGCACTTCCCTCACTGAGGCCGTGCCGCATCAGGACCAACGTCACCAGTTCGGTAAGGGCTTCTATGGCAATCTTCATCGAGGGGCCAATGTAGCCCCTCGTTGTGCCGAGCGTGTAGGCTGTTGGTCAATCGTCCCGGAGACCTGCAATGCGCTACGGCAGCCCCATTCCGATCACGGCCTTCCCCGACTTCGACGCAGTCAGGGACTACGTCCAGACACTCGATGGCGAAGGTTTCGACTTCACATCCACCGCCGGCCACGTGCTGGGCCAGCCCTCCGGCACCAATCCGCAGCGGCCGGACCGGCAGTATGTCGGGCCGTTCTACGATCCGATGGTCACCTTCTCCTATCTCGCCGGCGTGACGCGCCGCATTCACTTCATGACCGCCATCCTGATCCTGCCGGCCTGGCCGACCGCGCTGGCTGCCAAGCAGGCGGCCGAGCTCGCGATCCTGAGCCGCGGACGCTTCGAGCTCGGCATCGGCATAAGCTGGAATGCCGCCGAGTATCGCGCCCTCGGGCAGGACATCCATGGCCGCGGGATGCGGATCGAGGAGCAGGTCGCCGTGCTGCGGTTGCTCTGGTCGCAGCCCTACGTCACGTTCGAGGGCCGCCATCACACGCTCGACAAGGTCGGCCTCAATCGCACCGCCGTTCCCCCCATCCCGGTCTGGATGGGCACCGAATCGGGCGAGAAGGCCCTGCGCCGCGTGGCGCGCATCGCGGACGGCTGGATGTCGCTGGGTGACCCCCTCCCCGACATACCGCGCCTGCAACAGTACATGCGCGACGCCGGGCGCGATCCCTCCCAACTGAAAGTGCGTGGACCGCTCATCCTCGGCGATGACACCAGGGCAGTGGTCGAAAGGGCGCGGAAAATGGCGGCGGCGGGCGTAACGCACATCAACCTTGTCGCGCCACCCGACCGCGAGCCGCGAGCCGCCTTGCCGGGCATCGTCGCCGCACGGAAGGCGTTGGCTCAGTCGCTCGGTTGACGCCTGCGCCGACCCATTCGTTCGCCGTAGACGACCTGGGCGACATGCAGCCTGTTCAGCCTCGGGGCATTCGCATGTTCCATTTTTCTCCGTCATCCCGAGCGAAGCCGCCCGATTGGGCGCTGTCTACAGCGCCATTGGCGGCGCAGTCGAGGGACCTTTCTTGCTGATGCCGCAACAAGAAAGGTCCCTCCACTACGCCTCCCTTGGACTGCGCTCAGGGCGGGCGCTACTCACTGCCCCGGTCGGGATGACGGCCTCCTTGATGCGAATGCCTACGCTCAGCCCGTCACGTCGACACGACGCCGCGCCAGCATCGCCTCGTCGACCACCAGGCCAAGCCCCGGTCCCTCGGGCACCACCATGCATCCGCCGTCGGGCCTGGGAGCGTTGACGAACGTGTCGGCGGACCGCGCCCAGCCGTCGGCCAGCTCCGCCGGCTTGCTCGCGTGCATGACGGTCGAGAGCACATGCAGGTTGGCTGCGTTGCCGATGGCCGGCTGGGTCTGGTGCGGCACGAACTCGACGCCGTGGGCGTGGCAGAGGGCGACGCATTGCATCAGCCCAGTGACGCCGCCCATCTTCACGATGTCCGGCTGGACCATCCTGACCCCGCTGTCGATCAGCGCCGCCACCGACTGCAACGTGTACGACTGCTCGCCGGCCGATACCGTGATGTCCAGCCGTTGCGCGACCTCGCCCATCGCCTTCTGATGGTAGTACTCCACGGGCTCCTCGAACCAGACATAGCCGAGCTCCTCGAGCGCCCGCCCGACCCTGATCGCCGCGCCGACGGAGTAGCGGTTGTTGGCGTCGAACGCCAACGGGAAGTCGTCGCCCACCAGCTTGCGCACGGCCCTGGCCTTGGCGATGTCGCCCTTGATGTCGCGATCGATCTCCGAGCGCGTGCCGTCCCAGCGGATCTTGATGGCCGACGGCTGCTCCGCCCTGAGCCGCGCCTCGACCGTCTTCACCACGCCGTCGACGTCGCGGGCGGCGTTGCCGCCGATCGAGGCATAGAACGGGATGCGGGTGCGCCACGCGCCACCCAGCAGTTTGTGGATCGGTTGGCCGAATGCCTTGCCCTTGAGGTCCCAGAGCGCGATGTCGAGCGCGGCGTAGGCGCCGGTCACGATGCCGTCGGGGCCGAGCTTGATCAGCTTGTGGAGCAGGCGATCGAGGATGACGGCATGGTCGAGCGCATCGGCGCCGATCAGCGCCGGCGCCATGTCGCGTGCGATGACGAAGAGAGACGCCACGCCGCCCTGCATCGGTGACGCCTCGCCGAGGCCCACGAGCCCGTCGGCATGAACGGCGACGACGGCGGTCGCCGTGCCGGAGGCCGCCTCGGCCGGCCGGACGACATCGCCCCAGCGCACCAGGAATGTTTCTACCTTGTCGATCTTCATGACGGCCTCGCGGGGACAGGGGCTCAGAACATCTCCGGCGTGATGACGTTCTGCGGCCGTTCTCCGACCAGCGCCGCGCGCATGGTTTCGGCCGCCTTGAGCCGGGTGTCGTCCCAGGCCTCGGGGGTGAAGAAGGCGGAGTGCGGCGTGACGATCAGGCGCCCCTCGCACCACGGCTCGCGCGCGCGGTAGGCACGCAGCAGCTCGGGGATGGGCTCGACCGGCGGCTCGACGGGGATGACGTCGAGCCCGACGCCGGCGAGATGGCCGCGCTTCAGGAGGTCGGCCAGCGCATCGACATCGACGATCGGCCCGCGCGCGGTGTTCACCACCACGCCTCCCTTCGGCATGCGCTCCAGCATGGCGCGCGAGATCATGCCGCGCGTCTCCGGCGTCAGCGGCGCGTGGATCGACAGCGTGTCGGTCTGCTCCATCAGCGCCTCCAGCGAGCGCACGCGCTCGACGCCGACGCCGAGCTCGGTGCCATTCGGCATGTACGGGTCATAGGCGACGACGCGGAACTGGAAGGCCTTCGCACGCAGCGCCGCCGCCGTACCGATGCGGCCGAGGCCGACGATGCCGAAGGTCTGGACGCCGTTGCGCCGCAGCAGCGGGTCGCGCACGTAGCTCCAAGGCGCGGGCTGCGGCCGGCGCTGCGCCTCGAGGTGGAGCGCGATACCGCGGCGCAGCGACAGGGCGAGCGCCAACGCGTGATCCGCCACTTCGGTGGTGCCGTAGTCCGGCACGTTGCACACCATTACCTTCCGTGCGGCGGCCGCCTTGCGATCGATCTTGTCGTAGCCGACGCCCATGCGCACGACGCAGGCGAGCCTCGGGAACCTGGCGAGATGATCGGCGGTCACCGCGTGCCTCATCACCATCAGGCCGTCGATCTCGGCGCAGTCGCGCTCCTCGAGCTGCGACAGGTTGGCGACGTTGCGCCACACCACGCGCACGTCCGACCCGAACACCTCGCGCTCGACCTTGTCGTTGTCATAGAGCTTCTCCGCATAAAGCACCGTCTTGACCATGGCCTGGGCATCTCCTCCGTACTGCGGCGCATCCTAGCAGGCGTCGACTGCATCTCCAGGCGGCGTGTCATCCAATTCGAATGGGCAATTCCAATG
>NZ_JBFWZI010000028.1:4134-40248 GCF_050185545.1 Reyranella sp. | reverse complement strand
GCCTTTCGGCGTCGCCCCGGAGGTTGCATGGCGCTGCTCATCGTCAATCTGGACAAGGTCATCGGCAACGCCCAGGCATGGCGTAACACGTTCGGAGAGCAGATCCCCGATCTGCCGGTTCGCTTCTGGCCCGATGCCGGCGAGGTGAAGGACATCGAATACCTTGCGTTCATGCACCCGGATTTCGGCCTGCTTCCCGCCTTCCCCAACCTGAAGGCCATGTTCAGCCGTTCGGCTGGTGTAGAGAGCTTCATCAATCACCCGAAACTGCCCAAGGTGCCGCTCGGCAAGGTGGAACCGCCGGGCGGTGATCCGATGATGACGGAGTACGTCGTCATGCATGTCTTGCGTTTCCATCGCGACATGCCTGCCTACCAGGCCGCACAAGCCAGGCGGGAATGGCGCCGAGTACCGATCATGCGACCAGAGCAACGGCGTGTCGGCTTCCTGGGCTTCGGGATGATGGCCAAGGCGCCGGCCCTGGTCTTGCAGTCGCTGGGCTTCAAGGTCTCGGCATGGGTTCGCTCACCGAGGCAGACGGCGGAGGTTCCTCTGTTCCATGGTCGCGATCAGCTCGAGCCGTTTCTCAATCAAACCGACATTGCCGTCTGCCTGTTGCCTTTGACAGCGGAAACCGAGGGCATCTTCTGCGCGCGCACGTTCGCCATGATGCCGAGAGGCGCCATGCTGGTAAATGTCGGGCGCGGCAAGCACGTGGTGGACAATGACCTGATTGCCGCGCTCGATTCGGGTCAGCTGTCCTATGCGGCCCTGGACGCTCTGTGGCCCGAGCCGCTGCCGCCGGAGAGCCCGCTTTGGCTGCATCCGAAGGTTACGATCATGCCGCACGTCGCGCGGCGGCCGACCGTTGCCCAGCTGGCGACCGAGATCGTCGCCAACATCAAGAATCTCCAGGCGGGAGGAAGTCTCCTGCAGGAAATAGACCTCGCGCGGGAGTACTGACCGATGACGAACTCTCTCCGCAACACCCGCCAGTTCGCGCGCTATCGTCAATGGGCCGATCAGCTCACCTTCGATGCGGTCGCAGCCCTGCCGCCAGGCGAGGCTGCAAAGGTGCGGCCGACGCTGTTCAAGACAATGATCGGCACGCTCAATCACAACTACCTCATCGACCTGGTCTGGCAGGCGCATCTCGAAGGCCGCGACCATGGCTTTCAGGCGCGCAACACCGTGCTGCACGAGGACCTGGCCGAGCTCTGGAAGGCGCAGCAGGACATCAACCGGTGGTACATCGACTGGAGCGACCGGCAGTCCGAGCAATCGCTCGACGAGACCGTGCAGTTCCAGTTCATCGGTGGTGAACCGGGGGCGATGACCCGCGGCGACATCCTGCTGCACGTGGTCAACCACGCGACCTACCATCGCGGCTGGATCGCCGAAATGTTCTTCCAGGTGCCGGCGCGCAATCCGACGACCGATTTGCCGGTCTATCTCCGGAGCCTGGGATCCGCCACGGCCCCGGCGAGCTGACGGTTACCGGCGCAAACGACCGGCCCATTGCCCTCATTTGCGTGGGCGCACCGGATGTGATCGCCTGCGCGTCCGTGCGGCCCCGCCGCATCCGGCATGCAGGACGTGAAGGGAGCGAATGATGGAGTACAGGCCACTGGGAAACACCGGCCTCGAGGTCAGCGTCGCCGGGCTGGGTTGCGGCGGCAACAGCCGCCTGGGTCTCGGCCGCGGCGCCAGCTTCGACGAGTGCGTCGCGGTCGTGCGCACGGCCGTCGATCTCGGCGTCAACTTCCTGGACACCGGCGAAGCCTACGGCACCGAGGAGATCGTCGGCGCCGCCGCCCGGTCCTACGACCGGGACAAGCTGGTGATCTCGACCAAGGCCATCTTCAGGCCGGGCAGCGACACGGCCGAAACGGTGACCCGTCGAGTCGAAGGCGCACTGAAACGGCTGGGCCTCGACTATCTCGACGTCTTCCATTTCCACGCCGTCAATCCGATGGCCTATGACTTTCATCGCGATTCCCTGGCCCCTGCGCTTGTGAAGCTCAAGGAGCAGGGCAAGGTGCGCCATGTCGGCATCACCGAGACGAGCCCTAACGATCCGGAGCAGAAGATGCTGAGCCGGGCGACCCGGGAAGCGCCCTGGGAGGTCGTCATGCTGGCCTACAGCCTCATGAACCAGGGCGCCCGCCACAGGGTCTTTCCAGCCACGCAGCAGCGCGGCATCGGCACCCTGCTGATGTTCGTCGTGCGCAACCTGTTCAGCAATGCCGCCTATCGGCGGGACACTTTCGCGGACCTGGTCGAGCAGGGTCATCTCGACCGTTCGATTCTCGCCGACGGCGATCCCTTGGGCTTCCTCCTTGCCGAAGGCGGCGCGGAAAGCATCACGGATGCCGCGTACCGCTATGCCCGCCACGAGAAGGGCGCCGATGTCATTCTTTTCGGCACCGGCAACAGGGATCACGTCGCCGACAACGTCGCCTCGATCCTCCGCCCGCCCCTGGCGCCACCGATCATCGAGCGGCTTCACGCCTCATTCGGGCACCTGACCGGTGTCGGCCTCGATCGGCCAGGCCCGGTGAAGAAATGAGGGTGACCCGACTCGCGCTCAGCCAGGCGCAAGAGGCCGGCCCCGCAACATCGCAGATCATGCCCGGGTCTCGCGGGCAAACGTCGAGCTGAAGAGAGGGAGCAGAAAATGTCCGATATGCCGTCATCGATCGTCATTCACGAGGAAGGCCCGCGCGAGGGGTTCCAAATCGAGCCGGGTCCGATCAGCTCGGCCGACAAGATCCGCCTGATCGAAGCCCTGGCCGAGACCGGCCTGCGGACGATCCAGATCTGCTCGTTCGTCAGCCCGCGGGTCGTGCCCAGCTGGGCGGATGCCGAGGAGGTGGTGACGAAGGTCCGGCCCAAGGCCGGCGTCACATATTCGAGCCTGTGGTTCAACGACAAGGGGCTGGAGCGTGCGCTGGCCTTCCGCGACAAGCTGGCGCTGTCCGGCGCCATCGCCCTGTGCGCCTCCGAAGCCTTTACACGCAAGAACCTGCATCGCAGCCACGCCGAGAACCTCGAGGCCATGCATAGGCAGACCCGGCTGCACGTCGCCAAGGGCGTTCCGGTCAAGTCGGTCGGTGTGATGGCGGCTTTCGGCTGCAACTTCCAGGGCGACATTGCACCGGCCGAGGTCGTGCGCACTGTGCGCGAAGGGCTGGCGATCGGCGCGGAATGCGGCGTCGATGTCGCCCGCATCTCGCTTGCCGACACCATGGGCTGGGCGACGCCGCCGCGCATCGAGCGGGTCATCGGCGCGGTGCGCAGTGCCTGGCCGGACAAGGAGGTCAGCCTGCATCTGCACGACACGCGCGGCATGGCAGTGGCTAATGCCATGGCCGGGTTGCGCATGGGCGTGCGCCGCTACGACTCGACGGTCGGCGGCCTGGGCGGCTGCCCCTTCGCCGGCCAGAAGGGTGCCGCCGGCAACATCTGCACCGAGGAGCTCGTGATGCTGTGCGAGGAGATGGGCGTGGAGACGGGCGTCGACCTAGAGCGCCTGATCGAGGTCGGGCGCATGGCCGAGGAAATCGTCGGCCATCCGCTGCCGAGCGAGCTGCTGCACGGCGGTGCGCTCAACGCGTTCCGGCGGGCGGTGCACTGACCGGGAGCCGCTGATAGTGCACGTCATGCGCCGGGACCGCGCCACTCCAGTGGCGCTCTTCTTGTGGATCACACATCCCATGAGCGCCACTGGAGTGGCGCGGTCCCAGCGCATGACGCGCTTCACCGGCAAAGTTGGGTTAGCGCCTATGAGCCGCTGACCGAGGCAACGTCTAGACTCGCCCGCACGCGAGCTCTTCGCGACAGGCCTTGCTGAAGGCGAACAGCCGCACGTCCTTGTTTGGCGCGAAGTAGGTGGCGCCGATCTGTCTCATGACCTTCTCCGCCTCCTCCAGGGTTCGCGGCTGGCCGAACAGACGGATCGCGCTCACGATGGCGTAGAGGTGAACAAGCTTGGCCGGATCCTCGAGCTCGTGCTCGAAGGCATCGACGAAAAGCCGGGACGCTTCGCGGATGAACTCGCCGTAGAGCTCCTCCCGGTGGGGGCGGCCCTGCATGCGTCTTGCCGTGCGGGCCTGCGACGACTGCGTGGCCCAGGTGGTGACGAATGACGCCAGCCCGCCGGTCGCCGAGCCGGCCAGCGCGGAGAGAGCTGGAATGATCGATGCATCCATGTCGTGCCTGCCGCTCGCTCAGGATGGAAGCCGATGCGCTTGTGGGTGTCGTCTCAGATGCGATTGCGGGCAAGACCACCGGCTGCGCGCCGGTCCCTTCGAGTAGGCGAAGGCAGCAGGCAACCTATACCGAGGTATTGGTGGCACCCATGCTCTTTTGGACCGCGGGCGTCCCGCCCGCTCATGATTCCTGAGCGGGCGGGACGCCTGTGGCTCAGAAGAGCATGAGCGCCGCTGTCGGCGGAGGTTACTCTGCCTGAAATAGCGGTTCCCTGGCTGGCGGAGCAGGGACGTCGCGTGTCCTCAACCTCGCGAGGGTGATGGCCCATGACGACCATCTCACCCCCCGCCGCGCGTGCGCGGTCACCCGACCGAGGCCCGCCCGCAGCGCACCAGCGCTGCAAAACCTATCCCGAGTGACAGGTCCGACCAACCTATGGCGAGCACCCTTGCGCCGCCGGGACAATGTCGGCGCCGCGGCGACGCGTGCATTGATTGCCTCACGTCGCGCCTGTGAAGCCGCGACCAGCCAGAGGTGATCCCATGAAGATTGTCGTCATCGGCGGAACCGGCCTGATCGGTTCGAAGGTCGTCGAGAAGTTGAAGAGCAAGGGCCACGACGCGATCGCGGCGGCGCCGAACACCGGCGTCAACACGATCACCGGTGAAGGCCTGCCCGAGGCCCTGCACGGTGCGCAGATCGTGGTCGACGTCTCCAACTCGCCATCGTTCGAAGACAAGGCCGCGATGGATTTTTTCCAGACCTCGAGCAAGAACCTGGCGGCGGCGGAGACGGCGGCGGGCGTCAAGCATCACGTCGCCCTGTCGGTCGTCGGCACCGATCGCCTGCAGACCAGCGGCTACTTCCGCGCCAAGCAGGCCCAGGAAGACAAGATCAGGAGGTCGCCGATCCCCTACACGCTCCTGCACGCGACCCAGTTCTTCGAGTTTCTCCGCGGCATCGCCCAATCAGGCACCGAGGGCAACACGGTGCGCCTGTCGCATTCGCTGTTCCAGCCCATGGCGGCGGAGGATGTCGCGACCGCGGTCGCCCACGCGGCGCTGGCGCCGCCGGTGAACCGCACGGTGGAGATCGCCGGACCCGAGACGTTCCACCTCGACGAGCTCGTCGGCAAGGTCCTCGCCCACGACAAGGATCCGCGCAAGGTCGTGGCCGATCCAGACGCGCTCTACTACGGCACCAGGCTGACCGACAAGTCGCTGGTGCCCGACGCGGGCGCGCAGCTTGGCACCACGACGTTCGATTGGTGGCTGACCCACGTTCCGCCGCCGCCGAAGCGATAGGGCAATCAGAAGCATTCGCCGGCAGCACGCGACTGCAGTGCGGCCTTGAGACTCCGCAAGCGATGCGCTCCCGGCGAAGCCCCCGGATGGAGGATCGAACCATGATGAAGACTCTCTGCCTCGGCACCGCGGTGGTGCTCGGCACGGCATCGGAGGCAAACGGCCTCTTCATGCTTGCGTTGCCCGAGAGCTGGTACTTCGCGGTGCCGGGCGTGACGACAACGGGACCGTTCAACCAGCACTTTATTCGCGATATCGGCCTGATCTTTCTGTTCCTCGGGACGGCGTTCCTGATCGGGGTGGCGTTGCCCCGCTACCGCACCGTCCTGTGGGCCGCCTCCACGCTCTGGCTGTGGGGACACGCGCTGTTCCATTTCTGGGAGGTCGCGGTCGGCATCTGCGGACCCTCCGCGCTGGCGCGGGATTTTCCCGCCGTCACCCTCCCTGCGATTATCGGCGCGCTCCTGACCCTGTGGGCCATCGCCCAGGACCGCACCGCTGAAGATGCCCGGCCGCGAGCGTTGGCCATCACGCCCTGACAATCAACCGCTATCACGAAGTCAACCTCGCAAGGAGACGTCCGATGACCGCCCGCATGAACATCTTCAAAACTGCCCCGGAGGGCACCAAGGGCCTGATGGCCGTCGAAGCCGCGATCGAGAAGAGCGGCCTCGAGCATGGCCTGATCGCGCTCGTGAAATTGCGTGCGTCGCAGATAAACGGCTGCCCCTACTGCATCTACATGCATGTCGGGGAGGCGCTGAAGCACGGCGAGAGCGACATGCGCCTCCATCTGCTCGATGCCTGGCGCGACTCACCAGCCTTCACGGACCGCGAGCGCGCTGCGCTCACCTGGACGGAGGTCCTGACCCGGGTGTCGCCGGCCGGTGCGCCGGCCGCCGACTACGAGTCGCTTAAGCCACACTTCAACGAGACCGAGATCGCCTACCTCACCTTGGCGATCGCCGCGATCAACGCCTGGAACCGGGTGCAGATCGGGTTGCGCGCCGTCCACCCGATGCCGGCCGCCAAGGCAGCCGCCTGATCGAGCGGTGCGAAGGGCTGCCCGCCAAGCGGGCGCCCTTTCCAGCAAACCCACTTCGAGGAAGCGGACCATGAAACTCTACCATCATCCCGGGGCGTGCAGCCTCTCCAGCCAGATCGCCCTTCGCGAGGCCGGCCGGCCGTTCGAGACCGAGGATGTCGATCTGGAATCGAAGTGCACGGCAGGCGGCGACGATTTCACGGCGATCAACCCCAAGGGCTATGTCCCGGCGCTGCAGCTCGATAGCGGCGAGTTGCTCACCGAGACGCTGGCGGTGCTCGACTACATCGCAACCCGGTATCCGGCCCTGGCGCCGGGAGGTCCGCTTGGCCGGACTCGGTTGCTCGAGACCCTCGCCTACATCTCCACGGAAATACACAAGAGCTTCGGGCCGCTCGCCACCGGCGGCATGTGGCCCGACAAGGCGAACGCCGCCTATGCCATCACATACCGCATGCAGTTCCTCGCCGACACGATGCAGGGCGACTATCTCTTCGGCGACCGCCCCAGCGTCGCGGATTTCTACCTCTACGTTATGTTGCTGTGGGCCGAGCGGTTTGGCGTCGACGTTCCCGCCAAGTTGGTGGCCCTGCGTCGTCGCCTCGAGGTCCGACCGGCCGTGCAGGCGGCACTGGAGGCGGACGGCCGGCGAATGCCCGAGTACTCGTGAACTTGGTGTGTCGAGGCATCGTCGACGGCTGATCGTCACCGTCGGGTCGCCTGGCCTCGAGGTCATGCTCTTCTGGATCGCGGGCGTCCCGCCCGCTCATCCATCTTGCGATTGTGAGCGGGCGGGGCGCCCGCGGTCCAGAAGACGAAACTCTCCGTCGCCGTAAGAGCACCCCATACGAAGGTTTACTCCCGGCCATACGAGCGCACGAATTGTTGCCTCGGCGCGCCCTCGTATCCTCGCTGCACCTGCAGAGACTTCGCAGGTCATCGGAACCAGGGACGGAGTGGCGGAATCATGAGTGTCCGTGCGGCGCCGACGCCATTTACCTTCGCGGGCTTTTCCTTCGCTTCCTGGACCTTCGCGCTGCGAATCTGGATTGCCATCCTGGTCGCCCTCTATGCAGGCTTCTGGCTCCAGCTCGATGCAGCGTCGTCGGCCGCGGTCACCGTCGCCATCCTCGCCGTCCCGACGCGCGGACAGGCCATTGAGAAGGCTGGCTTCCGATTGATCGGCACGATCGTCGGTGTCGCGGCCTCGATCGTCATCGTGGGCACGTTCTCGCAGACCAGGGACCTGCTGCTCGCGGCCTTCGCCGTGTGGATCGGCCTCTGCATCTATGCGGCGGAGCTGTGGGACGGCAACCGCGCCTACGCCGCGGTGCTCTCCGGCTACACGGTCGGCTTGGTCGCCATGCAGCAGATCGACACGCCGCTTCAGGTCTTCAACGCCGGCGTGCAGCGCGGCGCCGCCATCGCCGTCGGCATCGGCGCGATTGTTCTCGTCAATGACCTGCTGGTCGCTCCCGACCGCCATCCCGGCCTGGCAGCCCAGCTCGCCGACCTTCACCGCCGCGTGCGCGCCTACGCCAAGGCCGTCCTGCGGCGCGAGATCGGAGACCCTATGGCAACCGCCGGGCTGATGCGCGAGATCGCGCTCTTGCGATCCGACATGTCGAGCGTGGCCACCGAGTCGAGCAGCGGTACGGTGCGCAGCGTCGCCGCCCGCGGCGCGCTGGTGACACTTCTGGCCGAGCTTCACGCCGCGCGCGTCCTTCATGTGCTGCCCGCCTCACTCGACCCTGCCGCGCGCGATCGCTTGATCACCGGGCTCGACGCGGACCACAGCGAACGCGAGCCCGCAACGCCCGATGCGGCCAGCGCGGCGCCGATCGATATGATGGCGGCGTCGGTCGCCTGGGCCTCGCAGGAGCTGCGGCGCCGCGACCAGGAAGTATGCGAAGATCTCGCCGCCCTTCGCGCCGGGAAGCCGCCGCGACGCGTATGGCGGGCGCCGTTCCACCACTGCCATCGTGTGGCCGCCCAAGCCGGCGTGCGAGCCGCGTGCTGGCTTGCTTTGTCGTCGGTCTTTTTCGTCCTTGCGGGTTGGCCGGCGTCGGAGCTCTCCCTCGCGCTGGTCCCGGTCATCATCGGGCTCGGCGCGACGTCGCCCGATCCGCGGGCCTTCACCATCATGGCGCTGATCGCCACGCCGCTGGCCGTGGTCCTGGCCGGCGTGCTCGAATTCCTGGTCCTCGACGGCGTCGACCAGTTCCAGCTGCTGGCCCTGGCGCTCGCCCCTGTCGCGATCGGCGCCACGCTCCTGATGACGAGGCCCAACCCGAAGCTGGCCTCGCTCGGTCGGCTCAGCCTGGTCTTCACCTTGGCGATCCTCGCCCCGAGCAATCCGCAGTCCTTCGATCCGCAGGCCTTTCTGTTCGCGTCGCTATTCGTCTGCCTGTCGGTCGGGCTGCTGTTCGCCGCGCAGCTTCTCGTCCCGCCGATTTCCGACGAGCACCGCCGGCAGATGCTGGTGGCCGGAGCGCGCCGTGAGCTCGCTGGCCTGCGCCGCGATGTCGGACGCTACGCGCCGGAAGAGGCGATGTTCCGCGATGCTGTGCGGGTGAGCCAGATCGCCGGTGCCGGCAGCCCCGATCCGCAGCAGCGCACCGACCTTGAGCAGGCGCTCGGGCTGTTCGACCAGGCCGCCCAGATCCGCCTTGGCATCGCCAGCCTGGCCCGACTGGCGGACGGTCCGGCAGCCGGCGTAGCGGAGCAGGCACGCAATGCCCTGCTCGCCCGCGACATCCCGGCGATCCAGCGCGCCGCCGACGCCTTGCGCGTTGCGTCGATCGACGACGCACGGGCGGGCGAAGCAGCCGGCGCGCTCCACGTCGCAAGCCTCGTCCTGCAGGAAAAAGCACCATGAGCCATCCGTTTTCCGAGTTGGTGCTCGACGGCGTCCTGGTGGCGCCCTTCGTCACCTACACCGTGCTGGCGCTGGTCGTGGTCCTGGTTCTCCGGCCGATTCTGCACGCCATCGGCTTCGCAAAGCTGTTCAGCCATCCGTCGATCGCCGAGTTCAGTCTCTACGTGACGATTCTCGGCCTGATCACGGTGCTCTTCTAGGGGACTTCCATGGATTGCTTGATGCCGCAGATGCAGGCTGTCACGACGCAGGAGCCATCGGGCGCCAGTGCCGCCGCCGTCGGCACGCCCCCGACCGATCGCCTGCCCGGTCCGCAACCTGTCGCCGAACCGGCGCCCGCCCCTCGGCCGGCGGCCAGGGCACCGCGGCGCCGGCTCCTGCGGCTCGCCAAGCGCGCCGTTGCCGCGGTTGGCCGCACCGTCAGGCGATCGTCGCTGCCGTGGGCCAAGCGGCTGGCGACGCTCGCCATCATGCTGGTCGCCGCCGTTATGGCGTTGGTGACGTGGGACTACTACGTCACCGCGCCGTGGACCCGCGATGGCCGCGTGCGCGTACAGGTCGCCAGCGTGGCGCCTCAGGTATCTGGCCGCATCACCGAGGTTCGCATCGCCGACAATCAGTACGTTCACAAGGGTGACGTGCTGTACGTGATCGATCCCTTCGATTTCGAGGTTGCCGTGCGGTCGAGCCAGGCGCTGGTCGAGCAACGCGCCGCCGACCTCCAGGTCAAGCAGGTTCAATCCGAGCGACGGCAGCACCTGTCGAGCATCGCCACCAGCACCGAGGAACAGCAGGTCTTTGCCGGAACCGCGGTGCAGGCCGACGCCGCCTTCAAGGCGGCCCAGCAACAGCTTGCCCAGGCCCACGTGAACCTGCAGCGCACCGAGGTCCGCAGCCCGGTGAATGGCTATGTCACCAACCTGCTGCTGCGCGTCGGCGACTTCGCGCACGAGGGCGTCGCCAATGTCTCGGTCACCGACAGCGACAGCTACTGGGTCGACGGCTATTTCGAAGAGACCAAGATGGCGCGGATCTGCATCGGCGATCGCGTCGAGGCCAAGCTGATGGGTTACGCGCAGCCGATCACCGGCCATGTCGCGACGGTTACCCGAGGCATCGGCGTATCGAACGCCGCGCCCGGCGTGCAGGGCCTGCCTACCGTCGATCCGATCTACACCTGGGTGCGGCTGGCGCAGCGGGTTCCCGTGCGCATCGCCATCGACAACGTGCCTCCAGGCATTCCCCTCGTCGCCGGCCTGACGGCGACGGTGACCATCCGGGACGCCGGCACGGACGCTTCGAACGGATCGGAAGGCCTGGTTGCCGCACTTGCTGCCCGGCTCTCCAGCATCCTCGACGGCCCGCCGGCCCGCGTCGGCTGCATCCCCGCGATCTCTCCCGTGCACGCGCCGATCCAGTCCCTGCCCGTGGAGCAGGACGCACCGGGCCTGTCGCCGGGTCAGATCAATCCGGGCCTCACCCCCAGCATGACCATCTCACCGCGAAACCGCTAAGGGGCGAAATCGGTCAGGACGGTCCGGTCGCACGAGGTGGCGCAAGCCGGGCAACGGCGACCGAGCCGATGGCCTTGCCGTCACCCTCCTTCACGAGCGCGAAGCTCATCTCGATATAGAGCCGGTTGCCGTCCTTGTGCTGGGCTCGGGTGAGGGTCGGGCGGCCGGACAGCTTCAGAGTGCCACTCGCCATGGCGGCGTCGAAGCCGCGCCAATGCGGCTCGCGCAAGCGCTCGGGCACGATGATGTCGATGCTGTTGCCCAGCGCCTCGGCAGCCTCGTAACCGAACAGCGCGACGGCGGCGCGGTTCCATAGCCGGATCTTGCCCTCGCGATCAGCATAGATCATGGCATCCGCCATCTGGTCGAGTATTGCCTCGGCCAATGCCGACGTACCCAGCGTGCTCATCTCGTGTCTCCTGTGGCGCTGTGCGAGCTTGAGATTGGCGATGTAGCCATTCCCGGTGCCGGCCTTGGGGTCGATCACGCAGTTGATCAGAGACGGCCAGCCGGAGGCAATGGCCTCGGCCAGTAATAGCGCACGATGTGCGCGACCAAGAGACCTCCTCCCGATAGCCTGTGACTGTCTTGATCGTCGTTCTTTGGTAGCAGATCAGTTCGCTCCGCGAACTTTTCTGTCGTCCTGAGCGGCAGCAAAGGACCTCATCGCCGCTTCGAAGCGCACTTTGAAAGTGCCGGCGATGAGATCCTTCGCTGCGGATGACAAGAGAGGTGCGACTTCGTTCGATCAAGTCACACGCTTCGAGCGTCACGGCGTGGCGAGAGGGCACTTGGCCTCGGCGAGCGAGCACGCCAATCAACGAGGCGTGTGTGCCAGCGGGAACGAACAGGCCGACAGACTGGTCGGAAACGGGCGTACGCTTCCGCTTTCTTCCTTTCAGACCGCCGCCTGCCGCAACGCCGGTATCACGTCGGCGCCGTAGACCGCGTACCACTCCTTCAATCGTTGCGGCGGACGGGAGCGGTCGAAGGTGGCGGCAAAATGGCCTGCTCCGGCCGCGCGGCACTGCCCGATGATCTGCCCGGCGATTGCCGCCGCCGTCCCGGCGATGAACTCGTCATCGCCGACGGAGAAGGCATGCGCCGTGGGCGTATCGAGGATCGCCGGCCGGTCCGGCGAATCCAGCCGTGGATCGGCCTCGAGAAACTTGCGTGTGTTGCGCCGCTGCGCTTCGACGACGGCGGCAACTTCGCGGTCGTCCTCCAGCATCGTCACCTGCCGGCGAATGCACAGATCGTCCGGTCCGACCTTGCGACCGATCTTCGCCGCCTCGTCGCGGAAGGCATCGAAGATCTCGACGACCTTGGCCAGGGGATGAAAGCCGGTGCAAAGCTTGACGCCGCGATGCGCGGCCTTGCGGGCCGACGACGTGCTCACCACCGTAACCCAGACGGGCGGCGTCGGCTGCTGCAGCGGTCGCGGCGTCAGGCGCAGGTTCTCGAACTGCCAGAATTTGCCGTGGTGCGTGATGACCGGGCTCCGCAGCGCCGCATCGAGGATTTCGAGCGCCTCGTCGTTTCGGGCACGCGCCTCGTCATGGCCCAGGCCGACCTTGGCCATCTCGTTGGGAATGCCGGCTGCCGTTCCGATCTCGAGCCGGCCCCCGGTGAGATGGTCGAGCATGCCGATCTCTTCGACCAGCTGCCAGGGCGCGTGATAGGGCGGCACCATGCCGAGGGTCCCGAGGCGGAGACTCCGGGTCCGTGACGCGACGCTGGCGATCAGGAGGTTCGGCGCGGGAGAATAGGCCGAGCCGAAATGGTGCTCGCTGAAGAAGATGCCCTCGAAGCCGGCCGGCTCGGCGCTGGCCCACAGGTCGAGGTAGGCATCGAAGTAGCGCTTCGATACCTGCGGGTCGAAATGCTCATGAAGCTCGCGCGGGGCGGCGAAGAACTCGAAGATCCACGGCTTGATCATGCCTGACGGCCCTTCTGGCACCAAGCAACACGAACAGCATGACCGCGGGCCGATCACTCCGATTGCGCCAAGCGTGCCGATTGCCATGCTGCACGACAATCTCGTGCCTGTGCAACAGCACGTGCTGGTAGGCTGCCGCGAACCCGAAAGTTTTCGGCACGTCCCCGCACGTCGGGAACATTCCCGCCGGCACGGCGTTCGCCCGCGACAGGAGCGATTCCCATGGAGTTCCGGATCAACGGGCGCGCGATCGCCGTCGATGTCGACCTGCGCACCTCCCTTCTCGACCTGTTGCGCGACCACCTTGGCCTCACCGGGGCCAAGAAGGGCTGCAACCAAGGCGCCTGCGGCGCCTGCACGGTCCTGGTCGACGGCGAACGCATCAACAGCTGCCTGGCGCTCGCGGTCCAGTACCAGGGGCGCGACATCACGACGGTGGAGGGCCTGGCCGATGGCGACCGCCTCCACCCGCTGCAGAGGGCCTTCATCACGCATGACGGGTTCCAATGCGGCTACTGCACGCCAGGGCAGCTGTGCTCGGCGATTGCCATGGTCGCCGAGCTGGCGCGCGGAGTGCCCAGCCATGTGACCCCCGACGTGGCGGCGCAGAGGATCACGCTCGACCGCGACGAGGTGCGCGAGCGCATGAGCGGCAACCTCTGCCGCTGCGGCGCCTACAACGGCATCGTCGCGGCGATTGCCGAGACCTTCGGAAAGGATTGGCTCACCGAACACTCCGGGCAGGACAAGGCCGCATGATCCCCTTCACCTACAGTCGCGCGGCGGACACCGCCGGCGCAATCCAACACGCCGCACGGGCCGGCGCGCGCTACCTGGGTGGCGGCACGAATCTCGTCGACCTGATGCGCGAGGGCGTCGAGCGGCCGTCGTCGCTGGTCGACGTGACCGCACTCGACCACGGCATCACCGACAGCGGCGATGGCGGTCTGAGGATCGGGGCCGCGACCACCAACACCGCACTGGCCGCGGACCGTCTGGTGCGCGAGCGCTACCCCGTGCTGGCGCGCGCCGTCCTGGCGGGCGCGTCGGCGCAGATCCGCAATATGGCGACGGTTGGCGGCAACCTGCTGCAGCGCACGCGCTGCCTCTACTTCTACGACACGGCCGCGCACTGCAACAAGCGCGAGCCCGGCGCGGGCTGCGATGCCCTCGACGGGTTCAACCGCATGCACGCGATCCTGGGCGCTTCGCCAGCCTGCGTGGCGACGCACCCGTCCGACCTGTGCGTGGCGCTGGCGGCCCTCGACGCGACCGTGCACCTCGCCGGCACGGATGGGCGTCGCACGCTGCCGTTCGCGAGGCTGCATCGCCTGCCGGGCGAAACTCCGGCGCAGGACACCGAGCTGCGGGCGAGCGAGCTGATCACCGCGATCGTGCTGCCGCCGCTGCCCCTGGCGCGACGCTCGACACCGCAAGGTACGCGACCGCGCGAGCTACGCCTTTGCCCTGGTCTCGGTAGCCGCCGCGCTCGACGTCGACGCAGACGGCGCCATCCGTGACGTGCGCTTGGCGCTGGGTGGCGTGGCGCACAAGCCGTGGCGCGCCCATGCGGCGGAATCGGAACTGCGCGGCGCGCAAGCCGGCGAGCGCGCTTTCCGGCGGGCAGCGGAAGCCGAGCTCTCGGCGGCCCGGCCGCTGCGCGACAACGCGTTCAAGGTCGAACTTGCCAAGCGGACGATGGTCGCCGTCCTCGGCCAGCTCGCTGGAGGCCCGGCATGAGCATGACCGGGATCCTGCGCACGATGCTGCGCCACGTGCCCGATCTCCTGGTGCCCGGAACGCGACCCGCGGGTCCGCCGGCACCAAGACAGGGTCAGCATGGCCATGTCGGCGAACCGGTGTCGCGGCTCGACGGCGCCCTCAAGGTACGCGGCGCCGCGCGCTTCGCCGCCGAGGTCCCTCTGGAGCGCCTGCTCTACGCCGCCATCGTCCATTCGACGATCGCGCGCGGCCGAATCGCTGCGCTGGAGACGGCCGCTGCCGAGGCGGCGCCCGGCGTGGCCCTGGTGATGACCTATCGCAACGCGCCGCGGATGAAAGCACCGGAGGCGTTCGGCGAGGGTGACGGCGTTGCGGGCAGCAACCTGCCGGTGATGCAGGACGACTCCATCCACTGGAACGGCGAGGTGGTGGCCGTGGTACTGGCCGAGACGCAAGAGCAGGCCGACCATGCGGCGGGATTGGTCTCCGCAACCTACGAATCGGCGACGGCGACCACGGACTTTGCTGCTGCGCAGACGGGAGCGCGCGGCCCGGGTCAGGTCGTCGGCGAGCCCGCCATGGTCGCGAGCGGCGATGCCGAGATCGCCCTGGCCGAGTCGGAGCACCGGGTCGATCGTACCTATTCGACCCCGCCCCTGAACCACAACGCGATCGAGCTGCATGCCGCGACAGTGGATTGGGTGGGCGGTTCGCTGGTGGTGCACGACGCCACGCAGATGATCACCGGCACGGCGGGCGCGCTCGCCCACGTGTTCGGCCTGAGGCCCGATCAGGTGCGCGTGCTGTCGCCGTTCGTGGGCGGCGGCTTCGGCGGCAAGACACTGTGGAGCCATCAGATCCTCGCTGCCGCCGCGGCGAAGCTCGCGCGCCGGCCCGTCCGCCTTGTGCTGAGCCGCGCCGGGGTCTATCGGCTGGTCGGCGGCCGCACGCCAACCGTACAGCGCGTTGCGCTGGGCGCGAACCGCGACGGCCAGCTCGCGGCCCTGATCCACACTGGCGTCGCCGCCATGACGGCGCACAATAACTGCCCCGAGCAGTTCACTTTCCCGGCCCGCCATCTCTACGCCGCCCGGACCCTCCGGCTGGAGCAGAAGGTGGCCGACATGGACATGCTGGCCAACAGCTGGATGCGCGCGCCCGGCGAGTCGATCGGCACCTTTGCGCTGGAAAGCGCGATCGACGAGCTGGCGTACGAGATGAAGATCGACCCGATCGAGCTCAGGCGGCGTTGGGAGCCCCAGCGAGACCCCACGAGCCGGTCGGCCTTCTCGTCGCGCCACTTGATAGAGGCCTACGCCGACGGCGCCAGCCGCTTCGGCTGGGAGCGGCGCGATCCGACCCCGGGCCGGCGGCGCGATGGCGAGTGGCTGGTCGGCATGGGCGTGGCCACCGCCACGTATCCCTACTACCGCATGCCCGGAGTCAAGGCGCGGCTTCGGCTCGACGCCTACGGCCATCTCACGGTCTCGACCGCGGGTCACGAGATGGGCATGGGCACCGCGACGGTGCAGGCCCAGCACGCCGCCGACCGGCTGGGCTTGCCGCTCGAGCAGGTGTCGTTCGCCTACGGCGACAGCCTCCTGCCGGCGGGCGCGATGGCCGGCGGCTCGTCGCAGACCGCGGGCACCGTGGCGGCCGTGACGGCGGCGTCCGTAGCACTGGTCGAAAAGGTGCTCAAGCTCGCCGGCAACGACAGCCCGCTCGCCGGGCTGAGGCCAGACGACGTCGTGGCGTGCGACGGCGGCCTCGCGCACGCCCGCGATCCATCACGGCACGAGAGCTATACGTCGATCCTGAGGCGGGCCCGTCGCGACAGCGTCGAGGTCGAGCAGGCCGGATCGATTCCCCTCGAGCAAATGAAGTATTCCATGCACTCCACCGGCGCGCAGTTCGCCGAAGTCGGCGTCAATGCGGTAACCGGCGAGGTGCGGGTACGCCGCTTCCTCGGATCTTTCGACTGCGGCCGCATCCTCAATCCCAGGACGGCGGCCAGCCAGTTCCGCGGCGGCATCGTCATGGGCATCGGCCTGGCGTTGTCGGAGCACACACTGCTCGATCCGCGCAACGGGCGTATCGCGAACCCGAGCCTCGCCGAATATCATGTCCCGGTACACCTCGATGTGCCTGAGATCGAGGTGATGTGGACCGATATCCCCGATCCTCAGGCGCCGCTTGGCGCGCGCGGCATCGGCGAGATCGGCATCACAGGCACGGCGGCCGCGATTGCCAACGCCGTGTTCAACGCCACCGGCAAGCGGGTGCGCCACCTTCCCATCACGCTGGACAAGCTGCTGTGAGGCTCGGACGCGTTTTCTTCAGCGACGCGAGGAGCACCTCTTTGCTGGGAGCGCGCCACTCCGATGGCGCTCATGCGATCAGCGTGCCGGCGGCGCTCGCCGCGGCAGGGCTGGGGGGCACATTCCTGACCGAGCCGTATTTCCAGCCCGAGGTCCGAAGTGGCCGCTTGAGTGTCATCCGGACAACGCCCCGGATCCCGCCCATCCGGAATTTCGCGGTCTACCGTTCGGACGGGCTCGATCCGCTTGCCGAACGCGTCGCCAGGATTGCCCGCAAATGCCGCGACTTCTCGTTGCGCTCGATCGCGGCTTGACGCATGTCGATATGGCGGCACATCAGGGGGAACGGCACATGCGCCTAGGCTATCTCGGCGTCGGCAACATGGGACAACCCATGGCCGGAAAGCTTCTCGACGGCGGTCACGAGGTCTGGGTGTTCGACGTTCGGGAGGAGGCCATGAAACCTCTTCTGGAACGGCAGGCGCGCCGCGCCGCGTCACCCGAGGCCTTGGCCGATGCCTGCGAGACCGTGATCGTCTCGCTGCCCACGCTCGCCGTCTTCCGCGAGGTCGTGATCGGGTCAGGGCTGCTGTCCGGCAAGGCCATCAGGACTCTCGTGAACACCTGCACGGTCGGCGGAGCCTTCAGCCGGGAGATCGAGGCCGCCTGCGCCGCGAAAGGCATCGTTCTCGTCGATGCACCGATCAGCGGCGGAGTCGTCGGCGCAAAGGCCGGTACGTTGACGACGATGGTTGCCGGCGATCACGCGACGGTCGCGGCGCTGCAGCCTCTCTTCCGGCTGTGGGGACCAACGGTCGTCACGGCGGGCGACAAGCCGGGTGCGGCCCAGATCATGAAGCTCGCCAACAACCTCCTGTTCGCGGTCTCGCTGGTCGGCACGGCGGAAGCGATGACGCTTGCCGGCAAGGGCGGCATCTCGCCCGAATCGATGCTGCACGTCCTGAACAACAGCACCGGCCGCAACTTCTCGACGATGGTGCTGTTCCCGCAGGCCGTGCTCCCGCGCACTTTCGAGTTCGGCGCCACCTTCGAGATCCTGATGAAGGACGTCGATCTCGCCATCGAGCAGGGCGAGGATCTCGGTGTCCCGATGTGGGTCTGCCAGGCGGCGCGCCTGGTGCTGAAGCACGGCGTCTTTCAGGGTCGGGCGCAGCAGGATCTCTCGCGCACCATCGAGATCATCGAGGACGGCACCCGAACCGGGTGAGCGGGCCTGCATCAAGCGCATCATCCCGAGCGGGCTCTGTGACAAAATAGTAGTTCCGGTCGTCACGGCACTGCTGTCATCCCGAGCGCAGCGAGGGACCTTTGAGGCCGCAATGGAGATCGCTGCGCTCGGGATGACGGCGATTGTGGATCGATGATGTCGTGAAACCCCCGAGGCGCACCGGCGACAGGCCGGGCTTCCATCCCTCCGGGCAATCCTGGTCCGGCCATGGCGCGCCGTCCGTCGAGCCGGTAGGATCGAGGGCACAGCAATGGAGCCCCACTTGTCCCTGGCCGGGACGCGAACGTTCATCGTCGAGGACGAGGCGCTGATCCTGTACCTTCTCCAGGACATGCTCGAGGATCTCGGCTGCAAGGTGGCCGGAAGTGCGGTCCGCCTGGATGATGCCTTGGCAAAGGCCGCGGTGCTGGCATTCGACATCGCGATTCTCGACGTCAATATCGCGGGTGAGCGGATCGATCCGGTAGCCGATCTGCTTGCGACCCGCGGCATTCCGTTCCTCTTCGCCACCGGCTACGACCGCGCATCGCTTCCGTCCGCTCATCGCGATCGTGTCATCATCGCCAAGCCCTACAGGACGCGTGACCTCGAAGCGGCGCTCGCCGCAACCCTTCCCGCATGAAGGTGTCGAAGCAAGACAACCCGGCCGGGACCAGGGGACACTCGGCCTCCGTCCATCTCATCTTCCTTGCCCTGATCGTCGCCGTGCCTCTGCTGTTGCTGGTAGGCGTTCTGCTCTACCGCTCCGTGACGCTGGAGAGCGAGCAGATCAAGCAGCGCATCGACCAGGTTCTCGAGGCCCTCATCGCCGATATCGACCGTGACACGGAACGGCGCGTGGCCGTCCTCGAGACGCTTTCCACCTCGCCCCTGCTGGCGGCCGAAGACTGGCCCGCCTTCTACGCCCAGGCCAAGGATGCCCTGCGGGGCCGCGCGTACCTGGTGCTGGTCGATGCCGAAGGGCGGCAATTGATAAACACCTATGTGCCTTTCGGCGAGGCGCCGAATGTGACGGGCGATCCCTCGACGCTGCAAAAGATGCAGCGAGCGCCGCGGCCGGTCGTCTCCGACCTCTTCACCAGCCTGGTGGTGAAGCAGCCGGTTTACAACGTGTCGATTCCCGTCCTTCATGGCAACGAGGTGCGCTTCGTGATGAGCCTCGGCCTGATGCCCGAGGATCTGCGCAGCCTGTTGCGGGGCCAGAGCCTGCCGCCGGAATGGTCCGCCGCCATCTGGGACAGCAAGGGCATCACCATGGCCCTCACGCACGACCATGCACGGCTTCTCGGTACGGCCGCTCCAGCCCGGCTTGTCCGGCAGCCCCAGGGCTCGGTCATGCGAACGACGAACATCGACGGCAGGGAGGTGCTGCTTGCCGTGGGTCGTGGGCACTGGTCCGACTGGACCATATCCGTCGCCTTCCCGGCGGCCCTGGTCGACAGGCAGGTGATTGCCTCCCTGCTGTTCTGGAGCGCCACCATTCTGCTGGTGGGCGGCCTGGTCATCGCGCTCGCCTTCCTGTTTGGCAGGGCCCTTACCCGACCCCTTGCAGCGGCTACGGCCGCGGCGCGCGCCCTGGGCCGGGGCGAACCCTTCGTCATTCGCAACTCGGCGATCCGGGAGGTCAACGCGGTAGGCAACGCGCTGCGGCGGGCTCGGGACGATCTCGACAGAGGCTCGGCAGCCTTGCGAAGAAGTGAAGAGCGGCTGCGCGACGCGGCGGAGGCCGCGCAGTTCGGGGCACATGAGTACGATGTCGTCAACGACCGCTCGTTGCGGTCGCCGCAATTCCTGAAGATCCTGGGTGCCGACCAGGCCGACGCCACGGCGACCCTGGAATCAGGTCTCGAGTACGTTCATCCCGACGATCGCGAATCGACACGATGCCGCAAGCGCGAGATCCTGCAGGGCGGCGAAAGTCGTTACCAGCTGGAATACCGCATCCGCCGGCCTGACGGGCAGGTGCGCTGGGTGATGGATCGCGGCCAGGTGATCCGCGACGCCGCGGGCAAGGCGCTGCGCGTCGTTGGCGTCGTCCTCGACATTACGGACATCAAGGAAGCCGAGCAGCGACAGCAGCTGCTGTTCGACGAGCTGAACCATCGCGTCAAGAACACGCTGTCGATCGTGCAGGCGCTCGCCCAGCAGACGCTTCGGACAAGACCCGATCCCCGGGAATTCGCCGAGGTGTTCACGGACCGCCTGGGCTCGCTGGCGCGCGCCCATGGCCTGCTGACCAGCGATTCATGGCGTGGCGCCGCTCTTCGGGACATTGTTGCCACCGCACTCGAGGCCTTCGCCGGCGAAGGGAGACCGGTCGAAATTGCCGGGGATCAGGTGCTGATTCCGGCCAACACCACCATCACCCTCAGCCTGATGCTCCACGAGCTTGCCACCAATGCGGCCAAGTATGGCGCTCTCTCGGTCGACGAAGGAAAGGTTTCGATCGGCTGGAGCGCCGTACCGTCGGGAGCCGGCATCGAGGTCGATCTGCATTGGCAGGAGCAGAATGGCCCGCCGGTGGCGGCGCCTCGGTCCCGAGGCTTCGGCACACGCTTGCTCAACGGCAGCGCCGAGCAGCTTGGCGCCCGGTTCGACGTCGACTATGCAGCGCAGGGCTTCCGCTGCCGCTTGCGCTTCTCCGTCCCGCGACACCGGTGAGCGGCCCCGCATGGGACCTGGCAAGTGGTGGTCCCGAGCATGTCCCGCGCCAGCCGCGCGTCCCGCCGTCACTGCCGGAAGTGCTGCTCGTAGGTCTCGACGAGGGGCGACAGGTCGGACCAATCGCGGCGCGACCGAACGAAGACGTGGCGAAATGGGTAGCGTTCCGGGCTGATCGAACGCGGCTCGTCGAACGCGCCGGCTGGCAGGGTGCGCAGGCCGGGCGCGGCCTGCAGGGTGAACCCCAGGTTTGTGCCGCAGCGCGGGCAGAATTCGACATCGAGCCAGCGCCCCGACAGGTCGGAGACGTGGCGATAGCGGCTGACCTTCCCGGCCATCGTGACCTGGTCGGCGTTGAACACGACCTCGGTGCCGAATGCGGTTCCGGTGCGCCGCTGACACCAGGTGCAATGACAGATCGTCACGCGCAAAGGCTCGCCGGTCGCGGTGAAACGGACCGCACCGCAAACGCATCCGCCGCCGAGTTCCGTCATTGTCCTTCCTCCCATCTCGCTGGTGTGCCGCTGGCAGACTGCCACCCATGACACATCTTCATATCCCTCCCCCGCAATCGCAGGGCATTCGCATATGGCAATAGATCCGTCATCCCGAGCGAAGCCGCCCGAAGGTTTCTTGCTGATGCAGCAAGAAGAAAAGTCCCTCCACTACGCCTCGCTGCGCTCGGCTCCGGTCAGGATGACGGCTTTATTTTCCATATGCGAATGCCCTGCCCGCAATCGGGGGAGGTGGCACAGAGGGCCGGAGGGAGAAGGCCTCAAACTCGATTGCTCCGACTATGACTTCGCAATTGGACGGATCTCGACTGCGGCCTTCCCTCTCCGCCCGTATGACGGGGCACCTCCCCCAATTGCGGGGGAGGATTGGAGATGTGTCTACTGGCAGACATCGACCCATTGGGCGTCGACCAGCGCGGCCATGCGCACCGGATCAATCCGCATCGCCGCCCGCGTCGAGCCGGCGGCGGGGACGACCTCGTGGAAGGCCTTGAGCGCGACATCGAAATAGACTGGCAGCGGCGTGGCGAGGCCGAACGGACAGACGCCGCCCGGCGGATGGCCGGTGAGCGCCTGCGCCTCCTCGGCCGAGAGCATCTTCACCCTTCCGCCCAGGGCACTCTTTGCCTTCCTGTTGTCCAACCTCGAATCGCCACAGGTCACCAGCAGCAGATTGCGCTCGCCTGCCCGCACCGACAGGGTCTTGGCGACCTGTGCCGGCTTGACGCCCCAGGCGCTGGACATCGCCATCGTGGTGCTGTCCATCTCGAGCTCGACGATTTCGATGTCGGGCGCCTTGTCGGCCAGGAAGGCGCGAACTGACTCGAGACTCATGTCGATGCTCTCCCGACGCGATTGGTCCAACGGTCTTCGCTCCGACGGCGCCAGACGTCATGCACGGAGCCGACACACTGGCCGCCCTCCTACCTCATCGCCGGTTCAGCATCTTGAACGTTTGTGCAGCACTTCGAACGCGCGCCTGCCGCGGCGCGCCGGCCAATGCGCCACGGGAACGCCGCACAAAGCTTCAAGACACCGGGATCGTCCCCTCCCTACCCTGCCCGGCGAGCCGCGTGGCGATTCGGATCCCGGAAAGACGGAGGATGGTCATGAAAGCAACTGGAACGGTCTCTCGCTACGTCCGCTTCGAGCGCGCTGACGGCGCCGCCTACGGGCTGCTGGAAGACGACGTCGTCAAGGAGCTGCAGGGCAGCATCTACGAGCGTGCCGAGCCGACAGGGCGGGAATTTCCCGCCTCCAAGGTCAGGATGCTGGTGCCCTGCGAGCCCTCGAAGGTGATCGCCGCCGGGCTGAACTACGCCAGTCACCGCGTGCATGTCGAAAGCGAGGAGGGCGTGTTCCTCACCGTCGCCGGCAAGCCCGCCTCCAGGCAGCAGCCCGTCGTGTTCGCCAAGTTCCCGACAAGCCTTATTCGGCTCACTCTGATCGAACGCACCTCAAGCCGCGGCGCGGCGTGGGCGGCGCACGGCGCGCACCTTGCCGCTGCGGCCGCCGCCGCAGAAGAAGCGGTCGCCGCCGTCGGACTCGAGGCCCGACACGCCGACGCCCGGCGGCATCGCGAGGCTTTCCCGGACTTCGCCGGTCTCGGGATCGATGCGTCGCAGCTCGCTCTCGTCGCCTTCCCAGGTGCCGTGCCACAGCTCGCCGTCGACCCAGGTGACGCCCGTGACGAAGCGGTTGGAATCGATGGTGCGCAGGATGCGGCCGGTCTCGGGATCGATCTGATGGATCTTGCGGCCGCGATGCTGGCCGACCCACAGCGTGCCCTCGGCCCATGCCATGCCGGAATCGCCGCCGTCGCCGGGCGCCGGAATGGTGGCGAGCACGCGGCCCGTCGCGGGATCGATCTTCTGGATGCGCTTCTCGAATATCTGGAAGATGTGCCGGCCGTCGAACGCCGTTCCCGCATGCGCGTCGGCCGCGATTTCGCGCACGACGGTGCCGCTCGTCGGGTCGAGCACGTTCAGCCTGTCGCCAGAGGCGAACCAGACGTGCCGCCCGTCGAAGGTCACGCCGCCTATGTTGGCGGCGCCCGGAAAGGGTCCGTATTCGCGGAGGATCTCGGCGGGGGCTGGGGGCATGGGTTGTGTTCCTTCTGGCTTCATGGTCTTCCGGACCGCGAGCGTCTCGCTCGCTCATGAGCTTGAGCGAGCGAGACGCTCGCGGTCCGGAAAACCATGATCTAATCACCCGCCACGGCCGCGGGGAGTAACAACGTCGTCGTGAATCGCGGCAGCGGCGGCGTGATCCAGCGGCGCGCCCGGCCGCGGCCGAACGACTGCACCTTGCCGGTCTCGGCCAGCGCGTCGAGCGCCCGTTGTACCGTGCGCTGGCTAGCGCCGAGCGCCAGCGCGAGGGCCGAGCTCGACCACGCCTCGCCATCGGCCAGGAAGGCCAGCACCTCGCCGTGCGGCTCCTCGACCGGACGCGCCAGCACCACGACCTCGCACTCCCGGCGCGGGGCCAGGGCGAAGCCGCGCGCGGTCGCCGCGATGCCGGCGAGCGGCCTGAGCTTGGCGCGCAGCCGGCCGATCTCGACCCGCAGCCGGGCGCGATGGGACTCGTCTGCGTGTCGCGCGCCGAACACCCGCGCCAGCAGCGTCACGCGGTCGGCATCGCCGGGCCATGCCTCGGCGAGCGTGCGGGCGAGCGCGAACAGCACCGGCCGGCCGGCGAGCGAGATCGCGGCCGCGCCGTCGCGCACGATGTAGCGGCAGGCATCGACGACCAAGGCCTTCGCTCCTTGCAGCGCCTCGACGTCCTGCAGGCGGAGCGGCCGCTCCGCGCCGCGCGCCAGCAGGCGAGCCGCCGGCGCGTCGAGCAACGCCTGCGCCTCCCGAACCTCCGCCATGAGCGCCGGGATGCCGGCCTGGCGCGCGGCGCTTTCGGCCTGCTCGAGCGCGGAACGCGCCGCCACGGTGCTGAGGCGCCGCATGGCGATGCCGGCGACCACCAGCGCATGCGCGGCCCGCGACGCCGGCGGGAACACGGCGGGATCGAGCCCCTCGAGCGCCCGCTCGGCCTCGTCGAGGCGGCCGAGCAGCAGCAGGCGGCGGCCCTGCAGGTAGCGCGCATGCGCGGCGTTCAGCAGGTCGGCGTGCTGCTCGAGCGTCACCCGCGCCGCCTCGAGCGCCCGGGTGGGCCAGCCGAGCTCGCGCGCGGCAAGCGCGATCTCGGCCTCGGCGACGACGCAGCGTGCCCGGGCCACCGCCTCGCGCGGCCCGAACGCGCGCGCCGCCTGCTTCACCAGCGCCTTCGCGCGCAGGAAATCGCCGAGCTGCGCCATGGCGATGCCGCGCAGCGCCAGCGCCGGCGCATCGTCGCGCAGGGCCACCCGGTTCAGGGCGCCGAGCGGATCACCGGCCGCCAGGGCGCGCGCGGCGGCGGTGATCAGCGAATCCACGAAAATCCCGCCACACTTGTAACTCCCACCGCGTCGACCTCAGGCTCCATCTTCGTGGCGTGACCACTTGTCATTTCTCGACCAACGACCCTCCGACAACATCGAGGAGCACATCATGACCACCATCAACGCCACTATGAACCATCCCGTCGTGTCCCGGCAGCAATGGCTTGCCGAGCGTACGAAGCTGATGGCGCGCGAGAAGGAGCTGACCCGCCTCAGCGACCAGATCGCGCGCGAGCGCCGGGCGCTGCCCTGGGTGCGGCTCGACAAGACCTACAGCTTCGACACCCCGGCCGGCCGGCGCACGCTCGGCGAGCTGTTCGACGGCCGCCACCAGCTGCTGGTGCAGCATTTCATGCTCGCCCCGGGCTGGGAGCAGGGCTGCAAGAGCTGCTCCTACATGGCCGACCATACCGACGCCACGCTCGTGCACCTGGCGCAGCGCGGCGTCGCCTTCGTCGCCGTCTCGCGCGCCCCGCTTGCCGAGATCGAGCGCTTCCGCCAGCGCATGGGCTGGACCTTCCCGTGGGTATCCTCGCATGGCACCGATTTCAACACGGACTTCCACGTGAGCTTCACCGCCGACGAGCTGGCCAGCGGCAAGGCCGACTACAATTTCGGCGGCACGCCGCCGGGCGGGGAAATGCCCGGCGTCAGCGCCTTCTGGAAGGACGATTCGGGCGCGATCTTCCACACCTACTCGACCTATGGCCGCGGCGTCGAGGTGATGATGCACACCTACCGTCTGCTCGACCTCACGCCGAAGGGCCGCGACGAGGACGGGCTCTCCTTCACCATGGAATGGGTGCGCCATCACGACCGCTACGAGTCGCCGGCGCCGGCCGCGAAGCCGGCCAATGCCGGCGCGTGCTCCGGCCGATGAGCCTCACCTGCCACCTGGTCGGCAGCAGACTCGGAGGCGGCCCGACGAAGCCGGGCCGCCTCGGCGCCGCCGACTGGCTGTCGCTGGCAGCCGCCCCGACGTTCGCCGGTATGGCTCTGCTCTCGGCCATCCTCGGCGGCGGCCCGCTCGACGCACTCTGCGCCGCCAGCCCGGGGGTGTCGGTGCTCACCGGCATGGTGCCGATGTACGTGCTGATGAGCGCCTTCCATGCAACCCCATGGCTGAGACGGCCTCGCCGGCCGGGACGCTCCCCTCGAGACGCCACGCCTCGCGTCACTCCGCAGAGCCTGTGACTCGTTCGTCCCCGATTGAACGCTTGTCATGCATGGCGAGGAGAACGTGCTCTACGATCGGGAGGCCCCGAGGTCGATGAGGGCGAGGCCGGATTGCCGGTCGTGCCGCTTGCGCAGATGCACCGGCGACTCGGTAAGCACGAGCTCCAACGTCGGCCGGATCGTCGCCTTCAGGAGGTGGCCCGCCAGCGCGCTGTAGTCGCGACGACCGAGCACGCAATGGACATGGATCGCCGGCGCACCGTCGGGCCCCAGCGCGACATCGCCGGTGAGCGAGGCGACCTCGACCTGCTCCGCAAGGTTTCGCTCGAGGTACTCCTTCCTCTCCCAGTCGAAGTAGCCGAGGGTCACCTCGGAAAAGGCGCCGATGGCGGTGAACTGCGCCCCGGCCAGCCTTTCCTGCGCGGCGAAGCGCCCGAGCCGGCCCATCAGCTCGTCTCCGGTCTCGAAGATCAGCACGAAGGTCCGCTGACCGTCGTCCTCATGAAGCAGTCTCGACTCCATGCCTGCCCTCCGCGATGGGCGCCCACGGTTTGCGCAGCGAGCGTCCCGAAGCCCTCGCAACGCCGTGCGCCGGATGGAGTTCCCGCAAGGGAATGAACCTCCTTTTCGTGTTCCTCCTATGAAAATAAGGGCGGGTTACCGCCCCTATTTTCTCACCATCGTGGTGCGCGCCGGGCGTGCTGGTGTCTCCCCGTAATCGGGCAGGGCATTCGCATCTGGAAAAACGCCGTCGTCCCGAGCGAAGCCGAGCGCAGCGAGGCGTAGTCGAGGGACCTTTCTTGTGCAGCACCGGCAAGAAAGGTCCCTCGACTACGCCGCCCTTTGGGCGGCTCCGCTCGGGATGACGGCGTTTTTCCAGATGCGAATGCCCCCGTAATCGGGGGAGGATTCGATGCGTCCTGTCGCGACCCGCAATGAAGTCGTAATCTTCCCGCACCTGGCCGACCGACCCGGCCCAGGTGCCGAGTGATCGTAACGTGAACCAGCAGGAACGGTGGTGTCATCGATGCAGGCGTGGATCATCGACGCGAGCGAGATGGATGCCGAGGACATTCTCAATTTCCGGTCCAATCTTCTCCATCCCAACCCTGAGATAAGATCGTTCCTCCGGCCGGAGAACAAGGCCACCACGATCGTCATCGCGCCCAAGGGCTTCGGCAAGACCCTGCTGCTCAAGGCGAAGCGGCTGTCGATCCAGGACAAGTACGCCCACATCCTGCCGAGCGGCGCCCTGGTCGAGAAGCCGAGCGGCCTACCCAGCGTCATCCCGACCAGCGACTACGGCGATTTGCGCGACAGCGAAGGCTACTGGCGCTCGGTGTGGCTGCTGTCCTTCACCATCGCCATCCTCAAGGCCACGGCCTGGCAGCCCGGCCGCTGCAGCCGCGCGCTCGCGGCAATCGTGCAGGACGACAATCTCCTGTCGGTCTGGGAGATCTTCGACCACATCCTGTCGGCCCAGGTGAACACCTATCACCAGCTCAACAACGACTACAACGACGCGCTGCTGCCGGCCTTCCGGCGCCTGCACGAATCGACGGCAATCTTCGTCGACAACATCGACGAGTACTACGAAGGCATCCTGCGCGAGATGAATGCCGGCCGCGAGCGCCCCATTGGCGGCCGGGTCAAGCGCAGCTTCTGGCACCTGGCGCAATACGGCATCGCCGCGGCGGCGCGCGAGCTCAGCCACATCAACACGCACGTCAAGATTTACGTCTCGATCCGCAAGGAGGTCCTCCAAGGGATCATCGGCGACACCTATTTCGGCCAGCAGCTGCGCAGCAAGTCGCTGATCGTGAGCTACACCGACAGCGATCTCCTGGAGATCGTCCACAAGAACATCGCCCACTCCAACGCCGAGGACCTGGCAGACCCGCGCTCCAAGGACCCGGCGACGGCGTTCTTCGGGCCCCTGAAGCGCGTCACCCATCCGACGACCGGCGACGAGGAGGAGGTGCTGGGCTTCTGGCTGCGCCACACCCTGGGGCGTCCGCGCGACGTGGTCTCGATCGGCAAGGCCATCGCCAGCATCCCGCCGACCGGGCGCAGCGAACGGCGCGTCCGCGAGGCGGTGCGCGCCGAGGCCAAGACCATCGCCACCGCTTACTTCGCCGAGATGGCGCCGCACCTCGACGGCTTCGACTCCGACATGCTGCTGCGGCTGATCGACCACAACGTGCTCGCGCCCGACGACCTGAAACGCATCTCCGGGGCCTATGCCGGCGCCTGGCTGGCAGCCTTCGGCGAGGCCGCGCCGCACACCGAGCATCCGTTCTGCGCCCTCTTCAAGCTGGGGCTGCTGGGCTATGTCGGCCGCGATGCCGAGTCGGGCGAGGACATGCAGATCTTCCGCCTGCCTGGCGAGCATCCGCTGGACAACGTCCAGGTCCTGCCGCCGGCGCGCATCTACCTCATCCATCCGGCGCTGGACGACCTGGTCGCCGAGCGCAACCCGCAATATTTCGAGAACCTGAACGACCGCAACGTCATCGGCCGCGGCCGCCGCTGGCTGCGCGAGCGCGTCATCCACTACGTGCTGAAGGGCGACGTCAGGGGCCATTCGGAGACCATGCGCGACGGGCTGCGCACCAAGGCCTTCGCCGCGGTGTTCGATTCCATCGTGTCGGCCTTCGGCTCCAGGCTCGCGCATGCGGAACGCTCGCAGGGCGATTCGCTCCTGCTGATCGACGCCAATCCGATAAAGCTTCTCCAGGCAGCGCGGAACATCCAGCGCGACCTCGGCCGCTCGGAGTTCGGCTCGCAGCTCAGGTTTGCCGGCGATGCCGGCTTCGTCGAGATCGCAGTCGGGCCGCGGCAGGCAGAGCCCTATGGCATCGCCCTCCAGAACGCCGCCCGCCTGGAGCCGCACGTCGAGCCGGTCGAAATCTACGTTACCGAGGAGTTCGTCCGGCATGTCGCGGAAGATCGCGGCAACCACCTGCCCTTCGACTTCGTCCGCCTCGGGCCCGAGGACCTCAGGAACCTGCCGTGGCAGGACGGCCTCTTCGACATCTCCAAGGCCGGCGGCGAGCCCGCCATCCTGACGGCCATCTACCGCGTCAATTTCCACTGACCTCCCAGTGGCGCTCATGCTCTTCTGGACCGCGGGCGTCCCGCCCGCTCAACAATTCATGAGCGGGCGGGACGCCCCCGGGCCGCAAGAGCGACAAAACTGGCAGGAGACTGTTCCGTGACGACGTCAGAAGCATCCCGTACCGTGCCCTTCAAGGGCCTGCGTGTCGTCGACGCGAGCCGCGTGCTGGCCGGACCGTCCTGTGCCCAGCTGCTGGCCGACATGGGTGCGGACGTCATCAAGATCGAGAGCCCGGAGGGTGACGAGAACCGGCGCTGGCCGCCGCTGATGGAGAACGGCCTCAGCAGCAACTACGCCAGCGTCAACCGTGGCAAGCGGGCGATGACGCTCAACATGAAGGCGCCGCGCGCCCGGGAGATCCTCGGCAAGCTGGTGACGTCGGCCGACGTGTTCCTGCACAGCTTCCTGCCCGACACCGCCGAGCGGCTCGGCCTCAGCTACGAGGCGATGCGGGCGCTGAACGCGCGCCTGATCTTCTGCTCGATCTCCGGCTACGGCGCCGAGGGACCGCTCAGCAACAAGCCGGGCTACGACCTGATGGTCCAGGCCTTCGCCGGACCGATGTCGGTCACCGGCTACGACGACGGCCCGCCGGTGCGCACCGGCGTCTCGTTCGTCGACATGGCGACCGGCCTCAGCGCCTACGGCGCGATCGTCACCGCGCTGTATGCTCGGCAGCATACCGGCCAGGGAACGTGGGTGCGTACCTCGCTGCTCGAGACCGCGGTGTCGATGCTGAGCTACCACGCGATCGGCTGGCTGCAGGCCGGTATCGTGCCGCGCAAGCAGGGATCGGGCGGCGCCAACCAGGCGCCCTACCAGGCGTTCCGCTGCCAGGACGGCCATGTCCTGGTGGGTGCACCGAACGATGCCGCCTGGCAGCGCCTGTGCACGGCCCTGAACGATCCCGCCCTCGCCGCCGACCCGCGCTTCGCCACCAATGCCAGCCGCCTGCAGCATCGCGACATCCTGGTCGGACTGCTGGAGGCGCACCTGGTGCGGCATCCCGGCGAGCACTGGAGCGCCCTGCTCGAACGGCACGGCGTGGCGGTCGCGCCGATCCAGAGCTTGGATCGCGTGCTGACGGGCGAACAGGTCCTCGCCAACAGGATGGTCGTCGAGGCTCGTGACGCCGAGGACCGCGCCTGGCCGCTGCTCGGCACGCCGTTCAAGATCGGCGACAGCGGCACGGCCGCCGGATCTTCGCCGGCGCTGGGCGCGCACACGGATGAGATCCTGCGCGAGCTGGGCTATTCGGACAGCGATCTGTCCAGCCTGCGGCGCGACAAGGTTGTTTGAGAAACGTGCGCGCCGGGAGCGCGCCACTCCGTGGCGCTCATGCTCTTCTGGACCGCGGGCGCCTGCCCTGAGCCTGTCGAAGGGTCTCGCCCGCTCATGGCCGGGAGCGCGCCACTCCGTGGCGCTCATGAGGATAGCGGATACACCGATTGTGGATTGGAAGAAGCGCATGAGCGCCACGGAGTGGCGCGCTCCCGGCGCATGAGGCCATCACTCGCGGGCTCCCAGCCCTGAGCTTGCATCACGCAGCGGCGGCATCACTCGCGACTGCCGCCGTCATTGGCTGCCGCACCATGTCGTGCCCGGAACCTCCTCGCCTCCTGGGCGTGCTGGGCGGCCCGGCCGGTCCCGGCCTTGTCCTCGCGCGATGTCTGTCGGGCCTCGTCGAGATGCCACAGCACCTTGATATCCGCCGGCAGCGCATCCCGCACCCTCTCGCACTGGCCGCGTGGCAGATGGGCCGACAGCACGCCGAACACTGATGTCACCGCGTCGCGAGCGTTGACGGGCCGGGTGTCGGCCAGTCTCTCGTTCACGTTGCCCAGGAAGGCGTCCTGGTCACGGCTTCGATCGGCCGGCTGGCTGGGACGGTAACCGTCGTAGTAGCTGCCGCGCACCAGGAGAGGCAGCTGTGCGCCCAGATGGGCGGCAAGATCGGCGGGGATCCTGTCGCGCAGCGCGCGCAACACCGCGCCCAGCACGTGCCAGGCGACCTGGCGGTCCGGCCCGACGTCGGCCATCACCTCGTCCAGCCAGATGTTGGTGGTCTGCAGGGTCTTGTCGAAGACGTCCAAACCGGTGGCGCTCATCGGCTCCTCCACTCCACATGCCCGGAGGCAATGTCCTCGCCGCCAGCCGGTTGCAGGGCAGCCGACAATCGGCGGCCTGGTCGTCGCTCGATCGGCTTGCAGCCTGGAGGGGTGCGTCAAGAAGCCCGAGCCGCGACACCGAGCCGTTCGTCCGTCCATGGCGGACGCAATAGCTGCTCGCCTTCGCCTGCGTGGCAACGCCCGGGCGATTGCCGATCATGCTGCAGCAACGCCAGCCGGCGCGCGCGCGTTGCGACAGAAAGAGGAAGACGATCATGCAAGGCGACATTCTCACGACTGGATGGCCCACGACTGGATGGCTCGCCATGACCGCCCTGGGCGCCTTCGCTCTCGGGGCGGCGATAGGCTGGGCTGGCTGGTACTACCGGCGCTGGCGACGCGGCATCGGGCCGCCGGGAGCGCGCCCGACCGACTATCCGCCGGCCGCCGACCCGGAACGACGCGAGCGCTACGCGCGCATGGAAAGGGAGGCGATGGCGGAAGCGGAGCTCGGTGATCCGGGGCCCACCAGGCCGCGGGACGTCGGTCGACTCGCCATCGTCGTCGCGGTGGCTCTTGTGCTCGCAATCACCACGGTTGGCGTGATGTGGGCCCACAATGCGGACTACGGCACCCCGGTCGCGGAGACCGGCCGTCGATAGCGCCCGAAAATCCCCGTCGATCGGATTGTCCAAAACGGGGGCCCCGTTGTGCGGGTGGGCGACATGCGGTCGGTCGGGCGCGCAATTTTCGCGATACGCCAGGGCACCATCGGCGCCGTTCCGAGTTGGCTCTTCAGCCCAACGAAAGGAGGGAACCATGCGAGTCAGCGAAGTCATGACGCGAGATGTCTGCATCGCCGCGCCCGAGCAGACGATTCAGGAGGTGGCGAAGATGATGGGAGACATCGACATCGGCGTGCTGCCGGTGGGCGAGAATGATCGCCTGGTCGGCATGATCACCGACCGTGATATCGCCGTGCGCGCGGTCGGCCAGGGCAAGGGTCTGTCGACCAAGGTGCGCGACATCATGAGCGAAGAAGTGAAGTACTGCTTCGAGGACGAAGACACCAATCATGTGACGCGCAACATGGGCGACCAGCAGCTGCGGCGCCTGCCGGTCGTCAACCGCAAAAAACGGCTGGTGGGAATCCTCTCGCTCGGTGACCTGGCGATCGCGAAGGACGGCCGGGCCGCCGGCAACGCCTTGAAGGATATCTCCCAGGCCGGTGGCCTGCATTCGCAGACTGACGAGTGACGGGTCCTCGTGTCGTCCGGGGATCGCAAGCCGAATACCTGCGGTCCCTCATTTGGTCCGGTTCGACGCAGCAGTGCGCCCGAGCTGCGGGGGAGCAGCTAGCCTGACCTGCTGCACAGGGACAGGCTGCGGCAGTTGCAATGACAGAAAAGCCGTCAACCCGACCGGAGCCGAGCGCAGCGAGGCGTAATGGAGGGACCTTGTCGCTGCATCGGCAAGAAAAGGTCCCTCGAGTGCGCCGCCAATGGCGCTGTGGACAGCGCCATTGGCGGCTCCGTTCGGGATGACGGAAAAAAGGAACATGCGAATGCTTCGGGGCACGATCGAGACCGAGCCCGCGTCGCCGCGGGCGCCGCTCAGCGTCGGTGCTTGTCGGAGACGATCACGCCTTCCTTGAGCACCAGCCTAAGCCGTCGCACGTTGTCTATGTCCTCCAGGGGATTGCCGTCGACCACGATCAGGTCGGCGAGCTTGCCGACCTCGATCGTGCCCAGCTCCCTGCCCACGCCGCAGATCGCCGCGCCGTTGCGCGTCGCCGCGACCAGCGCCTGCCACGGCGTTGCGCCATCGCGCACCCAAAGGCCCAGCTCGAGCAGGGCCGCCTCCTTGAGCGGCCGGATGTCCGACCCCAGCGCCATCTTGACACCCGCCTTCAGCGCCTTCTCGAACCAGACCCGGTGGACGTCGGAGGCCGCATCGGCGCGACAGCACAGATCGGGCGCCAGGTTGCGCTGCTTGACCCAGCCCAGCTCCCAGCTGTTGGTCGCCTGCTGGGGCGTGAGATGGCTGATCGCGAGCGTCGGCACGTACCAGGTGTCGTGCTTCAGGAGCAGCTCGATGCACTCGTCGTCCATGATGTAGCCGTGCTCGACGCTGTGTGCACCAAGGCGGATCGCATTCTTCACCGCCTCGGGATTCGTCGCATGGGCCATCACCTTGAACTCGCGCAGATGACAGATATCGAAGGCCGCCTTCAGCTCCTCCTGCAGCAGGAAGGAGTTCTGATGGCGGTCCCAGGCCGGGCCCATGATGCCACCCGACAGGTTGAGCTTGAAGTGGTCGACGCCGTTCTTGATCTGCTCGCGGATCGCCTTGACGAAGCCATAGGGCCCGTCGCACTCGAGTGCGTGTCCAGAGGTGAGAAAATGGCCGCCGGTGGTGGTGAGGAAATGGCCTGACGCGAAGAGGCGCGGGCCGACATGCTGGCCCGAGTCGAAGGCGCGCTTCCAGGCGACGTCCATGTAGCTGTGCGAGCCGGCGCAGCGCAGCCCGACGATGCTCGACTCGGTGAGCGCCGTCCTCAGCCGATGGCCGAACAGCGTGACCTGGTCGGCCAGCGGCATGTCGTCGACTGCGTAGTAGTCGGGATGGATATGGACGTCCCACAGGCCGGGCATCAGGCAGGCTCCGGCGAGATCGATCTCGATCGCGTCGTCCCCGTCGGAAGCGCCGAGATCGGGCGTGCTGCCATCGGTGCGGATCTCGCGAATGCGGCCGCCGTCGATCAGCACCGCGGCCCGCTCGACCGCTCTGGGTTCGACGCAGTCTATCAGCGTCGCGTTCTTGAGGAGGGTGCGCATGATAACTCACGACCAAAGAGTTGCCGGGCGATGATGCCGCGTCTGGCCGCGAGTGTCTTCCACCTGACGAACTTCCAATCCAACAACGCGGACAGAGGCGTGATTCCGCCGGAGCTGATCGACCGCGTGGTCACCCGGTCCGGGATGCCCAACATCACGCTCGCCGACATCGCGGGCACCATTCTCTATCCCGAGCTGAACGTCTGAAGGCCGCGGACGCGGTTCACTTCGCCTGCTTGCGCAGCGGCGGCGTGCTCGTGCAGCCGACGGTCGGGCAGTTGGTGCCAAACCCGCGCTCGTCGAGGATGCAGGCAACCACCGACTCGCCCCGGTACGGCATGCCGTAGCAGGCCGGGTCAGCACGGCAGGCAGCGGCATTGCGATGGCGCCCGCAGGGATCGCCCGGCGCCGCCGGGCACCAGTCTCGCGGGTTCTCACCGCACGGCGGCGGCTGGGCAGCCACCGGCGCTGATGCGACCGCCAGACCGGCGAGAACGAGCCCCAGCAATGCCGAAGCGACGCTGGCGACAGCCACGGCAGACTTCATGTCCCGTAGCCTACCACGCAGAAGCACCCGCGGTCTGCCGGAAGCGCTTTTCGTGATACCTCAGATGTCCCACCAGGAGAGAAGCTCCATGCGCATCCTCATCGTGTTGCTCGCCTTCGCGGCGTTCAACCTCTTGACGCTGACGACGCCCGAAGCGGCCAAGCAGAATCTTGCCGCCTGGGCCAGCCTGGCGGGTCGGCGGTAGCGCCGGAGTCGCCGACGGGCGATCGGGCAGGCGGCGGTGACAGGCCGGCCGATCGAACGATGCCGACCGGAGGCGGAGACGCAACGGCGACAACATATAGTCGGGAGCGCGCCACTCACAGACGCTACCATTTGCCGTCACCTCGCCGCTTCGCTGGGAGCGCGCCATTGGTCGCGCAGGAATCTCCACCAAAGTGGCGTTCTGGTTTGTGCAATCGACAAGTGAGCCACCGTGCGCGTCCCATTCTTTCAGCCGCCCTGCAGCAGCCGCAATCGTCACACAAGGTTGCCGCCATGAAATTGCTGCGCGTCACGGCGGTAGCCGCCTCCCTGCTCCTCCCCGCCTCGACTCAGGCCCAGTCCCAGCGCCGCGCGCCAGCCGATCCACCACCGTCCGAATGCACCGCGCAGGGCGCACTGCCGAAGGAATGGTCGGGCGTGGCCTATCCCATCGACGGCGACACGCTGGCCGGAGTCGGCCTCAAGCCGCACATCCGACTCTGGGGTATCCAGGCACCCGAACTGCTCGATCAATCGAAAGCCGAGAGCGTGGCCGGCATGCGCGCTCGCGCCGCGCTCGCGGACCTGCTGTCGGGGTCGGATCACAAGATCAGCTGTCGGATCCAAAAGTTCGACCGCGAATGCCATGTCGTGGCGCATTGCACCCTGCATGATGGTGTCATGCCGATCGATCTTGGCGGCGCCCTGATCGCGAGCGGCATGGCCTACGGTGCTCACCTCGACGAGACGCTGCCATGGGAACCAAAAGCCAGCCAGCGCTACAGCACCGCCGAGTTCGAGGCCCGCAAGAACAAGCGTGGCCTGTGGCCGACCTGGCTGGGCGCGAAGTAGCCGCAGGGGCGGCCGCTCGGACAGGACCACCCCGGCTTCTCGCCTCGGTTGCAGGCGCCACCTTCACCCTGAATCTAGCCAGGACCAGGACACAGGCGACTGTCCCGCCTGCCGTGCCACTCCAGTCCCGTTGCGGAGCCATTGCAGCGAAGTATACAGTAATTCACTGTACATTTCCTGACGGTACCCGCTGAGATGGTAAACAGGTCGCTTCGTTTGCGGTTGCTGCCTTGGCCTCGCCGGATCGCCCTGCCAGATGGGATCGCGTATCGATCGCCGCTCCTCCGGCGGCGGCCTTGGAGGTCTTGCTTGGAGCATTGGATGTGACCGATCGCGCGACCGTCGAAGGTGGAGAACGGCCGTCGGTCGCCACTGATATTGCTATCGCCCTTCTTCGGGCGCGACGAAGGGATCCCGGACGACACATCCCTCCTTCCGTCTGGGGAAGACGAGCCTTGGACCGGATCACTGGCCGATCTCGAACG
>NZ_JBFWZI010000028.1:0-4034 GCF_050185545.1 Reyranella sp. | reverse complement strand
GCCGTCGGTCGCCACTGATATTGCTATCGCCCTTCTTCGGGCGCGACGAAGGGATCCCGGACGACACATCCCTCCTTCCGTCTGGGGAAGACGAGCCTTGGACCGGATCACTGGCCGATCTCGAACGAGCGGGCGTCATGGAACGCGACCCGGACGTCGGGGAATCTGCTTCGGCAGAGGGAAGTCGACGCTTCGTGCCGGATGACCCCGTTTCCGTAATTCGCTCCGAGCTCGATCGACACAGTCCAGAGACCATCCTTGTGCTCGGAGGACGTGCTGGCATTTGGGAAGCGCTCGCAGGTCGAGCCGGCATCATCGCCTATGGAACCGATGCGCGGTCAGCAGGCAGTCGCGCCGCACCAGGCCTGACCTTTATAGACGAGGTTGACGCCAGTGCTCTCCTGGACGAGGAGCTGAGCGGCGGTGATGGCGAAGGTCGTGAAGTGGCAATCGGCGGGGCAACACTGGGAATGCAAATCGGCCTGGTTCTCGAGGCTCTCTACAGGTTGGGCCCTGATCCGGACGATCGTTGATCGAAGTTGGTCGGAGCCTGACAATTCGACCGACGGCATCATTTCCCGAATACTTCGTCGGAATGCTCCCCGAGCTTCGGCGCCATCCGCGCCGACTGCGGCCGCACGCGATCGAAGGTTATGGGAATCCCGACCACCCGCGGCCCACCCTCGGGGAGCTGCTGCACCAGCCCCGACGCCGCAAACTGCTCCGTCGCCACCAGTTCGCCAATATCGTTCACGGGGCTGCACGGCACCCCCGCCTCTTCCAAAAGCTTCAGCCACTCCGCCCGCTTCCGCGTCAGCATCGCTGCCGCGATCTGCGGCAACAGATCCGTGCGATTGCGCACGCGCTGCGCGCTGGTCGCGAACTTCTCGTCCGTTGCCCACTCCGGGTGCCCCAGCGCCCGCGCGCAGCGCGCCCACAGGCGGTCATTGCCGGGCGCCAGGCAGAGCGGATGGTCAGCGGTGTCGAACACCTGGTAGGGCACGATCGCCGCGCCGCCGGTGCCGTGGCGCCTGGGCACCACGCCGTCGACCAGGTAGGCGTTGACCTGCCCCTCCACCCAGTGCACCGCCGAGTCGAACAGCGAGGTGTCGACCAGGCAGCCCTTGCCAGTGCGGTCGCGCTGGCGGAGTGCCGCGAGAGCGCCGATGGTGCAGAACATGCCGGTCGCCTTGTCGTTGATCGAGGCGCCGCAGAAGGTCGGTGGATCCTCGGGCCGGCCAGTCACGCTCATCATGCCGCCATAGGCCTGCAGCAGCGGATCGAAGCCCGGCCTAAGCCGCATCGGACCCTGGTAGCCGAATGCCCAGATCGAGCAGTAGATCAGGCGGGGATGACGCGCGAGCATCGCCTCGGGGCCGATGCCGATCTCGTCGACCACGCCGGGTCGCAGGTTCTGGATCAGGATGTCGGCGGTCTCGCACAGCCGATTCAGCTTCTCGATGTCGGCCGGCGCCTTGAGATCGAGCACGACCGAGCGCTTGTTGCGGTTCTGGCTATAAAAATAGAGCGAGGTGACACCGTCCGGCCCGAACGGAGGCCCCCAGATGCGGGCATCGTCGCCTCCCTCGGGCTTCTCGATCTTGATGACGTCGGCGCCCATGTCGGCGAGCAGCACGCCGGCCAACGGGCCGGCCAGTGCCTGCCCCACTTCGATGACGCGAACTCCTTCGAGCGGCAGGGTCACGGGGAACCTTTCCTGGTTTGCTATCGCACGGAAACGCCAGACTGCTGGCCGGGCGCCTGTCGGGTCAAGGATCGGACCGATCGCGGGATCGCCTGCCGGACGGCTCGCGGAACAATCGCCGGGGACTTCCGTTCTGGTCCTGATGGATGTTCCAGCTGATGCGGGCCGATACCGGAAGGAGAACGGCGCGTGACAACGATCCTGATCATCATCCTGCTCATCCTGCTGCTCGGCGGCGGGGGCGGATACTGGGGCTACTCACGGTGGGGCGGGCCGGGTCTCGGCGGCGTGCTGGGCGTCGTCCTGGTGGTTGTGCTCGCGGTCTGGCTGCTCGGCGGATTGACGGTGGTCCGCCCCGTCTAGCCCGCGAGGGCGGTGACCGATCGCCCTTGTCCTCGACCTCTTACAAAAATGCGCTGGGGGCGCGCCACTACAGTGGCGCGATCATCGACCAATCGCACAGAAGCCGCGCCACTGGACTGGCGCGCCCCCAGCCATGAACGCCCTTCGACGCACTGCCGCCATTTTCCCAGAATCGTGGTGCGCGCTTGGCGTGCTGGGTGTCTCCTGCAGCAATTGTCGGCTGGGCGGCCGAAGCCTAAGCTCGTGACGCCGCAGAGTGGAGGACAGGGGACATGACCGCGACAAAGGGCTTTGTCGTTCCCGCCGGCGGCGGGACACATCTCGACATGTTGGCGCCGGGGCGGTTCGCTCACCTGAAGCTGTTCGGTCGAGAGACCGAGGGCAGCATCATGATGTTCGAGGAGACGGTGCCGCCCGGCACGAAGAGCTGGTTCCACCTGCACCACGACAGCGACGAGGTCGCCTGGGTCCTCGAGGGCGAGATCACTTTCCTGATCGGCGAGGAGGTCACGGTCGGCGGGCCGGGCACCTGTGCCTTCTTCCCGCGCGACGTCCGGCACGCCTGGAAGAACAGCGGCGCGGCGACCGGCCGCGTGCTGTTCCTCTACACGCCGGCCTCCGCGGGCAAGTACGTCGAGGACATGCTGGAGCGGCCCGGCCGGCCGATGACCGAGGCCGAGCGCGCCGAGCTCGGACGGACTTATCACTGGGAGATCCTCGGACCGAACCCGCTGTGAGCCCGCGGACCTTGCCCGCCGCTTCGTCGATCCAGGCATCTCCCTCTCCCCGCCTGTCCCAGGGCATCTCTACATCCGCCAGACCGTGCAGACCCGGAAGGTGCTGAACGACGCCGACATCGAGACGTTGTTCGCCGCCATGAGCGCCGATCCGCCCGATTTCCTGGTGGTCAATCCCAGCCCGACGTTGTTCGTCGAGCGCGCCCGCATCGCCCGCCTGGTGCGCGCGCAGCGTCTGGCGACCAACTGCCAGGTGGTGGATCACACCGAGGCCGGCTGCCTGATGAGCTACGGCGCCGACGTCTTCGACCTGTCGCGGCGCGCCGCCGGCCATGCCGAGCGCATCCTGCGCGGCGCCGACCCGGGGCGCCTGCCGGTTCAGCAGCCGACCCGTTTCCAGCTGGTCATCAACCTCGATAGGGCGAAAGCGCTCGGGCTCTCGATTCCGCATGCCCTGCTGGCGCGGGCCGATCGATTGATCGACTGACGCAGGCCAAAGCACGGGCTTTCCCGGGAGATCCTCTGAAGCCTGCCCGACGTGAAGAATCTTGCTGTCAAGAGGTCGCCGCCACGGTGGCTCATTCCTGAGCCACGTCGGCTGGAGGCTATTCGCGCGCCGGCACGCTGCGGATATCTATCGTAGCCCATCGCATGCGCAAACGAAGGACGGGCAGACATGACAAAAGGGGCCAGAGAAGGCACTTCGATGAACCAAGGCGGCGAAGACCAAGCCGCACCGTACAAGGTCGGCTACGGCAAGCCGCCCGTGGCGACCCGCTTTCCGCGGGGCCGGTCGGGCAATCCGCTGGGGCGGCCCAGGTCCCCGCGCGACAAGGTGACGCTCGGCGGGGCGATGCGTGAGCTGCTGATGAGCGACGTCACCGTCGCCGTCGACGGGCGCCGTCGCCGGATGCTGCGCATCGAGGCGCTCGTCGACACTCTGATCGCCAGCGCGTTCGCAGGCAATGCCAGCGCCGCCCGCCTCGCGCTCGACCTCACCTACCGGTTCGTGCCACCCGACGAGACGATCGCCGACATGCACGAGGCGCTGAGGCAGGAGGCGCTGAAGCACGGGGCACCGAAGTCCACGGACGCCTGGGATTACTACAGCGACGAAGATCGCGCCCGGATGAGCTACGAATCGCTCACGAGCGATATGACTCCCGACCTCGTGTCTGGCGGCCAACCGTCCGACGACAGCGCGCCCGACGACACCCCCTCTGACGACA
>NZ_JBFWZI010000027.1:17446-58417 GCF_050185545.1 Reyranella sp. | reverse complement strand
ATCTGCCCGATTCGCTGGAGCAGCAGGTCGCCAACGTGTTCACCCACATCCGTCACGACGTCGAGGCCGCCGGCGCGACGGTCGACGACATCATCAAGATCACCTTCTGGGTGAAGAATCCGGCAGCACAGCGCGCGGCGCTGAATGGCGAATGGGTAAAGATGTTTCCCGATCCGGAGGCGCGCCCGGCGCGTCACACGCTCACCCTGCCGCCGGACAGCCGCGCCCTGGTCCAGGCCGACTTCACCGCCGTCGTCGGCTGAGTTTTGAATCGCCTCCCCAGCTTCGCTGGGGAGGTGTCGCCGTCATACGGCGACGGAGGTGTCATGGCTCTTCGCGGGCGTCCCGCCCGCTCTTCTCATGAGCGGGCGGGACGCCCGCGAAGAGCCATGACACCTCCGGCCCGATGACGGGCCACCTCCTCAGCGAAGCCGGGGAGGAATGCAAACAAACCCTAAGGACCCATCCGCATGCTCGATTCGGCAACCATCGATGTGATCGCCCGCGCCTATGACGCTGCGGAGAAGGGCCGGCACAGGATCAGGCCGCCCTCCGTCCAGTACGAGGGGTTCACGGTCGACGACGCCTATGCCGTCCAGCGCCGCTGGGTGGCGCTGAAGGTCGCCGGCGGCAACGAGATCAAGGGTCACAAGATCGGGCTGACCTCGCGGGCCATGCAACGTCAGGCCAACATCGAAGAGCCCGATTACGGCGCGCTGCTGGCCGACATGTTCTATTCGGGCGGGGCCGAGATCCCGATGAGCCGCTTCATCCAGCCGCGCCTCGAATGCGAGCTGGGCTTCGTCATCGGCCGCCGGCTCAAGGGGCCGAACTGCACCATATTCGATGTGCTGAATGCCACCGACTACGTCGTGCCGGCCGCCGAGATCGTCGACGGCTGCACCCACCGGATCGACCCCGACACCGGCAAGCCGCGTTGCGTGCTCGACAGCATCGCCGACAATGCCGGCAATGCGGCGCTGATCATCGGCGGCCGTCCGTTCAAGCCGCTCGACGTCGATTTGCGCTGGGTGTCGGTCCTGTGCCATCGCAACAACGTCATCGAGGAGTCGGGCGTCGCCGCGGCGGTGCTCAATCATCCGGCCAACGGCGTCGCCTGGCTCGCCAACAAGCTGGCGCCGTTCGACATCGCGCTGGAGCCGGGACACTTCATCCTCGGCGGCTCGTTCACCGGCGTGGTCGAGGCGCGGGCAGGCGACGTGTTCCATATCGACTACGGCCCGCTGGGCACGATCACCAGCCGCTTCGTGTGATGGGGACAATACGATGAAGTTCGGTATCGGCCAGCCCGTGCGGCGGTTCGAGGATGTGCGGCTGCTGACCGGCAAGGGGCGCTTCCAGGACGACCAGAGCCTGGCGCGTCAGGCCTACGCGGTGTTCGTGCACTCGCCGCACGCCCATGCGGCGATCCGCTCGATCTCGACCGAGGCGGCGTCGCGTGCACCCGGCGTGATCGCCGTCTTCACCGGCGCCGACTATGCCGCCGACGGGCTCGGCATGCCGAAGGCTGCGATGCCGCGCAAGAAGCGGGACGGCTCGCCGATGTTCGCGCCGCAGCGTCCGGCCTTGGTGATCGATCGCGTGCGCTATGTCGGCGATCCGGTGGCGCTGGTGATCGCCCATACGCTCGACGAGGCCAAGGACGCCGCCGAGCTGGTCGAGGTCGACTACGAGCCGTTGCCGTCGGTGACGGAGGTCGGCGCGGCCGCGGCGCCCGGCGCGCCGCGCGTGTGGGACGAAAACCCGGACAACATCTCGCACACGCTGGAGCGCGGCGATCGCAAGGCGACCGACGAGGCGTTCGCGCGTGCCGCGCATGTCGTGCGCCGGCGCTACGTCATCACCCGCGTCCATGCCCAGTACATGGAGCCCCGCGGCTCGATCGGCACCTACGATGCCGGGGACGATCGCTACACGCTCTACGCCGACGTCAATTACCCGCACCGCGTTCGCAACATGCTGGCCAACATGATTTTCAAGGTGCCGGAGAGCAAAGTCCGAGTCGTCTGCCAGGACGTCGGCGGCGGCTTCGGCGCCAAGGGCTGGCAGTATGTCGATCACCGCCTGACCCTTTGGGCGGCCAGGAAGGTCGGCCGGCCGGTGCGCTGGAGCTGCGAGCGCTCGCAGGTGATCATGGCCGACGAGCACGGCCGCGACAATATCGGTGACATCGAGCTCGCGCTCGATGCCGACGGCAAGATCCTCGGACTCCGGCTGCACATGCTGGCCAGCATCGGCGCCTACATCGCCTCCGACCGCCAGCTGCTGACGCCGTTCGGCCAGATCGGCACGGTGACCGGCGTCTACGATATCCCCGCCGCGCATGTCACGATCGACGCCGTCCTGTCGAACACTAATCCGACGGCGCCCTATCGCGGCGCGGGCCGGCCCGAGGCGGCCTACCTGATCGAACGCATCGTCGAGGTGGCGGCGCAGCAGCTCGGCATCGATTCGATCGAGCTGCGCCGCCGCAACATCATCCCCAAGGAGAAGCTGCCCTACCGGGCGCCGCTCGGTCCGTTCTACGATTGCGGCGAGTTCGAGAAGAACATGGATATGGCGCTCGCGGCATCCGACTACGCGGGCTTTGCGAAGCGGCGCGAGGCCTCGCGCGCCAATGGCAAGCTGCGCGGCATCGGGCTCGCCAATGCCATCGAGCAGGCTGCCGGACCGACGCCGGAATATGCCGAGATTCGCTTCAACCCGAGCGGTACGGCGATGATGCTGATGGGCACCAAGACCCACGGCCAGGGCCACGAGACCGTCTTCAAGCAGATCCTGCACGACAAGCTCGGCATTGCGCCTGGAGACTTGCAGTTCATCGACGGCGACACCGATCGGGTCGCCTTCGGCATGGGCTCCAATGGCTCGCGCTCGATGGTGACCGGCGGCACGGCCCTCAGCCTTGCCGCCGAGAAGATCATCGCCAAGGGAAAGCGGCTCGCCGCGCATCTGCTCGAGGCAGCCGAAGCCGACATCGCCTTCGCCGATGCCAAGTTCTCCGTCGTCGGCACCGACCGCAGCCTCACGTTGAAGCAGGTCGCCATGGCGGCCTTCCAGCCGGCCCGCCTGCCGCCCGGCCTCGAGCCCGGCTTCTACGAGGACGCGACCTACGCGCCCAAGCGCGACACCTTCCCCAACGGCTGCCATGTCTGCGAGGTCGAGGTCGATCCCGACACCGGCGAGGTGGCGCTGCTCGCCTATCTCGTGGTCGACGATGTCGGCACGGTGATCAATCCACTGACCCTGGCGGGGCAGATCCATGGCGGCGTGGTGCAGGGCATGGGCCAGATCCTGATGGAGCGGGTGGTCTACGACCCTGATTCCGGCCAGCTGCTGACTGCGAGCTTCATGGACTACGCCATGCCGCGCGCCGACACGATGTGCAGCATGAAGATCGTGGGCAATCCCGTGCCGACGGCGACCAATCCGCTGGGCGTGAAGGGCGCCGGCGAGGCGGGCTGCGTCGGGGCCATGCCGGCGGTCATGCTGGCGATCATGAATGCGCTGGCCGAGCGCGGTGTGCGCGAGCTCGACATGCCGGCGACCAGCGACCGCGTGTGGCGCGCCCTGCAATCCGCCGGCACGGCGACCAACGGAGCCTGATCATGGCGGCGATGCGAACGGGTGCCGAGTATCGTGCCAGCCTGCGCGACGGCCGTCGCGTCTTCGTGCTGGGCGAGGGCCGGGTCGACGACGTCACCACGCATCCGGCGACCCGGGCGATGGTCGAGGAATACGTCGCCTGGTACGACCGGCACCTCGACCCGGCCTGGCAGGACACGCTGCTGACGCCACCGTGCCAGGGCGGCACGCGCGCACCGCTCGGCTACCTGGTGCCGAAGACCGCCGACGACCTGGTCCGCATGGGACGCAGCTTCGCCGCGACGACCTTCCTCAGTGGCGGCAACATCACCCACACGCCGGCCTATGGCCACATGATAGCCCTCGGCGTGCTGCATGCGGTCTGCCTGCGCAACGCCTCGCCACAGCAGGTGGCCAACGCAGAGGCCCAGCGCGCGTCGATCGCCCGTACCGGCCGCTTCCTCACCTTTGCCGCGGGGGCAGCGCCGATCGGTTTCCGGCTGCGCGAGGACCCAACCCAGCGGGCGTCGCTCCGGATGGTGCGCCAGACCGATGCCGGCATGGTGATCAGCGGCAAGATCGGCATGCACACCAGCCCAGCCTATGCCGAGGACGTTTATATCGGCGCTCTCAACGGTGTCGATTACGAGGGCCATCGGGCGACCTTCACGGTCGCGGTGAACGCGCCGGGCGTGACGGTGATCTGCCGCAAGTCCTCGGCCCGCGACGCCAGTCCCTTCTCGGCGCCGCTCAGCAACCGCTTCGACGAGCTCGACGGCCAGATGTGGCTCGACGAGGTGCTGGTGCCGTGGGAGCGCGTGTTCCTCGTGGAGCCGATGGCCGAGCCGGTTGCGCGCTGGCTGCTCTGGCACCAGCTCTATTGCTGGCTGTCGAAGGCCGAGTTCACACTGGGTCTGGCGCTCGCCTGCACCCATGCCATGGGGCTGGCCGCGCACGACCAGACGATCGAGTACCTGCTCGACCTGGTCACCGCCGTGCAGACCGTGCGGAGCTGCCAGGTCGCCGCCGAGCGCGATCCGGAGTTCACGCCGGAAGGCAATTGCTCGCCCAACCATGCGCACCTTGCCGCCGGCAGCCTCGCGATGCTGAAGGCGCGGCCACTGGTGAGCGAGATCCTGCGCATCCTGCCGGGCTCTTCGCTGGTTGTCGCGCCGACCGATCGCGACCTCGCCGATCCCGCGCTGGCCGCCGGACTCGCCGAGTCGTTCGGCGGCGGCGGTTACACGGCGGCGCAGCGCTCGGCGCTCCTGCAGATGGCCTGGGATCATGTCGGCTCGGCGCTCGATCAGCGCGAATCGGTCTACGAGCTGCATTCCAACGGCGGCGTGCCGGTATGGCGCAGCCGGCTGCGCCGCAACTTCGCGAGCTACAACGAGCTGGCCAACAGCGTCGTGCGCAACCTCGGCATGGCGATGCCCGAGATCAATCTCGACTCGATCCGCAACGCCCCTCTGGTCGGCCGCCGTGTCGTGACGCCGCCCTCGGCCGGGCCGAAGCCGGCCGCCTGAGGGACGGGGCGTTCGCAATTGACATTTTCTCCGTCATCCCGACCGGAGCCGAGCGCAGCGAGGCGTAGTGGAGGGACCTTTCTTGTTGCAGAATCTGCGAGAAGGGTCCCTCGACTGCGCCGCCCTTCAGGCGGTTCCGCTCGGGATGACGGCTTTTTGCTGAATGCGAATGCTCCGCTCTGACGAGGAAGACGCCCCATGAGCCCTGACGCGATCCGCAACGGCGTGAAGGTCTGCATGTTCGACCAGTACGGCACGGTGGTCGACATGCAGGGCGGGCTGACGGCCGTCGCGACGCCGTTCCTCGCGAAAAAGGGCTGGGAGGGAAAGCCGGACTCCTTCGTCACCTGGTGGCGACGCACCCATTTCGAGAATTCGATGATCGACGCGCTGCTGCATCGCGAGCACACGCCTTACCGGGAGATCGGCCATCGCGCGGTCGCCCACGTGATGGATCGGGCCGGCATCCCCTACACGACGGACGAAGTCCGCTACCTCGTTGGCGAGATCGAGAAGCTGAAGCCGTTTCCCGAGGTGCCTCAGGCGCTCGCTCGGCTCCAGTCACGCTACAAGCTCGTGGTGCTGTCGAACGGCGACCCGGACATGCTCGAGGCGGCCAAGGCGTATCACCGGATCCCGTTCGATCGCGTGATCTCCGTCGCCGAGGCGAACTCGTTCAAGCCGCATGTCGCGACCTACACCAAGGCGGCGGAGCTGATCGGCGTGCCGGTGGACCAGGTCCTGTTCGTCGCCAACCATGCCTTCGATTGCATCGGCGCGAAGTCGGCCGGCATGCGCACCGCCTTCATCGACCGCCGCAGCAGGCCATTCGGCATCACGCCGCATCAGCCCGACATCCTGGTGCGTACAATGAGCGATCTCGCCGACGCGATTGCGTGAAGGCGCTCATGCTCTTCCGGACCGCGGGCGTCCCGCCCGCTCACGCTCTTGATCCTGATCATGAGCGGGCGAGACGCCCGCGGTCCGGAAGAGCATGAGCGGCATGAAATCCGGGTCACGGCGGCTGGTGCGGGATCGGGGCGCCGCAGGCGAGATCGGGGTCGCGCAGCGCCGATTGCCAGTTGTGCGCGGCCACGAGCTGGCCGCGCGTCAGGAATTGCGCGCCGACCAGGCTGGCGCCGGCCAGGTCGGCGCGCTCGAGGGTGGCCCGGAAAAAATTCGCGCCATCGAGCCGGGCCTCGACCAGCACGGTGTCGCTCAGGTTCGTGCCCCGCAGGTCGGCCTTGCGGAGATCGGCGCCGGCGAAATTCGCTCCCATGAGGTCGATGCCGACCAGATGGGCCTGGGCGAGATCAGGGCGCACCTCTGCGTGCGCTTCCCGCCACGCATTCCAGGCGACTACGCCGTTCTTGAGGACATCCAACTGTGACTTGTCGGCCATGGCTGTTCCTCCACCAGCAGCTCCGCCCGGCGCGGACCAATCGTGAGGCAACGCAGCGCAACCAAGCAAGGCGAAGACCTCGGCCCCGTCGGGGCGGGGCCTCGCCATCGTCCATACGCGTTCGATTCCATACCGCTCACCCGTCCCCGACAAGGGCCAGCAGGCCCTTGATCAGGTCGATGGGCCGCGGCGGGCAGCCGCGGATGTGAAGGTCGACGGGCACCACCTGGGATACGCCGCCGACGCAGGCATAGCCGCCGGCGAACAGCCCGCCATCGACCGCGCAGTCACCCACGGCCACCACCCACTTGGGATCGGGCGTCGCCACCCACGTCCGCTCGAGCGCTTCGCGCATGTTCTTGGTGACCGGGCCGGTGACAAGCAGCACGTCGGCATGGCGAGGCGAGGCGACGAAGCGCAGGCCGAATCGCTCGACGTCGTAGAAGGCGTTGTTCAGCGCATGGATCTCGAGCTCGCAGCCGTTGCACGAGCCGGCATCGACCTCGCGAATTGCCAAGGACCGGCCGAAGCGCCGGCGCGCGACCCGTGCAAGGGCGGCGGCGACCTCGGCCAGGGCAGCCGGGTCGGCGCCAGGCGAGGGTTCGGTCAGGGGACCGTGCACGAGACTTTCGAAGATGATCCTGCGCATGCCGGTTGCCTCTACAGGTCATGGCCCGAGTAGGAGCAGTTGAAGGATTTGTTGCACAGCGGGAAGTCGGCGACGATATTGCCCTCGACGGCGGCCTCCAGCAGCGGCCACTGAAACCACGACGGATCGCGCAGATGGCAGCGCTCGATCCGGCCGTCACCGGCGAGCCGCAGCCAGACCAGGATGTCGCCGCGGAAGCTCTCCACGAGGGCAGCGCCTTCGCGCGTGGCGCCGCTTGCAGCGGGGATGTCGGTACGGCTGTCGCCCGCAGGCAGACGATCAAGGAGCTGCTGGACCAGCGACAGGCTCTGCTCGACCTCGCGGATGCGAATCCAGACGCGCGCGTTGACGTCGCCGGCATCGAGCACCGGCACGTCGAAGCGCAGGGTGTCGTAGGGCGGATAGCCGGGGCTGCGGCGGGCGTCGAAGCCGCGCGCCGACGCGCGGCCGACATAGCCGCCACAGGCATACTGGCGTGCCAGCTCGGCCTTCAGGACGCCGGTCGCGACGGTGCGATCCTGCAGCGACGCGGTGTTGTCGTAGAGCTCGACGAGGGCCGGAAAACGGCGCCGGATCTCGTCCAGAAGGGCTCTCAGCCCGACGATGCCCTCGCTGCGGAGATCGGCCGAGACGCCGCCCGGCACCACGGCATCGCGCATCAGGCGGTGCCCGAAGCAGAGATCGGCCGCCCGCAGCACGCGCTCGCGCAGCACGCCGCAATGGGTGTGCATCAGGGCGAAGGCGGCGTCGTTGCAGACTGCGCCGATGTCGCCGAAGTGATTGGCCAGGCGCTCGAGCTCCGCCATCAGCGCGCGCAGCCAGACGGCACGGCGCGGCGGCTCGATCCCGAGCGCAGCCTCGACGGCTCGGGCGAAGGCCAGGGCGTAGGCGACGGTACTGTCGCCCGAAGTGCGGCCAGCCAGTCGGGCGGCGCGCTCGATGTCGGCGCCGGCCATCAGGCCTTCGATGCCTTTGTGCACGTAGCCCAGGCGTTCCTCGAGACGAACAACGGTCTCGCCGTTCGCCGTGAAGCGGAAATGGCCCGGCTCGATGATGCCGGCATGCACGGGACCTACGGCAATCTCATGCAGGCTCTCTCCTTCCACCGGCAGGAACTCGTAGGCGCGGGACTCCGGTGGCCTGTGCGCCGCGCCGAGCGGCTGGCCAAAACCCCATCGTCCATGGTCGAGCCAGGGGCGGGGTTCGGGTGTTCCGTCCGCGGCGAGGCCGAACAGGTCGCGAATGGTGGCCTCCAGGCGCAGCGCCGGTAGATGGCTGCGGGCGACCGAGGGGAAGGTCCCGTGCGGGCAGTCGAGGCTCGTCACCCCGATTCCGCCGGACGGCTCGTGAAGGAGCGCCATGTGGACCGCGGCCCTCTCACCCCACAGCCCGAGCAGCGACCAGTCTGGCGTGCCGAGGAGAAGCGTGGCGTCGCGCCAGAGTTCCGGCGTCACACGGACGCGCGGCCACGGACGATGATCGACCGCCAAGTGGCCCTGCCGCATCAGGTCGGTCATGTCGGTAATCTGCGCCATCGCCTACCCCAGCAGCCCGGCCACGTGCTGAAACCAGCTCACCAGCAGAGGCGGCAGGTAGAGGCCCGCACCGAGCACCAGCAGGAGATGGGCATAGAGCGGCACGTAGGACGCCTCGGCCGGTTTCGTGCTGCCCACCGGCTCGCCGAAGGCGATGCCGCCCAGCCGCAGCAGCAGGGCGCCGAAAGCCACCAGGAGGCCGATCAGAAGCGGGATGGCGAGCAGCGGCTCGCGGGCGAAGGTCGTGCTCACCAGGAGGAACTCGCTCAGGAAGATGCCGAACGGCGGCATGCCGGCGATGGCGAAGACGGCCAGCACGAGGCCCCAACCGAGCACGGGATGGGTTTCCGTCAGGCCGCGAATCTCGGCCATTCTCTGCGTTCCCTTGATCTGCGCGATGTGGCCGACCGAGTAGAAGATCGCCGACTTGGTCAGGCTGTGCATGGTCATGTGCAGCAGGCCGGCGAAGTTGGCGAGCGGGCCGCCCATGCCGAAGGCGAAGGTGATGATCCCCATGTGCTCGATGGAGGAGTAGGCGAACATGCGCTTGATGTCGCGCCGGCGGTACAGCATGAACGCGGCAAACAGGAGCGATACCAGCCCCATCGTCACCATGAGCGGCCCCGGCGCGATGGCGTTGGCGTTGGCCGCGAGCAGCATCTTGAAGCGCAGCACGGCGTAGAGCGCGACGTTGAGCAGCAGTCCGGACAGCACCGCGGAGATCGGCGTCGGACCCTCGGCGTGGGCGTCCGGCAACCAGGCGTGAAGCGGCGCCAGGCCGACCTTGGTGCCGTATCCCAGCAACAGGAAGATGAAGGCGGCGTTGAGCAGCGCCGGATCGAAGCGCGCCGCCGCCTCGACCAGGTAGGTCCACACCATGGCGTCGACGCCGGGGCCGATCACCGGCTGGGCGGCGAGATAGACCAGGATGGTGCCGAACAGGGCGAGCGCGATGCCGACGCTCGCCAGGATGAAATACTTCCAGGCCGCCTCGACGGCCTCGTGGGTGCGGTAGATGCCGACCATGAGGATGGTGGTGAGCGTGGCCATCTCGATCGCGACCCACATCAGCCCGATGTTGCTCGCCGCCAGGGCGAGGTTCATGGCGAACATCAGCACCTGGTACATCGCGTGATAGAAGCGCAGGTACTGCGGCGTCAGGCGGCCGATCTCCAGCTCGTGGGCGATGTAGGTGGCACTGAACACGCTGGTCGTGAGCCCGATGAACGTGGTGAGCACGATGAAGACGACGTTGAGATCGTCGACGAACAGGTAGCGTCCCGGCTCGGGCCGGTCGGGCAGCAGGAGCGACAGGGAGGCGAGCAGCGTCAGCAGCGCCGCCAGCACGTTGATGCGGGCGCCGATCCGGTAGCTCGGGATCACGGCGAGCACCGCGGCCGCCGCCGCCGGGATCACCAGGATGGCGTCGAGACCGTCGAGGCCGAGGACGCGCAGGCTCATTGCTGCGTCCTGCGGAAGCGGTCGAGCGCCTGGGCGTCGACGGTGTCGAAGCGTTCGCGGATGCGGAACAGGAAGATGCCGATGACGACGAAGGCGACGAGGACCGAGAAGGCGACGCTCATCTCGACCACGAACGGCATGCCCTTGGCGCCGGTGGCCGCCAGGATCAGGCCGTTCTCGGTCGACATGAAGCCGACCACCTGGCTCACCGCATTGCGCCGCGTCACCATCATCAGGAGCCCGATCAGGACGACGGAGAGCGCCATCGCCACGTCCTCGCGCGCCAGCCGGTCGGCCTCGGCGGTGACGCGCAGCATGACCGCGAGCGAGAGCGCGACGAAGGCGATGCCCAGCACCATGGTCGGACCGATGCCGAACACCGTCTCGATCTCGCGATGGATGCCGAGCCGCTGGATGATGCGGTGCAGCGCGACCGGGATGATGATGCCCTTGAAGACGATGGCGATCGCCGTCGTGATGTAGAGGTGCGGCGCGTCCTGGATGTAGGCCTGCCAGCCGACCGACAGCGCGAGCACGATCGAATGCAGGGCGAAGATGTTGAGCAACGCGTAGAGGCGGGTCTGGTAGAGCATCATGAAGCTCACCAGCACCAGCCCGCCGGCCAGGGCATGGGCGATATCGAACTGCAGGCCGTCCATCTAGAGCCCCCGCGAGACGAACAGCAGCAGGGTGCCGAGCAGGCCGAGCATCAGCGCCGCGCCGAGGAAGATGGGCACACGGAACACCCGCATCTTGGCGATCACAGTCTCGAACAGGGCGAGCAGCACGCCGCCGACCGCGAGCTTGCCGACCCACGCCGCGGCGCCCAGCAGGTAGGCGCCGAGCCCGGCGTCTGCCCTGACCAGGCCCCATGGCGTGAAGATGCAGGCGATCAGCGAGACGTAGAGCAGGAGCTTCAGCGACGCCGCGAGCTCGATGACCGCGAGGTGACGGCCGGAATATTCGAGCACCATGGCCTCGTGGACCATCGTGAGCTCGAGATGGGTCGCCGGATTGTCGACCGGAATGCGGGCATTCTCGGCGATCGCCACGATGATCAGCCCGACCAGCACCAGGCCGAGCGAGAGGCGCAGGCCAACATCGGCCGACAGCATGACGTCGGAGATGGTGGAAAGCTGCGTCGACTTCGCCACCAGGGCAACCGTGAAGACGATCATCAGAATGGCGGGCTCGGCCAGCGAGGCGATCATCATCTCGCGGCTCGAGCCGATGCCGCCGAAGCTGGTGCCGACGTCGAGGCCGGCCAGCGCCATGAAGAAGCGCACGCTGCCCAGCAGGGCGGCGATGGCGATCAGGTCGGCGGTCCAGCTGAACAGCAGGCTGGTGGCGAAGGTCGGCACCAGGGCGGCGGCCACCCAGGTGGCGGCGAAGATCAGGTAGGGCGCTACTCGGAACAGCCACGAGGCGCCGTCGGCCAGCACGACGTCCTTCTGCAGGAGCCGGGCGAGGTCGAGATAGGGCTGGATGATCGGCGCGCCCTGCCGGCGCAGCAGCCGCGCCTTGATTTTGCGCACGAAGCCGGTGAGCAGCGGCGCCATCAGCAGCACCAGCAGGAGCTGCCCGCCCTGGACGAGGAGGTCATGGATCAGAGCCATATCGCCAGCACCAGCAGGAGGGCGACCAGGGCCGCGACGACGAGGCTGAGATAGCGCCGGATGGTCTGAAACTGCAGGATGTTGAGCCGGCCGGCGGCGGCATCAACAGCGGCGGCGATCGGCAGATAGAGCGTTTCCCACACCAGGTCGCGCAGCTCGACCGTGAGGCGCGCCGGACGACGATCGCCGGGCGGTGGCATGTCGACGTGTTCGCGGGCCAGGAACACGCTGGTGCCGAAGACGCGGCGGATGGGCTGCGCAAAGCTGCCCGCTGTGTACTGGGTGATAGGTCGTGGATCGGGGAAGCCGCAATCCCATGGCGGGGCGCGCCGCAGGGCGCGCGAGGCGAAGCGATGGATCGCATAGACCGCGAGCGAGGCCGAGACGGTGATGAACAGGAAGATCAGGAGGCCGTTGTAGGAGCTGCGCGCCTCGGCGATCGGCACGATGGAGAGCCACGGCACGGCGACCTGCACCGGCATGCGATCGTGGAGCAGCGCGCCGACCACGGGAGCGAGCCCGTCGATCACCAGGCCGGGCAGGATTCCGGCGAGCAGGCAGAGGCCGGCGAGCGCGAACATGGTGGCCAGCGAGAAGCCGTCGACCTCGCGCGCGCCTTGCGCGGCGGGCGAGCGCGGCCGGCCGAGGAAGGTGATGCCGAAGGCCTTGACGAAGCAGGTCGCCGCCAGCGCCGCCGACAACGCCAGCATGGCGCCGACGCCGGGGATCAGGATCTTGAGGCCCCACGGCGGCAGGTCGGGGCTCTGCAGGATGGCCTGGAAGGTCAGCCATTCCGAGACGAAACCATTGAGCGGCGGCAGCGCCGAGATCGCCATGCAGCCGACCAGGAAAGTGAACGCGGTCATCGGCATGCGATGGATGAGGCCGCCGAGATGCTCCATGTCGCGCTCGCCGGTCGCTGTCAGGACGGCTCCCGAGCCGAAGAACAGCAGGCTCTTGAACAGCGAGTGGTTGAGCACGTGGAACAGCGCCGCGGTGAGCGCCAGCGCCGCGGCCCAGCCCACCTGGTAGGCCTGGAACGCCATCGCCAGGCCGAGCCCGATGAAGATGATGCCGATGTTCTCGACGGTGTGATAGGCGAGCAGGCGCTTGAGATCGTGCTGCATCAGGGCATAGAGCACGCCCAGCAGGGAGGTGACGCCGCCCAGCGCCAGCACCACCATGGACCATCCCCATTCCGGCGGCCCTAGCAGGTCGAGCACGATGCGGATGAAGCCGTAGACGGCAACCTTGGTCATGACGCCGCTCATTAGCGCCGACACGTGGCTCGGCGCCGCGGGATGGGCGAGCGGCAGCCAGACATGCAACGGCACGAGGCCCGCCTTCGAGCCGGCGCCGAGCAGGGCGAAGGTGAGCACCAGGGCCGAGGTCAGGGGAGTGGTCCTCTGGTCGCGCATCGCCGCGAAGCCGTAGGCGCCGTCGGGGCCGGCCAGCAGGGCGAAGGCCAGCAGCAGGCACAGCGTGCCGAAGCTAGCCATGACGAGGTAGACGTAGGCGGCTCGCACGTTGTCGGCCAGGCGATGATGGGCCATCACCAGCGCCCACGAGGCGAGCGACATGAACTCCCAGGACAGCAGGAAAGTGAAGGCATCGTCGGCGAGGACGACGAGGTTCATGCCGGCGAGGAACACCGGAAAGAACGGCAGCACCCGGTGGGGCGCCGGCTCGTGCCTTCCGTAGCCCAGGGCGTAGAGGCTCGCGGCGACGCTGCCCAGATCGACGACGACCAGGAAGAAGGCTGCGAGCGCGTCGATGCGGAAATGGGCGCCGAGCCACGGCAGGCCGAGCGGCAGGGTGACGGTCGAGGCGGGCGCCGGCGCGCCCAGAGCGTACAGGGCACTGGCCAGCGCGACGAGCGTGGCGACCAGGCACGTGCCGTAGACGATCGGCCGGGCGGCCGGCCGGCGCGGTATCGCGGTGCCTATCGCGGCGGCCGCGAGCAGCAGGCCGACGCAGCACAGGACGAGCACGGCTGGCATGCGCTCAACCCATCGACGCGAGGGCGCCGATCAGGGATCGCCTGTTCCCCGGCCATGCCCCTTGCTCACAGAGCCTTCGCTGTGCAGGCATCGAGCGTTCTCCCCCAGCCGTGTCGCGAGCCGGTTTCATCCGCCTTGCAGGAGACGCTACTTGACCTGACGCCGTGTGCGGTACGCGGGAAACTCCTGCGATCAGCTGACGATGACGACGCGAATTCAAGCGTATGCGACATCCTCCTAGATGTCGCGGTGCATCGCAAGGAAATCAGCGCGGCCGGCCGCGCAAGCACGGTGATCCGCGCGCCGACACAGGGAAGGTCTCTCGACTGCGCCGCCAATGGCGCCGTAAACAGCGCCTAATCGGGCGGTGCCGCTCGCGATGACGGCACGTTTTCATAAGCCGAATGCGCCGTCCGCGAAGCGTCGGCGCGCGGGTGCCTGCATCGCGGAACCCGGGACCAGGCGTCCTGTTGTCCCTGTGATGCAGGAGGCTCGCATGCCCAAATCCAGGATTGCCGGCCTGGCGGTCGTGATGTCGGCCGCGCTGTCGCTGGCGGCGCCAGCCATCGCCCAGCAACGGGGAGTCGATCTTCGCGACGATCCTTCGCGCATGCCCGAGTCCGGCCCCGGGATCGTCGGCGGCACCGGCGCGACGGCCGGACCGAACTCGAAGAACCAGGCGATCATGCCGATGCCCCGCAGCGAGCAGGAGCTTAGTGAACGGCAGCCCGACTCTCCGCTGCCTCGGGAGGTCAGGCCGATGCCGGGTGGCGCCAAGCCTCTTCCGCAGCGGTGACGCCGGCCGGTCTCAGTCGCGCCATCGCTCGCGGTAGAGGTTGGCGAGTCGGGCGATCGGAAGGCCACGTACATGAAGCCGAGCACCTGCTCGACCACGATCAGGCTGCGCGCCTGATGGGTTGTCGGCGTGATCTCGCCGAAGCCGGTCGACGTCAGCACGGTGAACGAAAAGTACATCAGCGCCGACCAGCCGAGCTTGCCATCCGGCTCGTGACCGAATTGACGTGGAAGGCATTCGGCTGATTGACTTGCAGGAGGGAGAACAGCGTGGCGAACATGACCGCGAGCAGGACGTAGGCCGAGACGGCCGCGAAGACCTTGTCGGCAGCAATAGGCCGCGCGTTCATGACGTAGCGCAGCAGCTCGACAATGACGATGGCGGTGAAGGCCGCCGTTGCTCCATTGGCGACCGGCGCGAACCCGCGGCGTTGGACAACCCAAGTCCCTCCCCCCGCATCGGTCCCGCAACGGGGAGTGACATGAGGCCCGAGGTTCGCCCGGAAATCTGCCCCTACTCGGGTACCCCGGCCTTCGCCAGGCCGTCGGCAAATACCTCGCCGTGCGCGAAGTGGCGCAGGTTGTGGCGCAGCACCGAGACGCGCAGCGGCGGGCCGACACGGTTGCGGCGGGCGATGAACTCGGCGGCCTCGTCGGCGAGGCCGAGATGACCGCAGCAGCTGATCAGCGCATTGTAGTGCCCGGCGAATTCCGCGTCGGCGGCGACCGACGCGCGCAGGTGCGGCAACGCCTCGGCGAAGCGGCGGGCGCCCAGCAGGGCAAGGCCGTGGATCGTCGTGTAGAGCCCGGAAAACGAATCCAGGGGGCTCATGCGCAGCGCCTTGGCGGTCTCGGCGATCGCCTCGTCGAAGCGGCCAGCCCGCAGCAGGGCCCATCCATAGGTGGTCCGGCCGAGGGCGAAATTGGGGTTGAGGACGAGGGCGGCCTCGTGCTCCGCCAGCGCGCGCTCGTGCTGGCCCGATGTGCTGAGATTTAGGCCCAGCATCAGCCTGGCCCAAGGCTCGCCGGCGTCCAGCTTGACCGCCTCCTGGGCATGCCGGGCGCTCTCTCCATACCCGGCGTCGCGGTCCTCGATGTAGTGGTAGAGCGTCGCCCACCACAGCGCCCAGCTCAGGATCGCATGAGCGCGTGCATAGCGGGGATCGATCGCGAGCGCGCGGTGCAGCAGGCGTTGCGCCTCCTCGTTCTCGCGGCGGCCGAACTGGTTGACGAGGCCGATTGCGCGGACGACCAGGCCCCACACGTCGACGCTTTCCGGCGGCTTCGAGGCGGCGCGATAGCCCTCGCGCGCGTAGAGATGCGGCTCGATGGAGGCGACGATGTTGCCGGTGATCTCGTCCTGGACGGCGAAGATGTCGTCCATCCGGCGATCGTACCGTTCGGCCCAGATATGACCGCCCTTCTCGGCATCCACCAGCTGGGCGGTAATGCGGACTTGCTCGCCGGCTCGGCGCACGCTGCCCTCGAGCGCATAGCGGACGCCGAGCTCGCGCGCAATCGCGCGGACATCGACGCTCCTGTCCTTGTAGGCGAAGGCCGAGTTGCGGGCGATGACGAACAGCCAGCGCAGCCGTGACAGGGCCGTCGTGATGTCCTCGGATATGCCGTCGGCGAGGAAGGCCTGCTCGGGATCGTCGCTCAGGTTCGCGAATGGCAGCACGACGATAGACGGTTCGTCGGGCAGGGGGAGGGCCGCCGAGGCGAGCGCTGACGAGCCCGCACCGGTTTCGACGGCATAGGCCCGGACGGGCTCGGCGATGTTCTTGAGCCGGTGGCTGCCGAGATCGCGGAACCGCGCGTCGATCTTGCCTTTGACCTGCTCGTAGACGGCTTGCGACAGGCAGATGCCGCCGCTTGCCGCGAGGCTCTCCAGGCGGGCGGCGACGTTGACGCCGTCGCCCAGGACGTCGTCGCCATGGACCAGGACGTCGCCGAGATTGACTCCGATGCGAAAGAGCATGCGCCGGTCGGCCGGCTGCCGGGCATTGCGGCGCTCCATCCGCCGCTGCAGGGTGATCGCACCCTCGACGGCGGCCACGGCCGAGGGGAACTCGATGAGCAGGCCATCGCCCATGGTCTTCACGATGCGGCCCTCGTGCCGCTCGATGACGGCGTGGACGGCCGCCAGGTGATCACGCAGCTGCCGTGCAGTGCCGGCTTCGTCGCGGCCCATGAGCCGGCTGTAGCCCGCGATGTCGGCGGCCAGGATGGCTGCAAGCCGCCGCTGAACCCGTTGTTGTGCCATGCGTGACCGCTACTTTAGGCGAGGATCCTCGAGGGTGACATGGACAATCTTGGAGTCTTGTTGGGCATCGTCTCGGGCCTGGTGCTCGGGGCGTATCTACGCCACCGGCATCCGGCGAGGGGCCGATTGGCGAACTTGTCGCAATTCGCCTTGATCATTCTCGTTGCGACGGTGGCCGGCATCCTTGGTGGTGTGGGTGAGCACTATCTGAGATTGGCTGCCGGAACGCCGTCTGCCGGCGACGTGGACAAGGCAATGGCGGCGATACGACAACAGCCGCTGATCGGCCTGGTGATTTCCGAAAGCCCTGCCCTCGAAGGCGAGGTGCGCTCGGCGGCGGAAGCGGAGCTCAAGAATCCGGCGAAGACGGGCCCCGATCGCCTCTGGCAGCTCGGCGCAAGCATTCGCCAACGGTTCATCATTCCCGCCTTGCGCAAGGCAAGCGATGAGGATGCGTTGAACGCCGTCAAGGCGTTTCAGGATCTGGCAAGCCATCTTCAGCGAACCAGCGTGCCGCTGTGCAGCGAGCTTGGAAAGCGCGGCATGCAAAGACCGGACAAGCTGGACAGGGGGGCCCAGGAAATCTTCAAGCGCACGCTCGAAACGCAGGAGATCGCCTATCGCAATGGAAAGACCGCGAGCCCGCGTCCCCTGCCGTCGGATGACCAGGTAGGGCAGCTGTTCGTCAAGGCGGGTTACCAGGAACGGGACTTCGAAGGGCTCCGGAGGCTCGAGCAATTGTCCGACGCCGATGCTTGCGCGGCGACAGTGAAGCTCTATGGCGCCCCCTCGCGCCTGTCACCGCAGGAGGGAGGCGTTCTGGCGCGCTACATCCTGACGATTTCCTGAGCGGCGATCGGCGGGCGCACGTCAAAGCCGAGCTGCGAGGCGCATTGCAGTCGAAGCACCTGAAAAACCCGACATTCGGCGGACCCACGAAGCACGGCCAGCTTTGCGCGCTTCTGTTCAGGGGCGGGTCGAGTAGGGGCTGATGATGTTGCCGTAGCGGTCGAGCCGGTTCCCTTGACCGTCGTAGCGGAAGCCGTACTCGTCGCGGAAAGCCTCGACGCCGGCTGGCGGTGTGATGGCGGGTGGGTAGTAGGCGGCAGGTACGGCCGGCGTCGGGGTGACATAGGTCACCGGTGCCGGGGTTACGTAGGTCGTGGTCACCGGCACAGGTGCCGCGTAGGCAACTGCGGCAGGCGGCGGCCGCACGACTTCCGTGGTGTGCGAATAGCCGCATGCGGATAGCGCAAGACCGAGTCCGGCGGCGGCCAAGACTCTGGCTGACACCATGATGGGGAACCTCCTGTCGGCAAAAGCCTGCCGGTGAAACACCGCTGTCAGGGCGAGGTTGCAGGTAGCGGGCGCATTCAGATGCGACAGCGGCTGCCGTCGAGGTCGAGCCTCCAGGCAACGGATCGGCGGCGGCGACCGTTGGGACCAGTGCTTGCAGCCAAAGGAACACGTCATGAAGCATCTCTTCTCTGGGCTTGTCGTTGGTCTTTCGGCCCTGGGCATCGCCTCCGCGACGCATGCGCAAACCAGTCCGAACGTCGATCGGCCGCCACCTAACATCGCCAATCAACGGATGAGCGGTCCGCCCGCTTCCGAAGGAGAAGCGCGGGAACTGGTGCTGCGCGACGGATACACGAGTGTCGGCCCACTGACCAAGGGCGCCGACGGAATGTGGCGGGGCACCGCCAAGCGTGGCGACCAGGAATTGCGTGTGACGGTCGATACCAACGGCAAGGTCTCACCGTAAGGGCGCATCGCCTGCAGTGGCTCGACAGTCGTCTTCCCACCCACGGGACCGGCGTAGACCCGGAGCGGGAACTCCGGAACCGTGACTTCACATGAGCCTGATCGCCGTACATGTATCTCGGCGTTGACGCGACAGGGCGCTGGCCACGCGACGCGGCGGCCGAGCACAGTTCGATCCTCGACGCGGTGGGCATCGTTGGTTTCGGCCGCGCCTTGACGCGCAGGCCGACTTCTACCTCTTCCATGGCCTAGACCTGGGCGCGAATCGCGTCCATGGCGGCCTTTCCGCGGCCGGAGATCACGACTGCCAGTGCCGCGTCGAAGCCTTGGGTTTGGCGCAGCTCGATCGTGTCATTGAACTCGGCGAGCTTGGCGCAAACCAGCTGTCTGAGGCGCGGAATCTTGGCCTGCTGGGTGGGGTTGTCGCTCGTCAGCTGGGCGAGGGCGGCGTTGTAGTGCCCGAGAGACCGGTCGTTGTTGGTGATCAGGAGCCCCGTTGCCCGGCCTCGGCATCCTGCAGATCGGACAGTAACTCGTTGAGGACGGCGAGGACGTCCTCGGAGTGGGCGGCTTTCAGATGATTGTCGCGCAGGGTTTGAAGGTTGCGGTAGTCGACGACGCCGGAAATGAGAAAGAAGAGATGCGCGACGCCGAGACCGATGGCGACGAGCGGGTCGAGCCCCGACCGGCGACGGAAATGCCCGGCCGTTGCCCGGTGAGGCAGCCTGATTCATGACACCCCGCGCCCCCGCCGCTGCCGGAACCGGCCGCGGTCTGTTGTCTTCTCGACGGCAACACACGGGGTCACGCCACCTTCCCTGACGCAAACGCGCCAGCGCCGTCCTTGCTTTTAGAGTAGGCGAAATTGGTGAAGGGGCAGGAACGAATGGGACCAGTGCGGAGCATTCGGTCGGTCAACGGAAGGCATATGCATCGCGGCGACGCGCCTCCGTCGCATGCGCCTCATGAGCAAACTGCGACGTAGGGTAATTTGTGTCGCTGCGATACGATGGCCGAGACGCCCACGAAGGGACGGCCATTGACGCCGGGGGAGCATTCCCCCCCGGTCATCGAGAGGCGTAGAGTGGGCGCGCGGCCGCGAGGCGGCCGCATTGCGCCCGCCGCGCCGCTCCGGTATGTTCCGCCACGTTGGACCCGTAGCTCAGCTGGATAGAGCGCTGCCCTCCGAAGGCAGAGGTCGTGAGTTCGAATCTCGCCGGGTCCGCCATTTTATCGCAGGTTTTCTAGGTACTTGGCGAGAGCGCCCTTTGTTCTCTCGATGCTCGGATTGGGCCGCGGAAGCACTGCGGAAGCAGTAGGACGCGTATTGCAGCGTCGCGAAGCGGGCCACGTCGTATTGCGCTCATGTCTCGCACGCGACGAAGTCGTGTCGTCGCGATGCATGGATGCCGTTGACCTACCGCCGCGACATTCCATTAGGCAAGGTACCGGTGAGGCAGATCGGCGGGCTACTGCCGCACGTCGCCGAGCCGTCGACCATGCCGGCGTTCCTCATTCCCGAATGGGGCCTCAGCCTACGGCGAGGCGGGCTTGATGGCGAGTGCCTATGCCATAGGCTATGTGCTCGCAGCCCCGATCTTCACCACCCTCAGCATCGGCTCGCTGCTGAATGCGACCGGCACGGCGATGCTCCTCTGGGGGCCTGACAGGGCTGGGCTTCGCCGGCCCTACGTGCCAGGACTGAAGTTGCTGACCGATCGGCTCGACCCGGGGGAGAGTTCGCGCAGCATCACCGTCTACACTGCGGCTTTCTCCTTCGGCGTGGGCATCTCCTTCCTCGCCTGCCAGCTCACCGCGGAGGCCGCGGGCTGGCGCTGTGCCCTTATCCTCACCGGCCTGCCTCCGCTGATCATGACCTTCATCGCGGGGTCGCTGACGCCGGTCGCGCCGGCGCCCCGTGCGGCCCGCTGCTTCATCTCGTGCCCGCGCTCAGGAACCAAGCCGTGCTCGGCCACTCTTTCGGCTATGGCTGGCACTGCTTCGAACTCTACGGCGTGCGTACGTGCCTGGTTGCCTTCTGGGGCCTTGTCGCCGCGAGCGGCGGCGCGCCGTTGGGCGCCCTTGTGGTGAGCGCGCTGTTCACCGCCCTTGCCGCGCCGGTCAGCATTCTCGGCAACGAGCTGGCGCTCAAGCTCGGTCGCTACCGCGCTATCACGGTGGTGATGCTGCTGTCTGCCGCGGTCGGGCTCGCCATCGGCTTCACCGCCGGCCTCTCGTCCTGGCTAACGCTGATATTGATGTTCGCTTTTGCTTACAACGGTTCGCTGGTCCCGCCTCCGAGCAGTTGCCGAACGCCGCATCGTCGGCGTTCTGGCGCCATGGTTGGCCTTATCCTCTACCGTGCTAAGTCCTGATCTTTGAAGTCCTCCTTCATTCGGTCCTACATGGCGGAGTCGAGCAGAACGCGGACTTCACGCCGACGGGCGTCGGCCTGCATCCGTCGCAGCTCGTCGGTGCGCGGGTAGAAGGTAAGTTCGCGCGGGTCGCAACCCGCGGGCGAAGCCCTCGACGAAGCCAGTTCCGGGTGCTGCCTCCACAAGGCGTTGTCGAACTCTGCAGCATTCGGACAGAAGCTGTGGAAGTCCGGCCCCTTGTTGTCGGACAACCATTGGCGGCAATGGCGTTTGGTCCGACAGTTCATGCAGGCCCACGCCATGTCCCGCAGAGATTCGACAGGCAACCGGGCGACGTCGATGCCCAGCCGGTCGAGCATCTTGTCCAGCCGCTCATTGGGGTCGGCAGATCCTGCGATGAGGGGCTGGACCTGCGAGCGCACAAGGCCAACGTCAGCCAGGACGGCGTCAAGTTCGCCCATGGCAGCGAGTTGCGCGAGCTCACGCTTCAACTGCCGACGCTTGCGCCCTCCCTTCACGAAACGCGAAATCGTTTGCTGCAGCTCCTGGAGCGTCGTCATGATCCCTCCTTTTCCAAGGCCTCCCAAGACGCCAAAGTTGGAAGGAAGTTAACCGGTAACAGGTTGATTGCGGACCTGCCCAGCTGCCTTGATACAGATCAAGTCGCTGATCGCCGCAAGGAAGTATCCACTTGCAGTCGGCGAGGACTCCGCGCGCACTTGCCGAGCAGATCATGGCTAGCGAGTCCAGCGCACCACGCCATCTTGGCATCAATGGCGCGGCAGCGCGCAAAACGCCGGACTTACGCCGGTCGCCCGAAGGTTGCTACGTCCACGCCAACCGACGTGCGACGAATTTCTGATGGCCATTTTGTGCCTGAGTTGCAGGCACTGGCACCCCGTCGAGTACTTGCTTACAGTTTAACTTTGGTGGCCTATCCTTCGCCATAAGAATGCCCGTGCACTTGAACATCGACCATGGCACGCGACGCGTCGCGGCCTTCGTCGAAGAAGGCCTGTCTGCTGCGGATGTCCTTGGATACCTCGAGAACATAGCCGCGGCTGGGGCTATGCCGTATGCCAAGCTTTTCGATGCAACTGCTGCTAAGGCAACAATGTCAGTCGATGAACTCAAGGCGATTGACGCTTGGGTCCGTAACTATGCCATGCAGGGGCGAGGTCCAGTCGGACCTCTGGCGATTGTCGTATCCTCTGCAAATCATTTGGAAGCAGCTCACTTCGCGGACGCAGCTGGATCGATCCGCTCGCTGAGAATCTTTCGAGACAAGACAGAGGCGACGTCATGGCTCGTGCTCTGGCCGCCAAGCAGCGCTAGCTTGCCGAGCATTTCCTCGCCGCCGCGGTTTGGCCTGATTGCCCAGTATGCGATGCGAATACTCAAGCGAGCGGACTGGCCGTTCGGCGGCGCTTTGGGTAGCGACGTATTGCGCTTTGCTTACCGATCAAGTGTAGCCGTCAAGCCGGTTTGCGCTCCAACGACAAATGAGTGACGTTCTTGCATGGACCAAGGCGGCTGCGCTAGCGCAGGCTCAAGATGTAGGCGACCAGAGCGTTACGCTCCTGCAAACTCAGCATAAAATCGGGCATCAGGGTATGACTTCTCGACAGGTAACGGTCCAGCGTTTCCGGCGTAGTGCCCGGCCGGCTCGCGATTGCGCGGAAGCTGGGTGCGTTGTCGGTGGCCATGGTCTGTTCCGGCTCGACAACATGGCACGCCATGCACCAGCGTGTGGCCAAGCTGCGTCCGACCGACAGATCTTGCGCGGCCGTCGGAGAAGCGAGTGGCGCCAAGGTCAATGCCATCACTATTGATCTTCGCATTTGTTTTACTTTCCGTTGGCAATCATGCCAATCGTGTCACAGCCCGATGTCGTCGGGCTCGAACAGCCCTGAGCGCTTCTCGATTCATCTGCGGGCAATTGTCGACTCCGCCCACATCCGCGACAGACGGAGGAAAGATGTGAGCTGTTACTCCGCCTTGGCCGCCCGGTGGCCCTTCGAATCGAATTGCTTTAGGTAGGCGACCAGATCCTTGATCTTCTGATCGTCCTTGAGGCCAGGATAGATCATCTTGGTTCCGGGAACCTTCGCCTTCGGATTCTTGATGTACTCGACGAAGGTCGGCTCGTCCCACGTGATGCCCGAGTTCTTGTTGGCATCGGAGTACTTGAAGCCTTCGACTGTGCCCGCCTTGCGCCCGAACAGTCCATTCAGGACGGGGCCGACCGCGTTCTTCGCCGTCTCGCCGAGCTGGTGGCAACTCTTGCACTGGGCGAACACCTTTTCGCCGCTGGCGACATCCTGTGCGCCGGCTGCTGTCGCGACGGTCACCAGAGCCGCAAGAGTGGTCGATATGAGGCGCATGAACCGCTCCATTGCTGCTATTCGAGCGGGAACGACGGCTTTCCACGGTGGTTCCCGCGGTGATCCGCCCGCCCGACGTACGCGTGGCCATGGGGAAGATCCTCCAAAAGCTGCCGAACGGCCTCGTCCGGCATCAAGCTCATCGCGGTCGACAGCGCATCGGCTTCTGCAGCCGTCGACATGATCACGGTCACACTGCGGCCAGGATCGGGCGAACGTCCCGTGACCGGATCGAACAGATGGTTGAACCGGCCCTCGGGGTCGAACGCAAAGCCGCAGCCGCTCGATGTTGCCACGGCCTTGTCGACAAGGTCCACTGCTGCCTCGTCGCCGGGGATGCCGACCCGCCACGGTCCGCCGTCCGGCCGGGGACCGATGGCGCGGATCTCGCCCATGTCGACCAGGCTATGGTCGATCCCGCGCTCACGGAGAATGTCAACCACGCGATCCGTAATGAAACCCTGGGCAATGCCGTTGAGGGTCAGGGACATGCCGGGCTTGGAAAAGGCCACGCGATCGCGGCTGAACTGGACATGGGCGAATCCCACCTTGGCCAAGGCCGCCGCGAGAGCCTCCGACGACGGGCCCGCGGTGCCGGCCCCGCTCCGGGAGAAATGCTCGACGTGAATCTTCCATAGCGGCTGAACCGACGGATCGAAGACGCCGTGCGTCAATTCGTGATAACGCCGACAATCCGACAGGAGCCGCACCAACTCGGCCGGCGGCGCCGCGAGCGCGCCCCGCCGATTGAGCTCGGCCAGCGCCGAGTCCGGCCGATAGAGGCTGAAGATGCGTTCCAGCCGCTGCGCTTCGCCGACCGACAGGCTGATGAGCCTCTCCGCCACCAGAGGATCGGGGTGATGGATTCGCAGTAACGACGGCGCGCCGAGAATAGCTCCACGCCAGGTGGCGGCCTCCCGAACGGCCAGGTCGGCGCGGGCCAGCGAAAGTTGGCTCGCGCTCGCGCCGGCAACGATGCCGATGAAGCGCCGCCGATTGATCGGGACCATTGGCTTTCTCCTCAATGTCTGTGCAACGACGGCTCGGCCGCCGTCAGCACATAGTCGCGCGGCACTTCGCTGAAGGCGACGACACGCCCGCCATGCTCGCCGGCAAATCTTTCGGCTGCCGCACGGTCGGAGAAAGGGATGGTCTCTGGCGCGCCCATGCCGCCCTTCAAGTCGCTGCCAATGACGAAAAAGGCCTTGCGGGCTTCGACCCAGTTGGCGGCACCCGGATCTTCCCAGCTTGTGGCCTTCGCCATGTCGGAGACGTAGATGGCGCGAATGTCCTTCGGCTCTTCCGGCAGCATGCTGAAGGACAGCGCGTCTCGTGCCGAGGAGAACCACACCGGTTCCTTGCGGCTGGCCAGCAGGATCTGGCCCTTGGGGCCGACATGCTCCACCAGGTTCATGCCACAATAGTAGCCGACCGCGTCGGCCGTCAGCGCCTGCGGCGCGACGGACGCCTGGTCCGCCTCCTTCTTGCAGCCCGCAATCGCGAGCACCGCGAACAGCGCAAGCAAGGCAGGCTTGTTCATAGTTCTCTCCGCGACAGGATGAAGGCGGCGATCGCCAGCGGCACGACGGTCCAGGCCGCGAGCGCCGCCAACAGGTGGACGGGCGCCAACGTCACGCTGTCGGCCAGGCCCGCCATGCCGGAGAAGGCGCTGACATTGGCCGAGCCGGTCAGGTTGAGCATGCGATAGACGTCTGCCGGATTGAGCAGCAGCAGGGCATTGAGCACACCGCCGGTTATCGTCATTCCCTGGTCGGCAACCAGCAGGCCGAGCAGGGCCATGTCATAGATCAGCACCAGCAGCAGCCAGACCCCGACGGCGATGCCGGCAGCCATGCCTCGCTGCTGCACCAGGGCGCTCACCAGATAGCCGATGGCGACGAAGGCGGCCCCCAGGAGGATCGACGATCCCACCATGGCGGCGAACGCAACCCAGCTCGCGCCATCGACCTCGGCGCCGCTGGCGGCGAGGGCGACGGCCGCCGCGCCGTAACCCAGCACCGTCGCGAAGGCGAGGATGGCGAGGTGGCCGGCGAATTTCCCCAGCAGCACCTGGCCGCGGCCGACGGGATAACTCAGCAGCAGCAGCAGCGTGCCGCGCTCGATGTCGCCGACGATGGCATCGTGCGAGATCAGGAGAGCGATGAGGGGCACCAGGAAGATGGTCAGGCTGGAGAGGCTGACGACCACCACGTCGAGGGCGCCCGCGCCGACCGTTCCCGTCGGCGCGCTGCCGAGGAAGGTCAGCGACAGGGCGAGCGCTGCCAGCAGCAGCGTCGTCGCCAGCACCCAGCGATTGCGCAGCGCCTCCTGGATCTCCTTGCCGGCTATGATCAGGAGGTTCCTCATTCTGCCGCCTCCTGGCCGCGCAGGAAGTGAGCATAGAGCTCGTCGAGTGTCGGAGGAACGACGTCGACGTCCTGGACGGGCGTGCCCTCCTGCGTCGCCCGCCGAAGCAGGGCGAGCTTGCGGTCGTGATAGGCGTCGAATTCGACGACACCGGCGCCGACGTCCCGCCAGCCTTCCTTCTTGCCCATCCATTCGCGGGCCGCATCCATAGATGCCGCAGGAATGGTAAGCCTGATGCGCGACGGCAGACGCGCCAGGCGCCGCAACTCGTCGAGCGAGCCGTCGGCGACCATCATGCCGCGATTCATGATGATCACACGATCGGCGCGCTCCTCGAGTTCCGTCAGCGCGTGCGAGGACAGCACGACCGTGGCGCCCCGATCGCGCAGCTCCTGCACGATTTCGTAGAAGCCGAGCCGCAAGGCCGGATCCAGGCCCGTCGTCGGCTCGTCGAGCAGCAGGAGCTGCGGTTCGCCGATCAGGGCCTGGGCGAGGCCGAGTCGCTGCCGCATGCCCTTGGAGTAGGTGCCGACCCGGCGATGCGAGGCGCCTTCCAGCCCAACCTTTTCCAGCAGCCTCAATGTCGGGGCCGTCGGCTCGCGCTTCAGGCGAGCGTAAAAGGACAGGATCTCGCGGCCTGTGAGGGCGGGGTTGAACGCTACGTTCTCGGGCAAGTAACCGAGCCGTCGCCGTGCCTCGAATTCGCCGCGCGCGGGGGCCTCGCCGAGCACCTGCACCGTACCGGCCGTCGGGCGGATCAGGCCGAGCATCAGCTTGAGCAAGGTCGTCTTCCCGGCGCCGTTGTGGCCGACGAGTGCGATCGTTTCGCCCGCGGGCAGGTCGAAGGAAACGCCGCGTACGGCCTCGATGCGGCCGTAGTGCTTGGAGACGTCCCGTAGCTCGACGTTCGCGTTCACTGGCGGGCCTCGGCCGCCATGGGACGCGTGGGCGGCGCGATCAACGGATGGCTGTCGATCACGCCGCCCGGCAGCAAAGCCGGGAAATGCGTCTGCGCCCACCGGACCACCTGCACGGCAGGGCTGTTGGCCAGCACCTTGGCCTGAGGCACGGTCCACAGCACACGATCGACGAGATCGTTCGGCCTGTAGGCCGTATCGGCTATGCCGTCGCCGTTCAGGTCGAATGCAGCATTGTCGCTCCAGTAGTTGCCGCGGCCGTTCTTCGACCAGTCGAGATATCGAGAGCCGACATACTTCACCTGGTTGCGGTTGCGTACGAAGGCGTTGCCCACCAGCTCGTTGCCCTCGGATCCGGCGGTGAAGTGGATGCCGATGTCACATCCCTCGAACCAGTTGTCGCGGAACCGGTTATTGTTGGTGTTGTAGATGAAGACGCACTTTTCCGGCCCGATGCGCATGCCCGTTGCAGACGCCGTCGACGCCCGGTCGTCCAGCATGCCGTGCTCCCGCGCTTCCCTGTCGTGCTGGCCGGCACGCGTCCATCGCTCGGCCGGCTGAAGGCGCCCGACGACCAGGTTGCCGGCGATTTGCGAGCCGTTGGCGAAATTGAAGAGGAAGCCACGGTCGCGGTCGCCGTCCGACACGTTGCCGCGGATGATCAGCCGATGCGAGAACATCACGGCATATCCCACGGCATTGCCGATGGAGACGTTGTGAGAGACCTCGCCTTCGTTGGTGTACATGTAGTGGACGGCAAACCGCAGGTCGCGGAGGCGGTTGCCGCTGAACACGTTCTTGCGGCTGGCGATGGAGAAAATGCCGTCGCGACCGAACCTGACGTCGTTTTCCAGCACTTGGGCACCGGGGGCGTCCCACACCGACACGCCGTTGCCCGCCTCATTCATGCGGCCTTCCCGTATGCCGACGATTTCATTCCGTCGCACGATCGCGCCGTCGGCCCCGTGGATGTAAGCACCATACAGGTTCCCCTCGATCCTGTTGTGCTCGACGACGGAGCGGACAGCGGTCTTGGCGATGAACACGCCGGAGTCCATCTTCTCGAGGTCGCGGCCGGAATCGCGGATCGTCAGCCCGCGAACGACGCTGTCGGGGGCGGTCAGGGTGACGACGCTACCGACGCCCGAGCCGCGCAGCACGGCACCGGGCTCGCCCTCGAGCACCATCCTGCGGGGCAGCCGCAGCGGGCCACGATGCTCGCCGGCCTGGAGCACGATGGTGTCGCCCTCTGCTGCGCCGTCGATCGCCTGCTGCAGGTCGGATCGGCCCGCAGGCACGACGATCCGTTCGGCAAGGGCCGGGCCCGCCAGCCCCGCCGCCAGCATCGCCAGCCACAACACGGACCGAAGCCGCATGGGCTCAGGCGCTCTTCGGTTCCACCAGCATGCGCCCCTGCATCTCCATGTGCATGGCGTGGCAGAACCATGTGCAGTAGTACCAGTAGACGCCTGCGCGCGACGTCTTGAAGGTCACCGAAGAGGTCTGCTGTGGCCCGATCTCCATGTTGACGCCGTAGTTCACGACGCAGAAGCCGTGCGTGAGGTCCTCGACGTCGTCGACGTTGGTCACATAGACGGTGACCTCGTCGTCCTGCTTCACCGTGAAGCTCTCGAGACCGAACGCCGGGGCCGCCGACGTCATGTAGACGCGGACCTTGTTGCCGTCGCGCACGAGCTTGTTGTCGACCTCCAGCTTGACGCCGTCCGCCTTGGCCTGCTGCACGGCGTCGGCAAAGAACGGATCGTCCCGCTTCCAGATGTGGAGGGGATTGATCTTCGAGCGATGGACGATGGTCGCGTCGTGCGGCTCGGCAAAGCTCGGGCCATCATGGACGATCACCATCTTGTCGCCGGAGATGTCGATCAGCTGGTCGTTCTCGGGCTTCAGCGGCCCGACGTTCAGGAAGCGGTCCTTGGAGAACTTGTTCAGCGACAGCAGCCACCTGCCGTCCGCCTCCTTCGTCTGCCCCATCGAGCTGTGGTTGTGTCCGGGCTGATAGTGCACGTCGAGCTTCTGGATGATGGGGTCGACCTTCTGGCCGCGATAGGCTTGCTTGGCCCGCTCGATGTTCCATTTGACGACCTGGCTGTCGAGGAACAGCGTCGTGAACGCATTGCCCTTGCCGTCGAACGCCGTGTGGAGAGGGCCAAGCCCCAGCTCCGGCTCGGCGACGACGACGTCGCGCGGCTTGATCTTGTCGTCGAAGAGGTCGTCCAGCTTGCGCGCATCGAACACCGTACAGGTCGGCGAAAGCTTGCCGTTGGCGACGAAGTGGATGCCGTCAGGCGCCGTGTTGATGCCGTGCGGACTGTTGGGAATCGGGATGTAGCGCGTGAAAGCCGAGCCGGCGCGGCCGTTCAGCACCGGCACGCCGCCGATCATCTGCACGTCGCCCTTCTTCACCGCCTCTTCGATGCGCTTGAGGTTGAAGACGACGACCCAGTCCTGTTCCTTGGCCATCATCTCGGCGAGCGTCACGCCTTCCTCGGAGTTGTAGCAGGTCGACCAGGCGTACTTGCCCTGATAGTCGGCATCGACGTTGTCGAGGTTGCCGTCGACCTGGATCTGCCAGGCGACCTTCATGGTCTCGCCGTCGACCGCCGTGAACATGCCGACATATTTCTTCGGATCGTCGAGGATCTTGCCGTCGTTGGGGACAGGCACACGGTCCTCTCCGTTGCAGAAGACGTATCCGGTTTTGGGGAACTTCTGCACGCGCAGGCCATGCACGGTAGCCTGGTTCGGAATCTGGATGATCTTGTCGCATTTCATGACGTCGAGCCGGATGCGGCAGACCCGGCTGTTCGACTTGTCGTTGGCGAACACGTAGCGGCCGTCGTACGTCCCGTCCGTGAAGGAAGGGTGCGGGTGGTGCAGGTCGCCGTTGGTGTATATGCCGCCCCTGTCCTTGAGGAACTCACGGGCCTCAGGCGTCAGACCTTCGGTCAGCACCTTCAGGCTCTCGTTGGTCTGGCCCCAGCCCGTGGCGCTGTCGCGATTGAAGACGGGCACGCGCATCAGCTCGCGCATGGAGGGGAGGCCCACGATGCGCAGCTCGCCGGTCTGGCCGCTGGAAAAAAAGACATAGTACTCGTCGAGTTCGCCCGGCTTCACTTCGTACTTCTGCGCGCCCGGCCGGCCTTGTTGTTGGCGCTGCTGTTGCTGCGGCGGCCGTGTCTGTGCCTGCGCCTGCCCCGCCTCGAACATCCGGGCGGTCCCCAAGCCTCCGGCGGCTCCCGCGGCGCCGGCAATGGCGCTGGCCTTAAGGACGTCGCGGCGGCGAGGTGTCGTCTGCTTCCTGTTGGTCATGGACTTTTCTCCTTACGCACTGGTTTCGGTGAGACCCGATCGCGCCGGCGCAGACGAGGCCCGTATGGCGGCGCGCTTCTCGCGCTTGAGGCGAAGCTGCACGTTATGCAGGCAACGGTTGGGGTCGTGGTAAAGCTCCTGGCAATGCATGCAGTAGATGCATTCGTTGACGTTGATCTGACCTTCGGGGTGGATCGACTGCACCGGGCATTCCTTGGCGCAGCGCTGGCAAGGCGAGCCGCATTCGGGCCAGCGCTTCAGCCATTCGAACATTCTGATGCGGCCTGGGATTGCGAGCGCCGCACCAAGAGGACAAAGATAGCGGCAGAAAAAGCGTTCGACAAACAGGCCTGCAACCAGCAGCGCAACAGCATACAGGACGAAGGGCCAGTAGCGCCAGAACTTGAGGATGATCGCCGTCTTGAACGGTTCGACCTCGGCGAACCGCTCTGCCATGGGAAGCGAGTACAGGGAGAGGCCGAAGAGGCCAAGGAAGATGATGTATTTGACGGGCCAAAGGCGCTCGTGCACGCCCCATGGCACCCTGTATTGGGGTACCTTGAGCCACTGCGCGAGATTGTTCAGCAGTTCCTGCAAAGCGCCGAACGGGCAGAGCCAGCCGCAGAACGGACCGCGCCCCCAAAACAGCAGACCGCCGGCAACCGCTGCCCATAGGACGAAGATCAGCGGCGCGGCGAGGAAGAATTCCCAGCTGAAGTCGGTGATCAACGCATTGGTGAAAGTGACGACATTGACCACGGAGAGCTGTGCGTTGGCGAACCAGCCCAGCCACACCAGGGTGAAGGCGAGGTAGCCGCGCCGCACCCACGTGTAGACCGCAGGGCGCCGCACCAGCGCGCTCTGGAAGAAGAAAATGGCGGTAAGCACCATCAGTGCGGCGGCCGTGACGCCGATCGACACCGCATTGCTCCTCCACATTCGCTGCCAGAGCGGCTCTTCGAGGTCGGAGAGAGCGGGCGCCGCATCGGATGGCGCGGGCGATGGCGATGCCGGTCCGGCGCGCGGGTCGCGCTTGAAGTACCGCTCCGGCAGAGTGTAGCCGAGATCGAAGGCGATGAAGGCCTTGTCGCGAGCGCCCACGCTCCGTTGCACCAGCAGCTGAAGCTGCCACGGCTCGGCAAGGTCGAGCGAGAAATCGTCGGGCACGACGAACAGCGCGATTTCGCGGAACTCGGGCGCGCCGTCGGCGGCCAGGTCCCCCAGGCGGGTGTGGTTGCGGTCGCGAAAGCGGACACCGGCGCCTTCCTGGATCAGCTCGATGCGGTCGAAGATGCCGCCGCGCACATAGCCCGAGCCCTTGAACGAATAGAGGCCGTTGCCGGCCACCACGATTGCCTGCTGGCCCGGCTTCAGGCGTTGCGCGAGCTGCCGGTAGGCGTCTTCGCCCAGCATCGCCCGGCCGATGGACGGCACCGAGACCGGGGCAACGTAGAGATCGATGAAGGTATCGTCCGCGTCCGACGATTCGGCATTCTGCGCGGCCGCGGCACTGCCCGCCTTGGAGAAGGCATCGTTGACGTCGCCCACAGTGAGATGCAGCCGTCGCACAGACCCGTCGCCTACCAGGCTCTGCCAATCACGTATCTCGTCTTGCTGAAGATCGAGCGATCTCGCGGCCTGTGCCGCCGCCGTTGTCGTGGTGCCGGCCGTGCCGCCCAGCCGGCCGCTGCGAATCAGGCGCACGGCAGAGCGCACAACGCTGTCGCCCATCACCAGCACCGTCACCGTGGCTCCGCTCACGATGTCCACCTGCGGCGGCCGCTCGGCACCGGACGCGACCGGCCCGAATTCCTTGCCAACGAGGCTGTTGATCGCGTCGATCACGCGACGCTCGGGAATGCCCACGAGCACGATTGGCTCGCTGTGGGAGACCAGCTTCAATCCCCTGACCACGCCCTTGGGATCGATGCCGACCAGCAGATGGATCGGCTTGCCCGAGTAGCCGACGGCATTGGTGAAGTCCGAGTTCAGGTAAACGTATCCGCGTAACTCGTCGCCTTTGTATACAGGGACCAGTGGAGGATCGCCCTGCGGAGCGCCGAAGCGGTCGGCATCAGGCACCATCTCGGAGGGCTGCGCCTTGGACAGGAACTCCTGCACCCGGCCAGCCGCGTTCGCACTGGCGCAGAGGAAAGCCGCGAGCACGGTCGCACAGAGCAGCGCGACCAGCCCGCGCCATGCTGGATGCATTCCTCCAGGCAAAACAAATCCTCCGCTTCGCCCTTGGCGGCAACGCCTTGGCTCGGCCAAAGTTTTGCCACGACCGATATTGACACTTTTCTCACTCTTGGTCCGGTCGTCAATGCGGAGGGAAGTTGTCGCTTCTGAAGACACCGCCGGGCGCACCGGTTCTCTCGATTGAAGAGATATGCGCCATTGCACAGGCGCTCGAGCACGAAGCGGCCAAGCGTTACGCCGAACTGGCGATTCGCGCCCGGGCAGATCGCACGCCGCAACTCGCCGAACTGTTCGAACGGCTAGCCGAGGAGGAACGTCGACACGAGGCCGGCGTGCTGCGCTGGGCTCAGCAGCGCATCGGCAAGCCTCCCGACTCCGCGGCGATCAAATGGGTTCTGCCGGAAATTTTAGACGAGGAAGGCGCGGAGCTCGCCGCATCGAAGACCGCCACCGCCTATCGCGTCTTGTCGATGGCCGTGCGCAACGAGGAGCGTGCCTTCACTTTCTGGAGCTACGTTGCCTCCGAAGCGCCGACGCCGGAGCTTCGGGCCGCGGCAGAAAGCATGGCTCGCGAAGAATTGCACCACGTGTCGCTGCTCCGGCAGGCCCGTCGGGAGGCCTATCATGCCGAACGCCGTCGACATCTTCCCGATGCCGCCCTTTCCATCGACGATCGGCTGGCCGAGGCCGCTTTTCTCGAGCGGTGGATGGCCGGGCAACTTGCTGCCTTGGCGACCCGGCTCGCCGGCCCCGATCGCGAACGCGCCGAGGCTCTCGCGGTTCAGGCTGACGCCATGTCTCGTGAGCTCGCCGTCGGTCCAGAACCACGACGAGAGACCGGCGGCACGCTCGACATCGCAGCAGTGGCCGAGCGCTTGGTCGAGGGGTATCTCGGCGTTGCCGAGGCGACCAAGGACGAGTCTACCGCACTGCGCGTCCAATCTTTTGCCGGCCAGGCGATCACGAGACTTGCATGGCTGCGTGACCTGCAGGTCTCGAGGTAGGCCGCGCTGCGGTTCCTGAGCGGTCGTGCGCCGACCGCGCAGCGGTACGCGATGCGCTCCATCTTCAGCAGCGCTCGCCGAATTGGTAGGCTTGCTGCTTGCACGGCGTGGAGCGTGTCGAACTTCCCGCGATGACCGATAGCTTCGACCAATTCATCTGGCGTCAGAACATAGCGCACTGCCAGTCCATGCTGGCAGGGGAGACCGACGAGGCGAAGAGACGTACGCTCGCACGCCTGCTGGTCGAAGCGGAGCGGGCTCATGCCCTTGTCACGGCGGCACAGGACGGCGCCGGCCACAGCCGCCGCAAGGTCTCGGGAGCCACGCACCGTCTCCTGTCCTCCTTCCGCGAAGACATCATGAGGTTCGATCGCGCGTGATGAGTGCTTCGCTATAGGTACCCCAAACCCCGTCGCGTGCGACCCTTGGCGCGATTCTGTACCAGGTAGCTGCGCTTCCCTGACTTGAAGATGCGTAGCCCGAAGCCGCGCAGTTCGTCGTCCCAGATGAAATAGTCCTGCTCGCCTGCCAGGGCCTGATGGACAGCACGCTTGCTGAGCCTCGCCATGTGACATACTCCGGCGGCAATGCCGCTCCCGGTTCAGGGTCATCACAGGTTACTGGCTTCGGTGCGCCCATCCAGAAAAGATCAACCGCGACAGTGCCTTAGCGCGTGTTAGCGTACGAAAAGAAACTGTGGCGAAAACCGTCTTTTCGGGCTCGGAAGGCAGAGGTCGTGAGTTCGAATCTCGCCGGGTCCGCCAAAAGCTCTTCATTCACTTACAGTTTTGGGCAGGCGGCGATTGGCCTGATTTGCGGGTCGCGGTAAGTCTCGGGCGTACTACACCCGCTTCGCAGTATCCCGGGCATAGGTGGCGGCGGCACGGTCGATCAGCGCCTTGCGGTCGATCTTGTTGGTGCCGGCGAGCGGCAGCTCGTCGACGAACCAGACGGCGCGCGGATGGGCGTAGGCCGGTCCGTTGTCGAGGGCGAAGCGGCGCAGTGCGTCCTCGCTCGGCGACGTTCCGGGCCTCGGCACGACGAACGCCACGGGGAGCTGGTACTTGATCTCGTCGGCCACCGGCACGACGCAGACCTGGGCCACGTCGGCGTGCTGGCCCAGGAGCTTCTCGACCTCGCCGGGGTAGACGTTCTCGCCGCCGCACTGGAACATGTCGTCGGCGCGGCCGACGAAGAAGACGAAGCCGTTGGCGTCACGCCGCATGACGTCGCCGGTGTCGTACCAGCCGTCGATCAGGCGCTTCTTCGTGTCGGCCTCGCGGTTGAGATAGCCGGTCATCAGCGCCGGCGTGCGGATGTGCAGCACGCCCTGGTCGGGATCGTCGCCGACGAGCTTCACCTCGATGCCCTTACGCGGATAGCCCAGTGCGCCCATCGGCCTGGCGATGCCCTGGGGGTGCGGGCCGAAGGCGATCGGTCCCGATTCGGTGGTGCCCCAGCTGTTGGCGGTGTCGGCGTTGGGGAACAGCCGGTGCATCTGCTCGAAGAACTCGGGCGTCGACGGCGCCGAGCCGGTCACGGCCACGCTGACGCAGGAGAGGTCGGCGTTCGCTAGCGCCGCGGTCTCGCGCATGACTAGGGCCAGCATGGTCGGCACCGAGGTGACCATGTCGATGCGCAGCCGGTCGATGGCGCGGATGTAGCCCGCCGCGGTGAAGGCGGTCATCAGAACGATGGTGCCGCCGTTGATCATGACCAGCTTGGCGCTGAACAGGCCGTTCATGTGGAACAGCGGGGCGGCGATGATCGCCTTCCTGCCCTCGATGCCGGGTCGCTGCTCGGGCGTGGCGCCGGTCGCCCAGAGGTAACCGCCGTGGCTGAGCGGCACGCCCTTGGGCAGGCCGGTCGACCCTGAGGTGTAGAGAACCATGGCGGTTTCCCCGAACGCCATGTCGAGCGGCACGAACGGGCCGGGATCGAGCAGCGAGCCGAGCTGCTCGATCGGCACGGTCGGCACCAGCGGGGCGACGAGCGGCGCACGCTCGGCATCGGCGACGGCGAGCGCCACGGCCGAGTCCTTCATGATGTGCGCCACCGTCTCGCGCGGCAGCTTGTGGTTGACGCAGACCGAGACCAGGCCGGCCGCCATCGTCGCCATGTAGAGCAGCAGGTAGTCGGCGCTGTTGGCGGCGACGATGGCGACGGCCTGGCCGCGCGCGAGCCCGCGCTTCAGCAGGCCGCGCGCCAGGGCGGCAATGCGCGCCCGGCCCTCGCCGTAGGCGAGCCGCAGCTGCTCGTTGCCCTCGGGAGAGAGCTGGATGATCAGCGGACGGTCGTCCGGTGCTGCAGGATCGAGGATAGCGGCAAGGTTGGTCGGGCTCATGGTGAACTCGGGGTATGCAAGCGACGCGCCTGGTGCCCGTTCCGTCCGACTGCAGTCGGCCGGGCGGGAGATCGTGCTCCAGGCTTTCTGGAATCGGGTCCAGCTTATGTCCGATCGCGATCGACCGCATCCGGCTCGTCTGGATGGTGCTGTCCGGGACCGCACCGTCGGGATCGGATACCGCTCTACCGGCCACCGCGGCGGTGGAACTGCGAGCCGCCGTAGGACTGGTCGGTCGGGACGATCTCCATGTAGCTCACATCCATGCGCTGCGGGGCGCCCAGCACGAACATGATCGCCTCGGCGATGTCGTCGGGCTGCAGGCATTCGAAGCCTTCGTAGAAGCGCCGCCGACCCTCGTCTGGATCGTCGAGCAGGGCGACATGGGCGCCGGTCTCGACCCGGCCTGGCGCGATCTCGCTCACCCGCACGCCCGAGGCATGCAGGTCGAGCCGCAGCGTCTGGCCGAGATTGTTGAGCGCCGCCTTGGTCATGGCATAGACCGGCATGCCGGGAATCGGTCGGGCGGCGGCGATAGAGCCCATCAGCACGATATGGCCACGCCCGCGCGCCTTCATGCCGGGCACGGTCGCGGCGAGGCAGTTGAGCGTGCCCTTGAGATTGACGTCGAGCAGCAGGTCGATGTCGTCCGGCGCGGTCTGCCATGAGGCGGCGGCGTGCACTGGCGCCGAGGCATTGCTGATCAGGATGTCGGCGTCGAGGCCGCTCAGCGCGCTCAGCACGGCGTCACGGTGCGAGACGTCGAGCGCCAGCGGCCGGCAGCCGGTCTCGCGCGCGAGGTCGCTGAGATCGTCGGCCGAGCGCGCCACGGCATAGACCTCGAGCCCGCCGATGCACAGCTGCCGGACCGTCGCCGCGCCGATGCCACGACTGGCGCCGGTAACAATGGCGGTGCGATAGCGATCGAGCGACATAGGGGCTCCCTCTCCACATGCGACTTTGTACTACGCATGCCGGCGCGTGCTAGTCAGGGCGCCGCAATCATTCTCCCCCCAGCTCCGCTGGGGAGGTGTCGCCGTCTTACGGCGACGGAGGGATCATGGCTCATGCGGACCGCGGGCGTCTCGCCCGCTCTCTTCATGAGCGGGCGAGACGCCCGCGGTCCGGAAGACCATGACTCCTCTGTCCGCATCGGCATTTTGGCCGCAGAGCGGCCAAAAGCCTTTAGGCGCGGACACCTCCCCAGCAGAGCTGGGGAGGAGACGAAAAAGGAGCAAAGCGATGGCGAAGAATCTGTTTCCGGACGGCACCGAGGTGGTGCCGTTCTACGTGCGGGCGGTGCGCAGTGGGTCGTTCGTGTTCGTGTCGGGCACGACGTCGCTCGACGCCAAGGGGCGGGTGCAGGGCAAGGACGCGGCCCAGCAGACGACCATCACCATGCGCAAGATCGAGGCTGCGCTGAAGGCGGCCGGGGCGCGGTTGGCCGACGTCACGCGCATGACCATCTTCGTCACCGACATCCGCGACATGGGCGCGGTCACCAAGGCCTTGGCCAAGGCGCTGCGCGGCTCGGTCATCTCGTCGACCCTGGTGGCGGTGAGCGCGCTCGCAGTGCCCGGCCTGCTGGTCGAGATCGAGACGACGGCAGTCGTCGAGCGCTGACCGGGAGGGCGGGTCTTGATCAAGGGAACGAGCCGGCGGCGCCTGCTGGCTGCCGCCGGCACCGGCGCTGCCTTGACCGGTCTGCCGGTGCGGGCGCAGCAGCGCGTCAAGTCGGGCACCGTGGACATCGAGCAGGTGCAGGTTGCCTTCATCGGCAGCGGCGGGATCGGCGGCGGCACGCTGCACTACCAGGGCCGCAGCTATCGCTTCTCGATCGGCGGCCTGGGCATTGGCGGCTTCGGCGTGTCGAAGCTCCAGGCAACGGGCGATGTCTTCAACCTGCACCAGCTCAACCAGTTTCCGGGTGCCTATGGCTCGGCGCGCTACGGCGCCGCCCTCGGCGACCAGGGCGGCGGCCAGTTGTGGCTCGAGAATCCGCACGGCGTGATCCTGTCCTTGTGGGCGCGCCGACAGGGGCTCGCCGTGTCGCTTGGCGCCGACGCCGTGATCGTCGACTTCAAGTGAGCGGGACCACCATGAGGAACACGATTCATGCAGCGCTGCTCACCCTGCTGGTGCCCGCGGCGGCGGCGCTCGCCCAGGACGAGCCGCAGACCTTCAACGCCTTCGCCGTGGTGGCAGCGAACGGTTCGATCGTGCGCGCCGCCGAGAAGCAGGTGGTCCTGGTTGGCACGCTGGCCGGGTCGTTCTTCGTCGAGACCGAAGAGGGGCCGATCCACAGTGGCCGCGTCGCCTGCGCCGCCTCGGCGAAGATCGACCAGGCGAGCCACAAGGTGAGCGGCAACGGCGCCTGCACCTTCACCGCTACCGACGGCGCCACCGCCTGGGGCAAATGGGATTGCCAGGGCTACGAGCTTCTGGGCTGCCGCGGCACCTTCAAGCTCGCCGGCGGCACGGCGCGGCTGGAAGGCGCGACTGGAGAGGGCACCATGATCTGGCGGCCGAGCGCCGCCGAGTTCAAGAAGCAGCTCGACGGCATGATGCTCGAGAACGCCACGGGGCTGCTGTCGTGGCGCGATTTCAGGCTCAACACCAGGTAGCCGGTCGAGACTATACGCATCGGGCGCCGGCCTGTACTCTCGATGCACCCGACGGTGATCGGGCAATGGGGGAGAGACATACGATGTCGCGATCGACGCTGCGCTGGATTCTGGGACTTGCCGTTGCCGGGTTGACGGCGGCGTGCGGCGACGCCAAGTCCACGCCGGGCAACGATCCGATGACGCGAACGGACGCCAAGATCGTCACCTGGTCGGACGGCAAGCAGGCCATCCAGATCAATTGCAGCATGCCGGGCGATTGCCAGAATCGCGCCATCGCGATGTGCCGCCAGAGCCATGGCAATTACAGCGTTCTGGCGATGGACAACATGCCGACCCGCGGCGATGCCAGCACGGTGCGCGGACCGGCTTCCGTCGTGGTACGCTGCACCTGAGCAGTCACCGGACGCATCGGTGCCCAAGCGGTTGACGCCAGCGGCGGGCCGGCCGAAGCTCGGCGAAATTCTGTCAAGTGTTAGGAAAACACCATGGCTGAAATCCTGGCTCTCGGTATTTCGCATTATCCGCCGCTGTGGGGCGCCGACGAGCGCATGGCGTGGATCCTGAAGCGCATGCTCGCCAACCCGCGCCTGCCGGAGGCGCTCAGGACGCCGGCCGGCTGGCCCGAGGCGATGCGGGCCGAATGGGGCAACGACGAGGGCGCCTCGTCGGCCGCCCGCCATCGCGCCGACCTGGTCGCCTGGATGGAGAGGACGCGGGCGGCGCTCGACGCGTTCAATCCCGACTTCGTGCTGATCTGGGGCGACGACCAGTACGAGAACTTCAAGGAAGACGTCGTGCCGCCCTACTGCGTCAGCGCCTACGACCGCTTCACGTTCGGCGTGCCGCCGAACAATGTCTGGGGTGAGACCGACAAGACCTACGACCTGCCGGGCCATCGGCAGGCGGCCAAGCACCTGGCGAGTGCCCTGATCGAGGAGGGCTTCGATGCGGCCTATGCCTACAAGCCCCTGCACCATCCGCTGGGCCATGCCTTCACCAACGCGATCCTCTATCTCGACTATGCCCGCCGCGGCTTCGGCTATCCGATCGTACCTGTAGCCATCAACTGCTATGGCCGGCGCGTGCTCGCCCAGCGCGGCGGCCTGCCGGTGTTCGACCGCGAGATCGGCGAGGCCGACCTCGATCCGCCGGCGCCCACGCCGCGCCGCCTGTTCGACCTCGGCGCCGCGACAGCGCGCATCCTCGCCGCTTCGCCGTGGCGGGTGGCGCTGCTCGCCTCGTCGGGCTGGTCGCACGCCTTCCTCACGGCCAAGAACCATTTCCTCTATCCCGACACGCCGGCCGACAAGCGCATGTTCGAGGCGCTGCGCAGCGCCGACTGGCAGACCTGGCGCAACTGCCCGGGCGCTGCCGTCGAGGACAGCGGCCAGCAGGAGATCCTGAACTGGATGTGTCTGGCCGGTGCGCTGAGCGAGCTCGGCCGCAAGCCTCAGGTCACCGGGCTGGTCGAGACCTGGATCTTCAACTCCTCCAAGGCCTTCCTGATCGCGCCGCCGAGCTGAGCCTTGTCACTTCATCGGGCCGGCGCCCGGCTTGATGAGGCCGCCGGCAAGCAGCCGCATCAGTTCGTCGGCGACGTCGTCGGGAGAGAGCGGGCCGTCCGGGCTGTACCATTCAGCGACCCAGGTGAGCGCGCCCATGGTCAGCATGCGCACCACCGAAAGGTTGAAGCCGGATCGCAGGAGGCCTTTCTTGTGCGCCTCCGCGAGCAGGTCGGCGAAGATGGCGGCATATTCGCGCTCCTGCTTCATGTGATGGTCGCGCAGCCGCTTCGGGAGTCGACGGATCGCCTTCAAGCGCGACGAGAAATGCTCCTGCAGCGTGTAGGCGAGGTGGGCGCGCAGCGCGGCGCGCAGTCGGTCGAGCGGCGAGCTCGCTGGCCCGGCCTCGTCGATCGCCTGCATCACCGCCTTGCGGGCATCGCCGACACCGCTTTCCAGCACCGCGCGGATGATCTCGTCGCGCGAGTCGAAGTGATAGTAGATGCTGCCCGCCTCCATCTTGGCGCCGGCGGCGATGCGGCGCAGCGTGACGCGATCCGATCCGTCCTCCTGGATCAGCCGCTTGGCGACCTGGATCAGGCGCGCCCTGGTCTTGTCGGCCTTGGTCTGCTTGTCCTTCCCGGGTTCGTCGACTGGCGGCGTGGCCCGCTCGGACCGGACAGGGCGGTCAATCTTCATCGGTCCGTCTTACGTGACGCGGGGGCCACGGTTCAAGGGGCGCGCTTTCCTCCCCCGTAGTCGGGGGAGGAACATGACAGGCGTCGACTCTCCTTCCCGGCGGCGCTGGGGAGGACACCGAAACCTCAAATGATGATCGTGAGCTTGCCGGGATAGAGCATGTCCATGTCGAGGATCGAGCGCTTGGCCTTGATCTTCCACGGCCGGCCGGTGCAGTCGATGCGATAACGGTGCTTGCCGTAGTAGGTGTCGACGACGCCACGCTTGGCCCGGTAGGTGACGAAATTGCAGCTCACCTCGGCCACGCCCGCTTCCATGTCGGTGATGCGCACGTTGCTGATCATGTGGCGCTGCCGCGAGCGCGGGAACTCCGAGTGCGCTTCCTTCTTCTTCAGGCGCTCGATGCGCTCGCGCAGACGGACATAGTCGTCGGCGATGTAGAACAGCGACGTTGCCGGGTCGGTCTCGTCGGGGTCGCCGGTCGGCGGTACCTCGTAGGTGGCGCCCGGGGCGAACATCGCGAACCATTCCTCAATGCGCCACTCGTCGAGCAGGTCGGCCTCGAGATAGAGGAAATCCTCCATGCGGGTACGCAGGCCG
>NZ_JBFWZI010000027.1:0-17346 GCF_050185545.1 Reyranella sp. | reverse complement strand
GTCGCCGGTCGGCGGTACCTCGTAGGTGGCGCCCGGGGCGAACATCGCGAACCATTCCTCAATGCGCCACTCGTCGAGCAGGTCGGCCTCGAGATAGAGGAAATCCTCCATGCGGGTACGCAGGCCGGGATCGTCCAGGCTGGGGGTGCCGGCAAGGGTCGCGTCGGCGTTCATGGCGCACCCGCCATGCGCTGGCGCCATTGCCGCCAGAAGCAGCGCATCTGCTCCTCGTCGTCGTTCATCGGCTTGCCGGCGCGCGGCATGCCCTTGGAGATGTCGTTCCACGCCACCTCGCGCATGTTCCTGTAGCCGCGCTGGCAGTTCTCCAGCGCCTCCTGGTCGTCCGGCGTGGCGAAGCCGCCTGGCCCCAGGAACTCGAGGAAGTTGAACAGGCGGAGCTTGCGCAGCTCGCTGTCCTCCCCGCGGGCGGCGAGCGCCCAGGCGCTGACGGTCATCTGGTCGGGCGCCTCGGGATAGAAGGTGCGGATGGTGATCGCCATGATGTCGTTGATGACCAGGTTGGGGAAGATCAGCATGTTGCGGCTGGTCTCGGCGATGCGCAGGCCGCGCTCCTCGCCGAAGCGCTGAATCAGGTTCTTGCGGAGACGCTCGACCAGCTCGCGCTTGTCCTCGCCCCACGACGGCACCCAGCGCGCGATCGGCCGGCCCCACGGCGAGGCATATTCGATGACGGCGTGGCCGTTGCCGAGATCGGTCATGCCGCGCGCGGTGAAGTCGTTGGTGCCCGAGTCCATGCGCAGGCTGCCGATGTTCTTGAGATAGTCGAAATAGGTGCTGTGCACCGGGAAGCCGTGGAAGGCGTCGATGCTGTTCTCGGCCAGGAGCTTCCAGTTGGCGTTGATGCGGTATTGCTGGCCGCTGCCGACCACTTCCATGCCGGCCTCTGACTGGTCGGCGACGAGGTCGATGTACTCCCTGGCGCCGGCCAGGTAGTCGGCCAGGGGAACGGCATTGCGGTCGAAATTGACGAACCAGAAGTCGCGGTAGCTTTCCAGGCGCGGCACCTGGGCCAGGTCGGCGCAGCCGCCGCCATAATGCTCCTTGCCGTAGTTGCCCTCTTCGAAGCGCGAGGCGAAGCGGCCGTTCACGTTGAACGACCAGCCGTGATAGAAGCAGCGGAATGCGAGCGCGTTGCCCTTGCGCTCGCGCACCACCATGGCGCCTCGGTGCGGGCAGGTGTTGAGAAAGGCGTGCACCGCGCCGCCGCGGTCGCGATTGAAGATCAGCTCACGACCGCCGACCGCGCGGGTGATGAAGTCGCAATTGCTGGCGATCTCCGAGCCGTGGCCAAGGTAGAGCCAGCACCGGTCGAAGATGGCGTCATGCTCGCCCTCGAGTATGGATTGCTCGGTGAAAACCCGCCGCGCCACCCGGAACAGGTGCCGCTCGCGATCCTCGACCACCAGGTCGGCATGGTCCGACGGGATTTCCCGATTGATCAGGGCGGTGTCCATGGTTTCCTCCGCGCCGGTGGATTAATCTAACAATTGTTAGGAAGTGTATAGCCTGATAGACAATATGGTCAACCAGAGAGAGGACAGCGATGGATGATGCAGCCCTGGCGCGCGCCGTGGTCGACCCGCGCACCTACGTCGACCAGTCCGCCTACGATGCGCTGTTCACGCCGCTTCGCCGCGCCTCTCCCGTGCACCTGGTGGCGCCCGAGGGCTATCGGCCGTTCTGGCTTGTGACGCGGCATGCCGACATCATCGAGATCGAGCGTCAGCCCGAGCGCTTCCTGAACGAGCCGCGCTCGACGCTCGCCACGCTCGCCGACGAGGAGAAGCTCGAGCGACTGACCGGGCGGCGCGATTCGGCACTGCGCACGCTCGTGAACATGGACGATCCCGATCACCGGGTGTTCCGCGCAATCACCCAGGCCTGGTTCATGCCGCCCAGCCTGCAGAAGCTTGACCGCCAGATCGCCCTTCTGGCGCGCGAGTTCGTCGACCGCATGGAGGCGATGGGTGGCGCCTGCGACTTCGCCCGCGACATCGCCAACTGGTATCCGCTGCGCGTCATCATGACCATCCTGGGCGTGCCGGCCGAGGACGAGGCCTTCATGCTGCGGCTCACCCAGGAGCTGCTGGGCTCGACCGATCCGGAGATGCGGCGCCAGGGTGCCCGGCGGGAAACCTACAAGGATTTCTTCGCCTATTTCGCCCGCATGACCGCCGACCGACGGCGGTCGCCGCGCGACGACGTCGCCACGGTGATCGCCAATGCGACCCTCGACGGCCGGCCGATCGGCGAGCTCGAAGCCTCGTCGTATTACGTCATCATCGCCACGGCGGGCCACGATACGACGAGCTCGACAACCTCGGGCGGTCTGCTGGCCCTGATGCAGACCACGGGCGCGCTCGACCGCCTCCGGGCGGAGCCCGAGCTGCTGACCCGGGCAGTCGACGAGATGATCCGCTACGTATCGCCGGTAAAGCATTTCTTCCGGACCGCGACCGAGGACTATGTGCTGCGCGGCCAGCAGATCAGGGCAGGCGACAGCCTGATGATGTGCTATCCATCGGGCAATCGTGACGAGGACGTGTTCGAGGATCCGTTTGACTTCCGCATCGATCGTTCGCCGAACCGCCATCTCGCCTTCGGCTTCGGGGCCCATCTCTGTCTCGGCATCCATCTCGCCCGGATGGAGATCCGCGCTTTCTTCCGGGAATTGCTGCCGCGCCTCGACCATGTCGAGCTGGCTGGGGCGCCAGCCTGGGTCGAGGCCAACTTCGTCAGCGGCCTCAAGCGCCTGCCGATCCGCTATGCCTTTGCCAAGGCGGCGGCGTGACTGTTCACCTTATCTCCTCGGATTGAGCCGAGGATATTTGCTCGATTCTTAGCCACAGATGAACACAGATGAACACAGATGAATTCAGATCGATCGAGCTCGACACGAAATTCCCCGGATGTGGTTGTCGCATTCCCGATCTACAGTCATGTCGGCCATCCGTGTTCATTTGTGTTCATCTGTGGCTAACGTCTTCATCGAAGCATGAGCGGAGTGCGTCGCGCTGGTCTGGAGTGGAGCCGCGCTAAAGCATGAGCGACCAGCACCTTGTCATAGTCGGCGCTGGCCATGCCGCCGGCCAACTGATCGCCAGCTTGGCGCAAGACAAGTACTCGGGCACCGTGACGGCAGTCGGCGACGAGCCCTATCTGCCCTATCAGCGTCCGCCTTTGTCCAAGAAATTCCTGGCCGGGGAGCTGGCGCTCGACCGGCTCTACCTGAAGCCGGCGGCGTTCTATGAGAAGTTCGGCACCCGGCTGCTGCTCGGCCGCCGCGTCGAGCGCATCGACCGGCTGGCGCACCGCGTCGTGCTCGACGACGGCTCGAGCCTCGACTACTCGACCCTGGTGCTCGCCACCGGCAGCCGGGCGCGCACGCTTTCCCTGCCCGGCGCCGAGCTGCCGGGAATCGCCTCCCTGCGCAGCATCGCCGATGTCGAGGCGATCCGCGCCCGGTTCTCGGCCGGCAAGTCTCTCGTGGTCGTCGGCGGCGGCTATATCGGGCTCGAGCTGGCAGCCGTGGCGGTCAAGCTGGGGCTTGCCGTCACCGTGCTCGAGGCGGCGCCGCGGCTGATGATGCGCGGCGTCGGGCCGGTGGTCTCGACGTTCTACGAGCGGCTGCATCGCGAGGAGGGGGTCGCGGTCCATACCGGCGTAGCCGTGAAGGGCTTCGAAGGCGAGGGCCGCGTCGAGCGCGTCGTTTGCGAGGGCCTGCTGGCTGCGGCCGACCTGGTCGTCGTCGGCGTCGGCGCGCTGCCCAATATCGAGCTTGCCCGGACGGCGGGTCTCGCGACCACCAACGGCATCGACGTCGATGCACGCTGCCGCACCGAGGATCCGGCGATCTACGCCATCGGCGATTGCACCAACCAACACCACCCCATGCTCGACCGCCGCCTGCGGCTGGAATCGGTGCACAACGCCCTCGAGCAGGGACGCATGGCGGCGGCGGCGATCTGCGGCCTGCCGGCGCCGCCCGACCAGGTGCCGTGGTTCTGGAGCGACCAGTACGACGTCAAGCTGCAGACCGCCGGCCTGTCGGACCGACACGACCAGGCGATCATCCGTGGCCGGCCGGACGAGGGGCGCTCGTTCGCGGTGTTCTATCTTTCCGATGGCGTGCTGGTGGCCTGTGATGCCATGAACCGGGCGGCGGAATTCATGATGTCCAAGGTTCTGGTCGGCGCGCGGGCGCGCGTCGATGCGGCGAAGCTCGCCGACGAACGGGTGGCGGTGAAGGATTGTCGACTATAGCGCTGAACGAGTGAGTGGACGGACAGATGGCAAAGATCACCTTCGAGACGGCGGACGGGCAGGAGCACACGATCGACATCGCCAACGGGCTGTCGATCATGGAAGGCGCCGTCAGGAACATGGTGCCCGGTATCGACGCCGATTGCGGCGGCACCTGCTCGTGCGCCACCTGCATGGTCTACGTGCCTTCGGAATGGGCCGACAAGCTGCCGCCCAAGAAGTCGGACGAAGAAGCGATGATCGAGTTCTGCCCGCACCACAACGAGACCTCGCGCCTGTCCTGCCAGATCGATGTCTCGGATGCGCTGGATGGGTTGCGGCTCAAGGTGCCGGAGAGTCAGCGCTGAGGGCTTGCAGTGGACCCGCTACGGATCGTCTATTCCTTCCCCGTAATCGGGTCGTAATCGGGGGAGGTGGCCCGTAGGGCCGGAGGGGCAAGGCCTCAGGTGAGATCCCTCTGATTCCGACGTCAGAATCGGAAGCGCTCTGTCTGGGGCTCTCCCCCTCCGCCCCGTATGACGGTGCACCTCCCCCGATTACGGGGGAGGCGAACAAGATGCACCAAGCAGCCGCCTGATCCGTACATCCAGCGCTCCGCCAGCGGATGCTGGATGCCCTGGTTCTGGCCGATCGGACGATCGAACACCACGCGCTCGCGGGCATATCTGGCAGCGCGCCGGAGTGCATCCTGGCCGATGCCGATCGCCTCCATGGCGACCAGCACGCGCTCCGGGTTGAGGCTGTCGAGGATGTAGGAGAACCCGCGACCTTCCTCGCCGATGCGATGCTCCTCGGGCACGAACAGGCCATCGATGAAGATGGCATTCGAATCGACCGCCTTGCGGCCTATTTTGGGGATGCGCTGGACCTCGATTCTGGAACGATCGAGATCGGTGTAGAAGATCGTGATGCCGTCGGTCGGCCGGCGTAACAACGGCCCGCACGCCGTCGCGCAACGCCGCATGGTCGGCAGCCTGGCTGTTGTCACCGATTGCCGGAGAGTGGGTCATGGCGGGCTCCCTGGGATGAAAAAGCCGCAGATGAACACCGATGCACACAGATGCCCTCTTCTTTGGACCGCGGGCGAGACGCCCGCGGTCCAGAAGAGGACGCTATCCATATTCATCCGTGGCTATTCATCTCGGCTGTCAGGACTGGGCCAGCGCGGCGAGCACGCGCTGGGCTTGCTTGAGATGCGGGATGTCATACATCTTGCCGTCGATGCCGATTGTGCCGGCATCGGGTTGCGCCGCGAAGGTTTCGACGACCCGGCGCGCATGAGCCACGTCCTCGTCGCTCGGCGTGAAGCAGCGATTGATCGTCGCCACCTGGTCGGGATGGATGGCGATGCGGCCGGTGAAGCCGTCGCGGCGCGCCGTCAGGGAGCTCTCGGCAAGCCCCTTGGTGTCGCGGAAGTCGGTGTAGACCGTCTCGAGCGGCGCCACGTCGGCGGCACAGGCTGCGAACAGGCACTGCGCGCGGGCCACCTGGTAGGGAAAGCTGAAGCTGCCGTCGGGCGCCTTGCTGGTGGTGGCGCCGATCGCGCTCGACAGGTCCTCAGCGCCCCAGGTCAGAGCCGCGAGACGCGGATGTGCCGGCGTGTACGAGCCGAGATGGAACATCGCCGTCGGCGTCTCGGTCGCGACGACCAGGATCTTGACGTGGCCGGCGGTCATGCCGGCCTTGGCCTCGAGGGCATCGAGGCAATGGCCGAGCCGCACAACGTCGCCGGAACCGTTGGCCTTGGGCAGCACGATGCCGTCGAGGCCCGGCATGACCACGGCCGCCAGGTCCTCGAGCGTCATGCCGGACTCGAAGGGATTGATGCGCACCCAGCAGGTCCAGGGGCGGCCCGCGGTAGGCGCGATCATGCCGGCCAGCATCTTGCGGGCCTCGGGCTTGCGCGATGGCGCGACGGCATCTTCGAGGTCGAGGATCAGGCCATCGGCGCCGATTGCCCGGGCGCGCTCGAACTTGCGCTCGCTGTCGCCGGGCACGAAGAGCAGGGAACGCAGCCTCATTTCGGCTTCCCCAGCATCAGGCCGGCGCGCTTGCAGATGCAGATCTCCTCGTCGCGCTGATTCAAGCCGCGATGCTGGAATGTCACGATGCCCTGCCCGGGTCGCGACTTGCTGGCCCGCACCTCGATCACCGTCGTCTCGGCGCGGATTGTGTCGCCGGCGAAGACCGGCCGGGGAAAGCGAACCTCGTCCCAGCCGAGATTGCCCACCGTGGTGCCGAGCGTGGTGTCGCCCACCGACAGGCCGGTGACCAGCCCCAGGGTGAACCCGCTGTTGACCAGTGGCTTTCCGAACTCGGTCGTCTTGGCGTACTCGTGGTCGAGATGCACTGCCGCGGGATTGTGGGTTAGCGCCGTGAACAGGATGTTGTCCATGTCGGTCACCGTTCGCCGCACGGCATGTACGAATTTCTGCCCGACGTAGAATTCCTCGAAATAGAGTCCTGGCAAGCCTTCCTCCTTTGCTGCTCGAACGATCGGATCATGCTCTTCCGGACCGCGGGCGTCTCGCCCGCTCATGAGCATGATCGGGCGAGATGCCCGCGGTCCGGAAGAGCAAGATCCGAATTAGCTTGCATACGTATAGTACACAAACGTATTATATTTGGCGCAACCGGGAGGACGAACGGGCGCGGAATGCCAGGCAGAACGGCGATCGTGACGGGCGGGGCGCAGGGCATCGGCCGCGCCCTCACGCGTCGCCAGGCGGCGGAAGGCTGCAAGGTCGCGATCTTCGATCTCAAGCCCGATGTCGCACGGCGGACAGCCGAGGAAGCCGGTTCCCAATGCCGGGCCTATGCCGTCGACATCGGCGACCGCGCCGCGGTCGATGCCGCCGTCGCCGCGGTCGAGCGCGATTTCGGGCCGGTCTGGCTGCTGGTCAACAATGCCGGCTGGGACCAGCCGATGCCGTTCCTCGAGACCGACCGGGAAGTGTCGGACCGCATCATCCACATCAATCTCTACGGGCCGCTCAATGCACCAGGCGGTGTGCGCCGGCATGGCGGCGCGCGGCGAGGGCCGCGTCGTCACCATCGCCTCGGACGCCGCCCGCGTGGGCACCAGCGGCGAGGCGGTCTATTCGGCCTGCAAGGGCGGCATGGTCGCCTTCACCAAGTCGATGGCGCGCGAACTGGCGCGCAACGGCGTGCTGCTTAACGCCATCTGTCCCGGCCCGGCCAACACGCCGATGATGCAGGAGGTGATCGGATCGGGCGAGCAGGCGCGCAAGTGGCAGGAAGCCATGGTGCGCGGCATTCCGTTGAGGCGCATGGGCGAGCCGCAGGACTATGCCGGCATCGTCACCTTCCCGGCGTCGGACGACGGCAGCTACATCACCGGCCAGACCATCTCGGTCTCCGGCGGCATGAACATGATCTGAAGCAGGAGGAAGCAACCATGTCGGGACCAGTCGCCTACCAGGACCTTCTCTACGAGGTGCGCGGCCGCGCCGCCTGGATCATCATCAACCGGCCCAAGGTCTACAACGCCTTTCGCGGCCGCACGGTCGAGGAGCTGATCCAGGCCTTCCAGCAGGCCGCCAACGACAGGAACGTCGCCAGCGTCGTGCTGACCGGCGCCGGCGACCGCGCCTTCTGCACCGGCGGCGACCAGTCGGCGCACGACGGCAACTACGACGGCCGCGGCGTCGTCGGTCTGCCGATCGACGAGCTGCAGGCCATCATCCGCGACATTCCCAAGCCGGTGATCGCCCGCGTCAACGGCTTCGCCATCGGCGGCGGCAATGTGCTGGCGACGCTGTGCGATCTCACAATTGCCGCGGACACGGCGCAGTTCGGCCAGGTTGGCCCCAAGGTCGGCTCGTTCGACGCCGGCTGGGGCACGGCCTTCCTCGCGCGCCACATCGGCGACAAGCGGGCGCGCGAAATGTGGTTCATCAACGACCGCTACACCGCTCACGAGGCGCGTGAGATGGGCCTGGTCAACAAGGTCGTGCCGGCGGCCGAGCTCGATGCGGCAGTCAACGACTGGACCGACAAAATTGCAGAACGCTCCCCGACGGCGCTCGCCTTCCTCAAGCGCTCCTTCAACGCCGATTCGGACGCCATCCGCGGCATCAGCAACATGGCGTTGCACGCCGTGAAGCTGTTCTACGCCACCGAGGAGTCGAAAGAGGGCGTCAAGGCCTTCAACGAGAAGCGCGCGCCCGACTTCCACAAGTTCCCCGAGTAGGGGCCGGCCACATGATCGAGCGCTCGCTGTTCCGCGAGGAGCATCGGATCTTCCGCGAGTCCGTGCGCCGCTTCGTCGAGCGTGAGATCGTGCCGTTCCACGCCCAATGGGAGAGGGACGGCAGCGTGCCGCGCGAACTGTGGCGCAAGGCCGGCGCCGAGGGTCTCCTGTGCTGCACGGTTCCCGAGCAGTATGGCGGTCTCGGGCTCGACTACCTGTTCGATGTCGTCGTCTACGAGGAGCTGTGGCGCGTGGGGGCCAGCGGACCGGGCTTCCTGATCCACACCGACCTCGTCGCCACTTACATTCTGTCCTTCGGCACGGAGGAGCAGAAACGGACCTGACTGCCGAAAATGGTACGCGGCGAGGCGATCGGCTCGCTCGGCATGACTGAGCCGCATGCCGGCAGCGATCTCAAGGCGATTCGCACCCGCGCGGTGCGCGACGGCGAGGAGTTCGCGATCGACGGCCAGAAAGTGTTCGCCTCCAACGGCTGTCCTTTCACCTCTTCCCGTATTCGGTGAAGACATAATCGCGGTCCTTCACCGCGGTGTGGCACGCCAATCCGCACTTGGCGTCGTTTGCCTGCGGCGGACGGCTCGCCAGAGTGGTGGGCCGGAACGCACCGGACGCCGCGTCGTACTCGAACGCGGCCCACCCCCATCCGCCGCTGTCCGCGAATCTCCTGCTATCCTTCACCATGAAAGCGACGTCAGTCAGAGTTCCCGGAACCGTCGGCTGGCCGGGGTAAGCCTCTTGCCTCTTCGGAGTCCAATGGATCTTCGCCATCCTGGCGCCGTCCGGGAAAGGCTTTCCGTTGTCGGGCACGCCTGCCTTGAAGGCCTCAATTATCACCGGGTTTCCCATGGTTGCGGCGATCTTGCCGCCGTTCGCACTGATGGCGATGACAGCCCAATCCTCGTATCCCCTGAACTCGGCGAAGGCGAGCCCATCGGGCACCTTGATGGCGTACTTGTCCTGGGCGGAAATCGAGACAGCGGTCGTCACGACGGCAATCGATACCGCGAGGCTGAGGCCGACCGACACGCTTCTTGTCATCGTTGCTCCTTCTTTCGTGCCGAAGGGTAGCACGTGAGTGGCTGGCGACATCCTTGATGGTCGCGTGCAGGCGTGCCAATTGTCCTCAGGTATAGGGGCCGCCCTCCTCGCAGGCGACTCGCGCCTGCGTCGGTCCCTTCCTCACACGCTATCCAGCGCGTCGAGGTCGTCGATGGCGGTGGCGATGCGATGCATCATGGCGAGCGTCATGGCTTCGCTCTGCATCGACGGCAGCATCAGCGAATGGCGGAGCGTGATAGTCCACATCGCGAAGGCGTGCAGGAGCTGCTGGCGGTACCAGGTGAAAGCCTGGTCGAAGTCGAGGCGCGGGGCGCCGTGCCTGGCCAGGCGGTCGAGATAGCTGGCCAGCAGGTCGTGTTCCCAGGCGCGGCGGTCGTCCGGCGCCAGTCCAGAGCTCACGGCGTAGGCGACGTCGCGTGACCAGTGGCCGCGCGAGGGGCATTGCCAGTCGCACAGCCCCATGTGCCCGACGCCGGTCTGGTACCAGTTGCCGATATGCACGTCGGAATGCAGCAGGGTCGACGGCTCGCGCTGGTGGACGGCGAGCGCCTTCATGGTCGCGGGCCACACCTCGTGGCGGCGCTGCATCAGGCGGGCCGGCATCAAGTGCGCCGCGGCATCGAGCGCCTTCTGGGTGTAGTGCTCGGTCTGCATCTTCTGGGCGCCGATGGTGAACCACTTCGGATAATCGGCGAGCCAGCGGAAGCGCTCGTCGAGCGTCGTGTCGCCGTAGTAGCGGCCGTGCAGGGCGGCCAGCAGGTCTATCTGGTCCTCGGCCATGGCGTGGCTGACTCTGGTCTCGTGTCCGCAGAAGGTCGCCTGCTTGGTGGCGACGAGATCCTCCAGAAGATGGATCGCCGTGAACGTCCGCCGGTCGTAAGTCGAGAAGTAGCAGGTCGGCGCCTCGATCTGCAGCTCAGGGCGGATATGTTTGTAGAAACCACCTTCGACGCGGGCATGGCCGCCGAAGCCCGCGACCATGCGCGTCACGAAGCTCGGCAGCGACTTGGTGAAGATCGAGGCCGGCAGGCCCGCGCGCCGTCCCGCCTCGTTGTATTCGACGCGAAGCCTGTGGCGTTCCTGTGTGCCGGCGCTGACGGCCTCCACGGCGACCCGGGTCACCACGGCCCCCGGCACTGCGCCGCAGACTGCCAAGGTCAGCCATTCCGGGGTGATGGCGCTGGGCGAGCACGGCACGTCGTCGATGGTGCGCGCCAGGGGATGGACGGCGCGTTCGTAGAGCAGCCGCCCGCCGACGCGCAGCGCAGTCAACGCGATATTGCGCGAGCTCTTGGCCATCTCAGGATTCCAGGCTCGTCCGGCCACCTGCCCAGCGGCTCGCGATGGCGTCGTGGCCGACGCGGCCATTGTTGGCGCGTGCCGTCTTGCGCTCGGAGGCGAGGGCCTCGCCCATGGGCAGCTCGTAGCCGGCATCGATTAAGCGCTTGTAGACAACCAGCGTCTCCGGAACGCCGGCCAGCATCTGCTCGGCGAGGGCGCGCGCATGCGGCACCAGTTCCTCCGGCGGCACCACCGTGTTGACGATACCCCAGGCTGCCGCCTCTGTGGCGGAGATGACGCGCGCGGTGAGGGCCAGCTCTTTGGCGCGTGACAGGCCGATGCGGCGCGGCAGGCGGACCGAGATGCCCCATCCCGGCAGCAAGCCCATCTTCACATGGGTGTCGCAGAAGCTTGCCGCCGTAGAGGCGATCAGGACATCGCACGCCATCGAAATCTCGAAGCCGCCGGTCACGGCGGGGCCATTGATGGCGCCGATGACCGGACCCTCGAAGCGGGCGAGGGCGGCCGTCACGTCGAGCTCGAAGCCGCCGGCCGAATTCCGGCTCTCGCCCCATTCGTGCAGGTCGAGACCGGCCGTGAACGCCCGCCCGGCGCCGGTCAGGATCAACACGCGGATTGCCGGATCGGTTTGCAAGGCGTCGATCGCGGAGATCAGCTCGGTACGCAGCTCGATGGAGAGGGCGTTCAGCTTCTCTGGCCGATTGAGCGTCACCACCGCGTAGCCGGCTGTCGCGCGCTCGACCAGGATGGTGCGATAGGTCTCGTTCATGTTTCGCTCCTCAAAGCTCTTCCTCCCCGACGAAGTTGGGGGTGCCCCGTCGTATAGGGCGCAGGGGTCATGTTTCATGGAGGCCATGACCCCTCCGTGCCGATGACGGCGCCACCTCCCGAGCGGAGCTGGGAAGGAGAATGATTGGCGTCATGACCCTTCGCTCAGCATCGCCGGCGCCACGGCGCGGTGGAAGACCTCGAACGGCTTGCTGTGGCGCCGAGCAGGGAGGTGCCGACCTGGACAGCGCTGACGTTGAAGTCGCCGTAGGCCAGTTCCTCGGCGATGATTCCGGTGGTGATGTTGCCGGTGCCGAGCCCGCCGTGCTGCTCGGGCAGGTCGACGCCGAGCAGGCCGAGCTGGCCCATCTCGCGCACCAGATCGTGATCGAGGATGCCGATGCGCTCCCGTTCGATGTAGTGGGGCAGCAGCCGCTCGCGCGCGAAGCGGCGGGCGACCTCCTGCAGGGCGCGCTGGTCCTCGTCTGGAATCATGGCGGGCCTTTCCTCGCTGATTCACCGCGACGGCGCATCGGAACCAAGAGTAGCCGATGAACCCAAAGTCATAAACATGTATACACTAAGCATGCGTTCCAAATCTGACACATGTTCCAGCGTTTTGCCGGGTCGATATGAAGCGGTCACGCTGTTATCGTACACAGGCATATGGTATGAGATTATCTCCTCTCGACACTCAGCATGGCAGCCTTGGGATGACGCAAAAGACAAACCCGGACGGTTCGAGCGACCAGCCGGACTGGGACCTGCGGCTGGGTTACCTGATCCACGACGTCTCGCGCCTGCGCCGCATGATGTTCGACCGCGCCCTCGCGCCACTCGGCATCACGCGCTCGCAATGGTGGGTGCTGGCCTTCGTGTCGCGGCGCAACGGCTCGCCGCAGACCGCGCTCGCCAACGAACTCGATCTCGGCAAGGTGGCGCTCGGCGGCCTGATCGACCGCCTGGAATCGTCCGGCTTCGTGATGCGCCGGGCCGATCCGGTCGACCGGCGGGTGAAGCGCGTCTATCTCACCAAGCAGGCGCTGAGCTTCCTCAAGCAGGTGCGCAAGGAGACCGACAAGTTCAACGCCCGTATCGTCGAAGGCATGGACCGCGCCGACCTGGCCAAGGCGGCCGACACCTTGCTGGCGATGAAGCGGCGGCTGCTGTCGATGTCGGAAGAGGCGCCGCCCGCGACGCGGCCTGGGCGGCGCCAGGCGGCTTAGTTCTCCTCCCCAGCGTTTTCGCTGAGGAGGTGCCCCGTCACGCGGGGCGGAGGGGTCATGGGGTTTCCGGACCGCGGGCGTCCCGCCTGCTCTTCTCGTGAGCGTGGTCCGGCGCGGTAAACCGCGCCCCCAAGACGCCCACGGTCCACCTGACCCATGACCCCTTCCGTCGCCGTAAGACGGCGACACCTCCCCAACTCCGTTGGGGAGGGGAAGAATTAAAACCCGACGTTGTCGCCGCCCTTGAGCTTCAGCATCTCGCGCGCTTCGGCCGGGGTCGCGGGCTCGAGCGACAGCTCGGTGAGGATGCGGACGATCTTGGCCACCTGCTCGGCGTTGCTCGCGGCGAGCTTGCCCCGGCCGATGTAAAGGCTGTCTTCCATTCCGACACGAACATGGCCGCCCATGACGGCGTTCATGGTGGCGATCGGCATCTGGTGGCGGCCGGCGCCCAGCACCGAGAAGTAGTACTGCTCGCCGAACAGCCGGTCGGCCGTTGCCCGCATGTGCAAAAGATTCTCAGGCTCGGCGGCGATTCCACCGAGGATGCCGAGCACGCCCTGCACGAACAGCGGCGGCTCGACCAGGCCGCGGTCGAGGAAGTGCGCGAGGTTGTAGAGATGGCCGATGTCGTAGCATTCGAACTCGAAGCGCGTGCCGTTGGCGCCGAGTTCCTTCAGACCGCGTTCGATCTGCGCGAAGGTGTTGCTCAGGATGAAGTCGCGCGTCATCTCGAGATAGGGCTTCTCCCAATCGTACTTGAAGCTCGCGATCTTCTCGGCGGCGCCGAAGATGCCGAAATTCAGCGAGCCCATGTTCATCGAGGCGACCTCGGGCTTGGCCCATTTGGCGGCCGCCAGCCGCTCGTCGAGGGTCATGCCGAGCCCGCCGCCGGTGGTGACGTTCACCACCGCGTCGCACTGCTGCTTGATGCGTGGCAGGAAGCGCTGGAACGCCTCCGGCTTCTGCGTCGGCTTGCCGTCTTTCTCCTCGCGCGCGTGAAGGTGCAGAACCGCCGCCCCGGCCTCGGCCGCGGCGACGGCCTCCGCGGCGATCTCGTCGCCGGTGATCGGCAGGTGATCCGACATGGTCGGCGTGTGGATCGATCCGGTCACCGCGCAGGTGACGATGACCTTCCGAGCCCGGCGCATGGTCTCTCACTCCTCTTTTGTCGACAGTGTCGTTACATCGCCGCGAGCGCTCTTGTCATGCTCCTCCCCAGCTGCGCTGGGGACGTGTCCGCGTCTAAAGGCTCTTGGCCGCTCTGCAGCCAAAATGCCGACGCGGACGGATGGGGCATGAACATGAGAGTCATGACCCCTCCGTCGCCGTAAGACGGCGACACTTCCCCAGCGAAGCTGGGGAGGAGGAGTCACTCCGCCGCGACGGAGACCGTGTCCTTGAAGCGTTCGCGCAGCGAGACCTTGTGGATCTTGCCGGTCGCCGTCATCGGCAGCTGGTCGATGAACGCGACATCGTCGGGCAGCCACCAGGAGGCCATCTGCGGGCGCAGGAACTCGATCAGCTCTTCGCGTGTCACGTCCTTGCCGGGTCGGCGGACGACGACCAGCAGGGGGCGCTCCTGCCAGTGCGGATGGGCGATGCCGATCACGGCAGCCTGGGCGACTGCGGGATGCCCCATGGCCGCGTTCTCGACGGCGGCGCTGCTGATCCATTCGCCACCCGACTTGATGACGTCCTTGGAGCGGTCGACGATCTCGATCGTGCCGTCGGGGAACAGGCGGGCGACGTCGCCGGTCTGCAGCCAGCCGTCCATGGTGGGCGCGTCCTGCTTGAGGTAGGCGCCGGCAATCATCGGACCGCGCGCCTGCAGATGGCCGAACGCCTCGCCGTCGCTCGGCAGGATCTTGCCGTCGTCATCGACGATCCTGAGCTTCGTCGTGAAGGCGACGCGTCCCTGGCGTAGCTTGTGGCCGACGCGCTCCTCGAACGGCGCCTCGGCGGCGCCCGGCGGCATGGTGCAGCGGGTCACGCCGAGTGCTTCGGTCATGCCCCAGCACTGTGCCACCTCGATGCCGTAGCGGCCTTCCATGGCCTCGATCAGGCTGCGCGGCGGCTTGGTGCCGGCGACCAGGGCCGCCCGCAGGTTTGGCAGGTTCAGCCCATTCTGGTCCATGTAATCGACCAGGGTCAGCCAGATCGTCGGCACGCCGGCGGCGACCGTCACATCTTCCTGCAAGAGGATCTCGTAAAGCTTGTCGGGCTCGAAATTGCGCCCGGGCATGACCAGCTTGTGGCCGCTGAGTGGCGCCGTGTAGACCATCTGCCAGCCGTTCCCGTGGAACAGCGGCGCGATCGGCATGTAGGTCTCGCGGGCGCCCGAGCGGTAGCCGCCGATCATGTCGGCCGTGCTCATGACCAGGGCGCTGAGCAGCGTCGAACGGTGCGTGTTCACCACGCCCTTGGGCTGGCCGGTGGTGCCCGAGGTGTAGCAGATCACCGAGGCCTGGCGCTCGTCGAAGCTCGGCCACTCGTAGGCGCCATTCTGGGCGGCGAGCAGGCGCTCGTAGCTCATCAGCCCGGGTAGCGACGATTTCGGCAGCCCGGGATTGACGCTCATGTAGATCCAGCCCTGCACGCCGGGCAGTTGCGGCGCCAGGCGTTCGGCGATCGGGAGGGTCGCGGCATCGACGCAGAGCCAGCGATCCTCGGCGTGATTGATGATGTAGAAGAGATGCTCGTCGAACAGGCGCGGGTTGATGGTGTGGAGGACTGCGCCGGTGCCCGAGATGCCGTAGAACAGCTCGAAATGATGGTGGGTGTTCCAGGCCAGCGAACCCACACGGTCGCCCGGCTTCATGCCGAGCGCGATCATTGCCTGGGCGAGCTGCTTGCTGCGCCGCAGCGCCTCATCATAGGTCGAGCGATGGACGCCACCTTCCGGCGTGCGGGCGACGATCGCGGTCGAGCCGTGCGCCGCTGCTGCGTGCTCGAGCAGGGACGAGATCATGAGCGGCTCGTCCATCATCAATCCACGCATCGGTCTCTCTCCTGATTGCGGTGACTGGGTACTCAGGCGTTACTCTGCGCGAATCGTCTCGACGGCGACCCAGGCCTTACCATCGAAGCGCGACAGGCGGAAACTATGATAGGCGCTGTAGTTGGTCGGCGTGTTGGAAAGCACGATGCCGGGCAGCAGCATCGACAGGGTCACGTCCTTCAATGTCGTCGCCGTCTTGACCAGGTTGTCGCGCGACAGGTCCTTGCCGGCGGCCTTGAAGACATACTCGGCCAGCGACACGTTGATGTAGCCCGAGATGCCGATCGAATCGGTGGGCGAGTCGCCGGGCGCATACTTCTTCATGAAGGCCATGTAGTCGATCACGCCCTGGTCCTTGTCCCAGGCCGGATCGCCGGGCTGCTTGAAAAACTGCGCCGACATCAGGCCGACCGCCTTGTTGAGGCCGACCGGCACGAGAACGGCCGGCAGCGAGTTAGAGGGGCTGCAGACGAACTGCAGGGGCGCCCAACCGAGCTCGCCGGCCTTGCGGATCGCCTGGGCGGCGAACTTGGGCGTGGTGAAGTTCATGAACACCGTGGCGCCCGAGGCCTTGAGGCTGATGATCTGCGAATCGACCGTCGGATCGGTGAGCTCGTAGCTCGCTTCGGCCACGATCATCTTCTGGTTGGCCTCGCCCAGCCCTTTCTTGAGCCCCTTGAGGAAGTCCTTGCCGTAGTCGTCGTTCTGGTAGAGCACGGCGATCTTGGCGTTGGGCTGGGTCTTCAGCACGTACTTGGCGTAGCCCGCGGCCTCCGTCTCGAACTGCGGATAGAACGGCACCGTCCAGGGATATTGCCTGGGATCGTTGAACTTGCTGCCGCCGGCCGAGATCAGCAGCTGCGGCACCTTCTTGCCGTTGAGATAGCGCTGGGTCGCCGTGTTGGTCGGCGTGCCGACCGTGCCGACTTCCGCTACGACGCCGATATCCTCGACCAGCTTGCGTGACATCTCCAGCGCCTTGGGCGGGCTGAAGCCGTTGTCGAGCAGGTGGAAGTTGATCTTCCGGCCGTTGATGCCGCCCTCGTCGTTCAGCATCTTGAAGTACGCTTCGTAGACGCGGCTGTAGATGCCGAAGGCCGATGCCGGGCCGCTGAGCGGCGCACTCTGGCCTATCGAGATCTCGGTGCTCGTCACGCCCGGGATCTTGTCCTGTGCCCTGGCGCCGCTCGCCAGGACGAGCCCGGCAGCCAGCAGCCCCCACCTGTTGGACAGCATTGCCACCTCCCTGATGACGCGGTTCTTCGTCGACCGTGAGAGATAGTAAAGATAAGTACGATTAGCTTGTAAACGGAAATTCTAACAAGAGACTGATTCTAGAAGCACCCGTTGGCCCGTTTCAAGTCTTCCTCCCCGGCGAAGCCGGGGAGGTGTCGCGTCATACGCGGCGGAGGGGCCATGAATCATGCGGACCGCGGGCGTCTCGCCCGCACATGAACCGCGCCGGCGAGACG
>NZ_JBFWZI010000026.1:2402-63208 GCF_050185545.1 Reyranella sp. | reverse complement strand
ACAGCCTGATGCAGCTTACGACCGAGCCCACGATGCGCGGACGAGTGATGGCGCTGCGCGTAGCGATTGCCCTTGGCGGCACGCCGATCGGAGCACCGATCGTTGGATGGGTGGCGAGTCACTACGGGCCGCGCTGGGCTCTCGGCATCGGCGCGACCGCCGGCATCGCCGCAGCCGCCGTCGCGGTCTACGTCCTGGCTCGCCGGCGGTGAGTTTTATGTTTTCTCCGCCGCGCAGCAGCGGCGTAGGCAATCACTCCGCTACGGTTCGGCCGGCCAGCCACACGTGATGGTCGGACACCGGCGCGAGCGGCATTCGGTCCGGCGAAAGTTGTTGGCGGGCACGTCGATGACTTCCGTGCTGCGAAGCCGTGGCTAAGTACATCCGGCAAGTCATTGGGATGGTGGCGCGCCCGAACAGATTTGGACTCCTAACCTTCTGATCCGTAGCTTAGCTAGATGGTCGCTCCAGACAAAACGTCGTGCAATCAACAGGCTAGGCCCATTCTCGTCGCACACTTGCGCCCCCTTATTGTTTTGGCCTGTTGTCGCACGTCTCAGCGATGCCTACCGCGATAAGCCTGCCGAGGCTTCTACATGTAGGCTAGGCCAAGTGTTACACGCCGTATGGTAGCCTAGAACCATCTGGTCGCACCGTCTCTACGAGCGGATTCGACGGTAGGAGGCGCGCGTTGTCAGCCTTCAGTGCAGATTCGCAGAGATTCGGCCTCGTGCTGCCCGATGAGATCATGCCCGAGATTGGACGCGAGGGGCGATGAAGCTCCAGCTCTGTTCGCGTCGGCGCCTCGGCCGGCAGGCCTATTCCCTTGCGGCGATCACCGAAATCATTCGTCAGGTCGAGGACGAGGCGCCGGCTAGCAGGAGCAGCCAGTATCACAATGGCAATGGTTGTCATCCATGCGACCAGCCAGGAGCCGAGCCAGTTCTCCACGAAGGCAAAGGTGCCGAGGAAAGGGACGCTTGCGACCCGGCCGCAATCGCCGACGTGAGACCCGACTGGATGACGCCAAACACAACGTATCCGTACTTTCTCGGAATGCGCTGCATCGCCTGCCAAGTCTCCGCTGAAGTTGCGGCGTCCTGATCGCATAGCTCGGTCAGCCCAACGCCCCCATCCAACCTGTAATGGCCCGCCCGATCTCGTCCGGCGAATCTTCCTGGAGGTAGTGGACGCCTGCAACCTTGACTTCGGTCTGCGCCGGCCACCTGTGGGCAAGGTCAAGAACCGCACCGCCGGCGAGAATCCCACCGGGCTCGGCCTTCACGAACAGCTTGGGCACACTGCTCGTCGCCAGCCAGTCCGCGTAGGCGGCCGCGATCGCGACCACGTCGGCCGGCTCGCCCTCGATGGGGATCTGCCGCGGCCACGTCAGCGTCGGCCGGCGCCCCTCGCCAGGCTCGGCGAACGGCCGTCAGTACGCCGCCATCTCCTCGGCGGAGAGTTGGCGCAGGATGGCCTTCGGCAGAATCTTCTCGATGAAGAAGATGTCTTGCAGGACCATCGCCTCGCCGGCCTCGGAACGCAGAGCCTGCAAGGCTGGACGCATTCCGAACTTGTCCCAGTGGTCCCAGTGCTGTGGTCCCACGATCGCCTCCATGTAGGCGATGCCCTTCACGGCCTCGCGGTGGCGGTTGGCCCAGTCGAAGCCGAGGGCCGACCCCCAGTCATGGATGACGAAGGTGACTCGCTCGCGCACATCCAGGGCCTCGAGCAGGGCATCGAGATAGCGGCGATGCTCGACGAAGCGATACGAGCCGGGGCCACTGTCAGGCAGCTTGTCGGAATCGCCCATGCCGATCAGGTCGGGGACGATGCAACGGCCCAGTGGCTGCAGGTGCGCCAACACGTTGCGCCAGAGATACGACGAGGTCGGATTGCCGTGCAGCAGCACGATGGGATCGCCCTTTCCACCTCTACGTACGCCATCTCCTGCCGAGGATCCGCCGTCGCTGTTTTTGGTATGGAAATGCCGCAGAGATCATGTTCGCTTCTCCTATGTTAGCTGACGAAACTACATTCGCGGGTCATTCGGGTTCGGTTACAGGCATTCGGCCTATTTTCCAGGGTCGACGAATTTAGCGGCGTCCAGCTTTGGCCGAGGCGCCACATTCGACAGCAATGCACCGAGGCACTCGGCGAAGGTCAGATGCGCAATGACGGCATTGCGCACGATCGGGTAAGGCGTCCTCGCCAACATCGCCATCTGCACGGCCGTCATCACCTCGCCCGCCTCCGATCCGAGCATGGTGAAGCCCAGGATGCGGTCATCCTCCTCGCCGACCAGCACCTTCATGAAGCCCTGCGTTTCGCCGGTCGCTTCGGTGCGCAAAACGGCGCTCATCGGCAGCTTGGCGACGCGCGCCGCGATGCCTTGACGTTCAGCTTCGCGTTCGTTCAGTCCGACATGGGCAAGCGGCGGATCGGTGAACAAACAATGGGGCACAAGCCGATCACGCGTGCCGCGCTTGCCGCCGGCCAGGTTGTCCCTGACGATGCGAAAGTCATCCACCGAGACGTGAGTGAACTGCGGGCTACCCGCGCATTCGCCGATTGCCCAGACATCGGGCGCGGTCGTCTCCAGCCGCTCGTTCACACGAATGTATCCGCGGTTGTCGAGCTCGATCGTCATGCTGTCGCTGCCCTTCCCCCTGGTCGGCGGCTTCTGGCTGGGCTGGTTGATGGGCTTCAACATGAGCGTGGCCGTCGTCGTGGGCTGCATCGCGCTGGCCGGGCTCGCCGCCGAAACCGGCGTGGTGATGCTGATCTATCTCGACCATGCGCTCGGCGCGCGCCGCGCCCTGTGCGCCGCCTAGGGCCGGCCCTTCACGCGCGACGATCTCAGGGCCGCCATCATGGAGGGCGCGGTCGAGCGCGTGCGGCCCAAGATGATGACGGTAACGGCGATCACCGCCGGGCTATTGCCGATCCTATGGAACGAGGGCACGGGATCGGAGGTGATGCAGCGCATCGCCGTGCCAATGATCGGCGGCATGGCGAGCTCGACCTTGCTGACGCTGCTGGTGATCCCGGGGTCTATGGGCTCGTCAAGAGCCGGCAGATGGCCTCTGTCACGTGGAAGTGCGGCCGCAGCACATTCGCCGACACCAGCACAGTAGCGCCGGTATCGGCCAGAATCACAGTGGGCATCCATCTGACTGATGACGCCGATATCTGCAATTCTACTCGAATCAGTATCCCCGCGTGACGTCGACTTCCTGCAGGAGGCGTCCTCCGGACTTGAGGCTGCGGATGTTCGCGGCGACCGGGTCCTTGTCGACGACGTGCTTGCCGCGCCCGACGTTCACCAGCATGGCGCCGCGCGGCATCATGGTGAAGGTGCGGGCGCCGAAGATGCCTTCGACCGGTAGCGAGTGCCGGGTGAAGGCGGTGTCTCGGGTTGGCCGGCGAAACACTGAATGATCGTCATCCACTGCTTGGCTGTCTCTCCTCGTACGACAAGTGACGTATCGGCGACGTTGCGGGTTTGTGTGGCGATTTGACAGAAGGAGACGGCATCGCCTTCGACCGAGTCGCTGTCGGAGGCCTTCCACTCCCAGGTTTCGCCGAACGGCGTGGAGAGCCGGATGGACGGCGCCAGCGGCGGCACAGCGAGGCCGCGATTGCGATAGGCCCAGCCGAAGGTGCGCACGCCGATCTCGGCGACGTTGCGCAGTCGCGGCGCGGGCGGCGGTCGCTCGACCCCCATCACGTCATAGATCGCCTGGGCATGCGACCATGTTTCCATCTGGCGCGCCGTGGTGAACATGCGCAATCCCATGTCCGGGCCTGCCCATGCCAGGCGCGTCTCCGGCGGCTTCGCCGAGAGTGTGTCACACAGCTTCTCGAGCATGCCGCGCCACCGTTCGAGCAGAGCCGGGCCACCGAGACCGTTGAGTCGCCTGCGTGCTTCCTCGACGCGGCTCGGGCTCTTCTCGCGCTCCCGGCGGATGTCGGCCATCAGCTCGGCGAAGGCGCCGGCGCTCGACGCCGAGGTCAGCGCCATGATGTCTCCGATGTGCAGATGGCGAAGGATATCGTCAAACGTCCAGGCCTTGAACTGCGTGGCGCGCGACCAATCTCCGGGACGCAGCAGCGTCAAGAACCGATGCAACTCCGCCGCCTCAGCGCGAAGGTCGTCGATCTGCTGGATCATCCTGCGGCTTGCCCGATCGCCCGTTGCTGCAAGCGCCGCATCTGCCTTGGGCCCGAACCGGCGGGGCAACCGTCCTTCAACAACGTGGGCTCCTCACGGCGGATACCAAGCAGGATCGTATTTGCTTGTTGGCAGTTTAGCCAGTTAATTTGGCTTTTCTGTCCTATCGTCCGGGAGATGCCCCGAGACCAATCATTCGCCACACCGAGATACTTTCCGGAGAGAGCCCCCTTCAGCGCCGTTGCAGGGCCGAAAGGGTTGAGTTACAGGATGCCCTCGAAGCTCGCTGACGGTTGCGCGCTGTTCTTCTCGCTTTCATGGCTCTTCTGAGACGCACCCACTGAATGTCCGGGCCATCGTCCCTTCAAGTTTCAGGCGTTCGCGCATTGAAAAAGCGGCACAAGGCCAACAAGGATCGTCGCAGCGAATCCGACAAGCGCCTGCTTGATGCCGGGTTGCGCCTGGTGGCACAGAAGGGTGCTGCCGGCGCCACTCTCGCCGACATCGGACTCGCCGCCGGCTTCAGTCGCAGCCTGCCGCTGGAGCGCTTCGGCTCGAAACATCAGTTCCTGGTGGCCCTGGTGGACCGCACCGAGCAGTGGTTCAACCAGTGGGCGTTCGCCGAACTGCAGGGCAAGCAGGGGTTGGAAGGACTCACGGCTCGCATCGAGGCGCATCTGATGTCAGCCACGGCCAACTGGGAGGCCACCAGCGTCCTGTACCTGCTGTTCTTCGAGTCCTTGACGTTGGTTCCGGAGCTTCGGCCGAGAATGACGGCCATGGGCCATGGCTATCGTACCGCCCTGCGCGACCTGATCCGGCAAGGGCAGGCGCGCGGCGAAATCCGGCCCGAAGTGGATCCGGACGTCGAAGCCACCGCGCTCTTCGGGGCGATCCGCGGGACGATCACGCTTTGGCTGTTCGAGCCCAAGACGATCAATTTGAAGCGTGTCGCTCGCGCGTTGTCGGAAAACACGCGCCGCTCGCTTGCCGCGACGGGTCCTGCCCGGGCAAGCCGTCGACAGGCGTCGCCCCTGCATCGAACACCTCGGCGCTGATGATGGCGACCAACTGGCTCTCGGTGACCGAATCGCCTTGCACCACCGCCAGTCGGCGATGGTCCCGCTGCACGGGCTGAGGACAGGGATCACCATCTTCATCGCCTCGAGAATCAGCAGAACGTCGTCCTTGCCGACCGACTGTCCCGGCTCGACGAGGACGTGCCAGACAGTGCCGGAAACTTCCGACCTCAGAGACGTGTTCCCATGGCCCATATACTAGCTGGTTGACGAGTCAGTAGTGGCGCGGTCGGTGGAACATTGCAGGCAATCTTCCCCAGATCGCGTTCCATTCCTGCTGCATCGTCTCCTCGCCGATCGCGAACGCAGCCTCAGATCGGTGCTATCGAACGGTACTTGGGAGGCGTGTCGAGCCGGCGCCGGGCCGGCGTGGTGAGCAGCGACTCGACGATAAGCCGGCGCGTGTCGCGCGGATCGATCACGTCGTCGATGCCGAAATGCTCGACGGCGCGGAGCGCTCCCAGGCGATCCTTGAAGTCCTCGATCAGCTCGGCCCGCCGCGCCTCGGGATCGGGCGCGCCTTCGATGTCCTTGCGATAGGCGATGTCGACCGCACCCTCAACCGACATGGCGCAGATCTGCGCCGTCGGCCAGGCGTAGCAGGCGTCGGCGCCGAAGCCGCGGCCGCCGCACATCGCGACATAGGCCAGCCCATAGCCCTTGCGCAGCACGATCGAAACGCGCGGCACGGTGGCGATGCCCAACTCGTGGATCAGCTTGGCGCTGCGTCGCGGCATGCGGTTGCGCTCGGCCTTGGAGCCGATGGCGAAGCCGGGGACATCGATGAGATAGATCAGCGGCAGGCCGAAGGCGTCGCAGACGGCGATGAAATGGGCGGCCTTGTCGCAGGCGTTGCCGTCCAGCATGCCGGCGGCGAACATCGGATTGTTGGCGACGAAGCCCACCGGCCGGCCATCGAGGCGCGCGAACGCCGTCGTGACGTTGCGCGCGTGGGTAGGCTTTATCTCGAAGACGGTGCCAGGGTCGGCCAGCGCGGCCACGACCTTGCGCACATCATAGGGCTTGCGCAGGTTGGCCGGCACGAGGTCGAGCAGCGCCTCGTTGCGTCGCTCGGCCGGATTGCCGTCCAACGGATCGGCGCAGGCGATGCGCCGCGGCTCGGCGCGGGCATTGTCGGGAAGATACGAGAGATAGCGTCGGATGGCGGCGAAGCATTCCTCCTCGCTGTCGACCGCGAGATCGGCCGCGCCGGTCTCGTCGACCTGCAGCGCCGCGCCGCCCAGCGCCTCCTTGTCGATCTCCTCGCCGGTGCCGGCCTTCACCAGCGCCGGTCCCGCCATGCCCATGGTGGCGATGCCGCGCACCATCACGACATAATCGGCGAGCGCGGCGTGGTTGGTCGGGCCGGCAAAGCACGGGCCAAGCATGGCGGCGACGATCGGCACCCAGCCCGAGGCGCGCGTGAAGGCGTTGAAGATGCCCTTGGCCGACGAGAAGTGCCGCGCATCCAGCCCTTCCTGGATGCGATGGCCGCCGCCCTCGAGCAGGCGGATCAGCGGCAGCCCCGAATCGATCGCCTTGTCGACGGCGCGGGCGAGCTTGAGGCTGCCGACGACGCTGCTGCTGCCGCCATAGACCGTGAAGTCCTGCGAGCTCACGACGACCCAGCGGCCGTCGATCGTCGCCAGCCCTGTCAAGATGCCGTCGGCTGGCGCATCGAGATCGCGCGTGACGTCGGTGTCGGCGGCGGCCGTCACCAGCGCGCCGAACTCGCGCCACGAGCCGGGATCGCACAGCGCCTCGATGCGCTCGCGCGCCGTCTTCTTGCCGTTGGCACGCTGACGCGCCAGCGCGGCGGGGCGCGCCGCGTCCATCACCGAGGCACGTCGAGCCTCCACTTCGGCGAGCAACTGGCGCATGTCCGGCTCGCCGGTCGGAGACGCCGGTGCAGTCTTCCTGGCTTCCGTCACGGCCCTCAGGTTATCTTGATTCCGGCACGCCGCACCACCTCGCCCCAGCGCCGGTACTCCTCGGCGATGAAGTCCTGGAACTGCTCGGGCGTGGAGCCGATCGGCTCGACGCCCTTGGCAAAGAGGTCGTCGCGCAGCGACTTCTCATTCAAGGCGTCGGCGATGATGCCGCTGAGCCTGCCGACGATCGGCGCAGGGGTGCCGGCAGGCGCCACGAGGCCGTACCAGGCGGTCACGTCGTAGTCCGCAAACACGCCACCGAGCTCCGAGACGCGCGGAACATCAGGGACGTTCGGCCACCGGCTCTTGCCGGTGATCGCCAACGCCCGAAGGGAGTTGTTGTTGATGTACTGCAGGGACGTGCTGAGATCGTCGAAGGCGACCTTCAGGTGGCCGCCCAGGAGATCGGTCATCATCGGCGCGCCGCCCTTGTAGGCGACCGCGACCAGATTGATTCCCGCTTTCAGGGCGAGGAGCTCGCCCGCCAGATGCTTGGTGCCGCCATTGCTCGTGTGGCCGTAGTTCACGCCAGGATTGCTCTTGGCATACTCGATGAACTCCACCAGCGTCTTCGCCGGGAAGCTCGGATTGATGACCAGCAGATTGGGCGCCTTGACGATCAAGGACACCGGCGCGAAGTCCTTGATGCCGTCGTATCCCGGATTGTCATAAACATGGGCGTTGACGGCGTGTATGCCGGGCGCGCCCATCAACAGCGAATAGCCGTCGGGTGCGGACTTGGCGACGAAGGCCGCGCCGATGTTGCCGCCGGCTCCCGGCTTGCTTTCGCAGATGAAGGGCTGCCCCAGCCCGTCCGACAGCCGCTTGGCAATCAATCGGGCGAGGATGTCGGTCGCTCCGCCGGCCGGAAAGGGCACGATGATCTTCACCGGCTTGTTCGGATAAGCCCCTTGGGCGCCGGCCGAGCCCGCCCCCGGAAGCCCCGCCAACATTGCGCTGCTCCCCACCACCAAGGCTTGTCGGCGGCTCAGGCGTTGCTCAGCCATAGGTTTCCTCCCGTTCTTGTCGTTGTCGGCTTGTTTAAAAGCTAGTCCACCAACTAGTATATTGGCAAGAAGTTGGGTCGAAACAGGCATGGAACACCAGACCGACAACGACTGCCGGCTCACGAAACATGCCTTTTTCAGCCCTCCGATGGCATCGCACGCCGGATAACAGCGATGCGCGGCGGAGAGACTACGCTCGCTGGCGCGACAATGAACTAGCTAGTCAACCAGTTATTTAATAGGTTGGCGGCGGGAAACGGGTTCGGGATGACCGATGTCTCGCATGGACGGACGGCACGCTGAATTGACAGATCATCAGATTGTCAGACAATATTCCTGTATGACAGACGACATGCACATTTCTGTCTCCCCCGCCCCGCTGCGCCGCGCGATCGAGATGCGCCTTCGCACGGCAATCGTGGAGGGACGTTTCAAGCCGGGCGACCGGCTCATCGAACGGGAAATGTGCCAGCTCCTGGGCGTCAGCCGCGCGTCGCTGCGCGAGGCGCTGCGGCAACTCGAGGCCGAGGAGCTGGTGACGATCGTGCCCCATCGCGGTCCGGTCGTCTCCGAGCTCACCGTGGCGGAAGCCAGGCAGCTTTACGATGTCCGGGCGATGCTGGAAGGCTTGGCGGCCCGCCGGTTCGCCGAGGTCGCGACGGACGACGACATCGTCGCCCTGCGCCAGGCGCTAAAGGCCTTCTCCGACGTGGTGCGCGGCAAGAGCACCGTGCCGCTGCTCACGGCGAAAGCCGGCTTCTACGAGGCCTTGCTCGACAGATGCGGCAACCGGATCGTCGGGCGCATTCTGACCCAGCTCAACAACCGTGTGGCCCTGCTCAGGTCGACATCGATGTCGCAGAAGGGGCGCCTCAAGAACACGCTTGCCGAGGTGACACGCATTGTCGAGGCGATCGAAAGACGCGATCCCGACGGCGCCTGGCAGGCCACCGTCGACCATATCGCCAGAGCCGCAGAAGTGGCCATCCAGGTGCTCAGCCGGCAGCACGAGAAAGACTTGGGGAGGAGTGGGGATGCAGGCGCAACAGCGAGGGCAGGCTGAGCGGTCGTCCTTGTCGTCGCCGATGCCTGACTTGGTGCCGGCGCGCGCGCTCCTGCTGATCGCTTGGCAATACGCGCTGCCCGGAACCGGAACGGCCGCAGGCCGTCGCACGACAGGACGGAATCGAACGCATGCCGAAAGTTGAAAGCAAAGGGCTCGACGCGATCGTCGTCGGGGCGGGTTTCTCGGGGCTCTACCAGCTCCATTGCCTGCGCGATCGGCTGGGGCTCTCAGCCCTGGTCCTCGAAGCGGGCGCTGGTGTCGGGGGCACTTGGTATTGGAACCGCTATCCCGGCGCCCGCTGCGATTCGGAGAGCCACGGCTACTGCTATTCCTTCTCGAAGGAGTTGTTCGAGGGCTGGGAGTGGTCCGAGCGCTATCCCGCACAGGCGGAGATCCTGCGCTATCTAAACTACGTCGCCGACCGTCTGGACCTCAGGCGCGACATCCGCTTGGACGCCCGGGTCTCCTCGGCGCGATACGACGAGCCGGCCAATCTGTGGCATGTGACGACGGAGGATGGCGCGACGTTCAGCGCCCGGTACCTGATCACCGCCGTCGGCTGCCTCTCGACGGCGAACATCCCCGAAATACCAGGTCTCGCGAGCTTTGCCGGTCAATGGGTGCATACCGGGCAGTGGCCCCACGAAGGCGTGGACTTCAGCGGCAAGTGCGTCGGCGTCATCGGCACCGGCTCTACGGGAATTCAGGCGATCCCGGTCATCGCCCAGACGGCCGAACATCTGACGGTATTCCAGCGCACGGCAAATTACAGCGTCCCGGCGCAGAATGCGCCGCTGACGCCGGACTTCCAGCGCTATGTCAGGGAGAACCACACCGCCATCCGCGACGCGACGCGCAGCACGGGCAACGGACAGCCCTTCGCCATCGAGGATCGCTCGGTGTTCGACGTGACGCCGGAGCAGCGACAGGAGCTCTACGAAGCGGCGTGGCAGAAAGGCGGACTGCAGTTCCGTGCGACCTTCCGCGACCTGCTGATGGACAGGGCCGCCAACGAAACCGCCTCCGACTTCATCAAGGCCAAGATCCGGCAGATCGTCAAGGATCCGGCCACGGCGGACAACCTGGCGGACATCGACCATCCCTACGCAGCCAAGCGGCCGCCGATCGATACCGACTACTTCGAGACGTTCAATCGCCCGAACGTGTCGCTCGTCGATGTTCGCGCGACCCCGATCGAGGCGATCACGCCGTCCGGTCTGCGGACCCGGGACGGCCGCGAGTACCCGCTCGACATCATCGTGTTCGCGACCGGCTTCGATGCCATGACCGGGCCGCTCCTGCGCATGAACATCGTCGGCCGGGACGGCCTGACGCTGGCCGGGGCCTGGCGCGGCGGTCCACGCAACTATCTCGGCCTGCAGGTCGCGGGCTTTCCCAACCTCTTCACGATCACCGGTCCGGGCAGCCCGTCCGTGCTCACCAACATGCAGGTCGCCATCGAGCAGCATGTCGAGTGGATCACCGACTGCATCGCCCACATGCGCGCCCACGACATCGCACGCATAGAGGCCCGGCCGGAGTCGATGGATCGCTGGGTCCAAAGCGTCAACGAAGCGGCGCACGCGACGCTGCTGCCGCACACGCCCCACTCCTGGTACCTGGGCGCCAACATCCCGGGAAAGCCACGGGTCTTCATGCCCTATGCCGGCGGCATGGTTCGTTATCGTGACATCTGCGGGGAAATCGCACGCAAGGGCTACGAAGGGTTCGCGCTCTCTCGATAGAGCGCGCTCATCAAGGCGCGCACGGGAGGAGATACGTCGTCGTGAACCCAATGCTCGTTCACCTCGAGAACTTTCTGCAGGCCTTGTCTGCGGGAATATTCATCGGTGGGCTCTACGGACTGATGTGCGTCGGCCTCGGCATGATCTTCGGGGTCATGCGGGTCATCAACTTCGGCCAGGGCGACCTGATGATGGTCGGCATGTACTGTGCCTACTACCTATTCGGCATCGTCGGCATCGGCCAGTTCTTCGGCGCCGACCTCGGCTCGATCCTGGCGGCGCTCGCCGCCGGTCCGATCATGTACCTCGTCGGCCTGCTCCTGCATCGCCTTCTCATCCGCCAGGTGACCGGGGTGAAGGTCGCGAGCCTCGAAGGCGAAGGGCACTACGCTCAGCTCATCCTCACCCTCGGCCTCGCCCTCATCCTGTCCAATGGCGGTCTGCTGTTGTTCGGCTCGACCCCGGTGTCGATCAAGACATCGCTGTCTTCGAGCGCCTGGGAGCTCGGGCCCCTCTTCGGCACGAACATCAGCGTGTTCCTCAACAAGGCGCGCGGCGTCGCGCTGATCATCGCGCTGGCGGTGGCAATAGGCCTGTACCTGTTCATCAACCGCTCGCACGTCGGGAAGTCGCTGAGGGCCGCCGCCGACAATCCGGAAGCGGCGACCTACATGGGAATCGACGTCGACAAGGCGCACCGTGTCGCCTTCGGTGTCGGCACCGCGATCACTGCAGTAGCCGGTGGACTCGTGGCCACCTACTACCCTTTCCAGCCCTATGTCGGCCTCGAGTTCGTCATCGTCATGTATGCGGGCGTGGTGCTGGGCGGGTTGGGCTCGATCGTCGGCGCCTTCTGGGGCGGCATGATCATCGGCCTCGTGCAGCAACTTTCCACGCTCGTGCTCCCGACCCAGCTCCAGAACACCGCGATCTTCATCGTCTTCCTGCTGATCGTGTTCCTGCGACCGCAAGGCCTCTTCGGCGTCAGCGTCACGAGGGCCTGAGATGCAAAGCAAGGCGCCTCCGTCCCAGGCGGCCGTGCCGCGCACCAAGCGTACCGTCACCTCCTGGGCCCTCCCACTGGTCGGCTTGACGGTCGTCTACGTCATTCTCGTCGCGACCGTGCGCAACCAGTACTACCAGCTCATGCTGACGCTGGTGCCGGTATGGGCGACGCTCGGCATCTCCTGGAACATCCTGTCGGGCTATTCGGGCCTGGTGTCGTTCGGACATGCGGCATTCTTCGGGCTCGGCGCCTATGCGCTGACGATCCTGTTCGTCTTCCTCGGCGTGACGCCGTGGATCGGCCTGCCGCTCGCCGGCGTCGTCGGGGGATTGGCCGGGCTGATCATCGGCTATCCGACCTTTCGCCTGCGCGGCCATTACTTCGCGCTGTCGATGCTCGCCTACCCGCTGGCCCTGCTCTACGTCTTCGAGTGGCTGGGGCTGCAGGAGGTGTCGCTCCCAATGCGCCGCGACGCGCCGGCGGCATTCATGCAGTTCAGCGACAATCGCATGTATTCCCTTATGGGGCTGGGCCTGATGGTGACGGCCCTGCTGGTGTGCCTGAAGATCGAGCGGTCACGCTTCGGCATGTCGCTGCTCGCCATCAAGCAGAACGAGATCGCCGCCGAGGCGTCGGGCATCGACGCCTTTCGCTGGAAGCTAAAGGCCATCACCGTATCGGGCATCATCGCCGGAGCGATCGGCGGCTTCTACGTGATGGTGCTGCTGGTCGTGACGCCGCAGACGGTGTTCGGCATGCTGACCAGCGCCCAGGCCCTGATCATGGCCCTGTTCGGCGGCGTCGGCTCGGCCTGGGGCCCGGTCATCGGCGCCGCTGTCCTCATTCCCCTGACGGAGATCCTTCACGCCGAGCTCGGCGACAAGCTGCCGGGCATCCAGGGCGTCGTGCTAGGTGCCGCCATCATCCTGATCATCCTGACCGCGCCCGAGGGCATCTTCTGGAAGGTCCGCGACATGCTGCAGCGCCGGGCTGGCCGGAAAGTTGGCGCCGGCGATCCGGCGCGCGCCCCGGACACCCTACCGGCCGACGCGGTTGCGGCTGCGCCCGCACTCTCATCGGGCCTCGGCGCACTCCCGGCGCGGACGGCACCGGCCGCCGGGACGCCCGTCGTGCTGGAAGTGCGCGGCCTTGCGAAGAGCTTCGGCGGACTGAAGGCGGTGCAGGATGTCAGCTTCTCGGTACGCCAGGGCGAGATCCTCGGCATCATCGGGCCCAACGGCGCCGGCAAGACGACGCTCTTCAACCTGCTGAACGGCATCCTCAAGGCCGACAGCGGCAGCGTCACCTACGCCGGCCAGCCCGTGCTCGGCCTCCCGACCAACCGGGTCTGCCGCCTGGGCATCGGCCGCACGTTCCAGGTCGTGCGGCCCTTCCCGCGCCTGTCCGTGCTCGACAATGTCGTCGTCGGCGCCTATGCGGCCACCTCGTCCGACGAAGAGGCCTATGCCCTCGCCCGTGTCGCCCTCGCGAGGGTCGGCATGGAGCGCTCGGCGCACATGCTGGCAGGCGGGCTGACGACCAAGCAGCTGCGTCTTCTCGAGCTCGCCCGCGCCCTCGCCGCAGGACCACGGCTGCTGCTGCTCGACGAAACGCTGGCCGGTCTTGGAGCCGATGCCGTCGAGGACGTGCTCGATGTGATCACCCGGCTCGCCGCCGAAGGCATCACGATCGTCATCATCGAGCACACCATGCAGGCGATGGTGCGCCTGGCCGACCGGTTCGTGGTCCTCGACCATGGCGCGGTCCTGGCGGAAGGGTCGCCGCAGAACGTCACGCGCGATCCCCAGGTGATCGAGGCCTATCTCGGCAAGAAGTGGAGCCAGTATGCTCGAGCTTGACGGGGTCCATGTCGCCTATGGCGGCCTGAAGGCGCTCGACGGGGTTTCCGTCAAGGTCGGCGGCGGCGATTTCGTATCGATCGTCGGGCCCAACGGCGCCGGCAAGACGACGCTCTTCAAGACCATCTCGGGCACCGTGACACCGGTGGCCGGGCGCATCCTCTTCGAAGGCCAGGACCTCGTCGCGGTCGCCCCGCCTCACCGACCCCATCTCGGGATCGCCCACGTTCCCGAGGGCCGCCAGGTATTCCCCAACCTCAGCGTGCTCGAGAACCTCGAGATGGGCGCCTGGACCGAAGCCGGCCGGCGCGAATGGCGGGCAAACCTAGACTACATCCTGACGCTGTTTCCCGTGCTCAGGCAGCGCAGCCGGCAACTTGCCGGCACGCTGTCGGGCGGCGAGCAGCAGATGGTCGCGATCGGCCGCGGACTCGCCTCGTCACCCCGGCTCCTGATGCTGGACGAGCCTTCCATGGGACTGGCGCCGGCGATCGTCGACACGATTTTCGAGCGCATCATCGAGATCCGCCGCGACAAGAAGCTGACCGTGCTGCTGGTCGAGCAGCGCGCCGTGGAGGCGCTGCAATCGTGCGATCGGGGCTACGTGCTCGAGACTGGGCGCGTCGTGCTCGAAGGCACCCACGAGGAACTGCTGTCCAACGACCGCATCCGCACGGCCTATCTCGGCATCTGATCCCCTCGAATGGTTCGAAGACCACAAGACAAGAACCCGGAGCTCCAAGGAGGAAACGACATGACAAGCAAACAACGACCCAATCGCCGGACAATTCTCGGATCCGGCCTTGCCGGTGCAGGCGCACTGGCCCTCGGCGGGCGGCGGGCCGTCGCCCAGCCGAGCGAGGTCAAGATCGCCCTGATCGTCCCCCTGTCGGGTCCCTGGGCACGGTCGGGCCAGCTCAAGAAGATGGGCGGCGACCTTGCCGTCAAGCACATCAACGAGCAGGGCGGCATCAAGGCGCTCGGGGGCGCCAAGCTGCGCATGATCTCCATCGACGGCGGCGACAACGTCGAAAAGGCGAAGAACGCCGCCCAGCGGCTGGTGTCGTCTGAACCCGACATCGTTGCCGGCGGCGGCGCCTGGCTGTCTTCGTTCACGCTCGCCGTGACAGAGGTCACCGAACGCGCCCAACTGCCATGGCTGACGATGGCCTACGCCGATCAGATCACCGCGCGCGGCTACAAGAACGTCTTCCAGACCTCGTTGGTCTCCAGCGCCATGGTCGCCGACGCCGTGCCGACGGCGCTCAATATCGCGGAGAAGGCGTCGGGCAAGAGGCCGGGCACCATCTACATCCTGCGCGACAATTCGGCGGGCCCGACCGCGTTCACCAAGCCCCTCATCGAAGGCGGGCTCGAACGCGTGAAGCTCAAGCTTCTCGGCGAGGACATCTTCACGCCGCCGATGGCCGATGCCACGCCGCTCGTGCAGAAGATCCGGTCGGCCCGACCGGAAATGCTCATGTTCCTGCCGACGACGACGACCGACGTGAAGCTTACGCTCGAGAAGCTGAACGAGTTCGGGCTCGGCCAGGGACGATTGCCGGTCGTTTCCAGTGGCGGCGGGCTTGGACCGCCGGAGCTGCTCAAGCTGGTCGGCAAGGATCTCCTCGAGGGGCTGCTGTTCTCGATCGCCAATTGGCCGGCGAAAGGCCACGAGGCGCTCGCCGAAGCCTTCAAGAAGGAGAGCGGCGAGCCCTGGATGACACAGGACACCATCGGCATGTACGGCCACGTATGGATCTTGAAGGAAGCGCTCGAGATCGCCGGCAAGGCGGATCGCAAGGCGGTCGGCGAGGCGATACGCACCATGGAGACGAAGAACGGTTCGGGCCGGTTCTTCCCTGGCGGCAACGGCGTCATGAAGTTCGACGACAAGGGTCGCCGGGTCGGCGCCGAGATCATGTTCGTCCAGTGGCAAGGTGGCGAGCCGCTCAGCGTCTTTCCCCAGGCGTCCGCCGTGCGCACACCGATCTGGGGAAGGCGCTGATCACCGGCCGACAGGACGCGAACCTGACGCAGGCGACCGACGCTGCCGCGATACAACGCTGTGGCAGGTCGCCTGCGGGACGCCCCCTGCGGCGGAATCCCTGAACAAGGAGCGCGCGCGATGAGTCACATCGGGAAACCAGTTCCACGTCATTGCATTCCTCTCACGGACGCAACGGTGCTTGAATACTACGACTTTCTTTTCGCGCCCTGGGTGAAGGCCCTGGGACTGCGCGACTTCAAGGTCGATCCGGGCGTGGTGTCGGCCGTGCTGCCGCAAAACGACGCGCTGAAGTTCTCGAGCGGCGCACTGTGCGGCCAGGCCATCATGGCCGCCATCGATACGGTTGCGTCCTTAGCAAGGACAACGGCCGAACGCATGCCAAAAGGCACCGTCTATCAACACACCCACTTCCTGCGCCCCGCAGTCAACGACGACTTCAACGTGAGAGCGGAGGTCTTGCGATTCGGCAAGGCCGTGTCGTTCGCTGAAGTCCGTGTTTCGTCGGCAGCCACGAACGTCCTCGTGGCACACGCCAGCATCGAATTCGCATTCTGACTTGCTCAGGCAAAGAATCGCACGCAGCTACCCAAGCGGCATCCGATGTCGGCGTCCATCTGACCGACAGCGCCGATGTCTGCAATTCTACGATCCGACTCAGTATCCCCGCGTGACGTCGACTTCCTGCAGGAGGCGCCCTCCGGACTTGAGGCTGCGGATGTTCGCGGCGACCCCGGTGACGAGCTGGTCGACGGTCGGCCGCCGCGCCACGTGCGGCATCACCGTGACCTTGGGGTGATGCCAGTGGTTCAGGGCCAAGGGAGCCGACAATTTCGGCCCGATGAGGCCGGCGATCGTCACGGGGCTCGACTACGGCAACCTCAAGCTCGAGACCCGCGTCGACGGCGAGGTCCGCCAGTCGTCGAACACAGGCGAACTCGTCTTCTCGCCCGATCAGATCCTGAGTTACTGCAGCCGGTACGTCACCCTGATGCCGGGCGACGTCATCTTCACCGGCACGCCAGGCAAGACCCCGGCCGTCACCAAGGGCGACACGATCGAGATCGAGATCGAGATCGAGAGGATTGGCGTCCTGAGCAACCCGGTGGCCGGCTGATGTGCCCCAGAAGGGCACGGGTCGGATGAGAAACGCCATAGCGCAATGAGATGATTTCGCTCGCGAATCCGCCCGACTAGCGACGGAATCGTCTCGAGCGCGGAGGGAACGGCGAACCGGTTGGGGGCCTGCGTGTCGCTGTATTGGGGCAAGAAGGATCATGGATCTGACGACAATACAATACGAGGTGCGTGCCGGCGTCGCCCATGTCCGGCTTGCCAGACCGCAGGCCGCCAATGCGATCAATCCAGCCTGCGCGCGAGACCTGCGTGCTGTCATGCTCGCCATCGAATTCGACGACCAGGTGAAAGCGGTTTGCGTCACGGCCGAAGGGCCGGTGTTCTGCGCCGGCGGCGACCTCCGGGAGTTCGATGCCGCGGGCGACGGGTTTCCCCGGCTCGCGTCTGACATGCTCGTCGACTATCACGGCGCCATCTACAAGATGAACCGCACCCCGAAGCCGTTCGTCGCCGGTGTCAGAGGCGCAGCCGGTGGCGCGGGCCTCTCGATGGTCAGCGCGTTCGACCTAGTTGTCCGCGGCGAGAGCTCGAAGTTCACCATGGCCTATGCGCGAGCGGGCGTCGCGCCGGACGGCACTTCGAGCTACTTCCTGGCCCGACACATCGGGCTCCGCCGCATGCTCGACCTCACGCTCACGAACCGCGTCACCGGCCACGAACTCGACACGATCGACCAAGTGCTGAAATGCTATGCCGCTGTGACAGCCGACCAAGCGGCCGCGGCGCTCAACATCAGGCTGGCGTACGAGGGGCAGTCCGCATGATTTGTCTTACGTCTCACGACGTAAGACTCGGACGTAAGACAAACACCCCCGTTCCGTTCTCCCTGTGGAACAGGGACCGAGGGCACTAAAACGCTGGCCAGCTTGAAATAAACGAGCTTGTGAGAATGGCGCGCCCGAAGAGATTCGAACTCCTAACCTTCTGATCCGTAGTCAGATGCTCTATCCAGTTGAGCTACGGGCGCACGACCGGAGCGACCGCAGTCGGGGTCCGGCGAAGAGGGGCGCACCCTAATGAAGTTGGGGGCCGGTTGCAAGCAGCAGGATGGCCATCGGGCAAGGTAGCCTGCCAGCCGTCAAGTGCCTCAATTGATTGGAGAATCGCCGCTTCTGCTCGCCTCCCGCCGCGAGACGTCGGCGGCCGCCCGCCAGCGTCGGTGAGCCGCAGCACCGGAGATTGGGCCCGCAAACGACAAACGCGCATCGCCGATCCGCCTTTCCCGCCGTCGCGCACCGACGGGCGCCGCGATACAGTCGCCCACATGGCTCTTCGCCCCCTGTTCCTGCTCGGGCTGCTCCTCGGCCTCGCGGTCCTCCCCACGTTGGCTCAGCCTGCCGTGGCCCAGCCCGCCGTGTCCGAGGTCGACCGGTCGGCGATCCGCGAGACCATCCAGTCGCAGGTCGAGGCGTTTCGGCGCGACGATGGCGAGGCCGCCTTCGGCTATGCCTCGCCCGACATCCGCCGCCTGTTCGGCACGTCGGACGTGTTCATGGACATGGTTCGGCAGGGCTACCAGGCGGTCTATCGGCCGCGGGTCTTCGACTTCCTCGAGATCGTGGACCTGCACGGCCAGGTGACGCAGAAGGTGCATGTGGTCGGTCCCGACGGGCGGCCGGTAATGGCGTTCTATCCGATGACCCGGCTGCCCGACGGCACGTGGCGGATCAACGGCTGCTACCTGCAGGCGCCGGACGAACACTCGGCCTGATCCGTCCGCGCTCCACTCATGAACGGTGTCTCGCCCAAGGTGCTGGGGCTGCTGGCGGCGCTCACACTCATGTGGGGCACCAACTGGCCGCTCTTCCGCATCGCCCTCGACGAGTTGCCGGTACTGACCTTCCGCAGCCTCGTCCTGATCTCGGGAATCCTGATGCTGGGCGCCATCTTGGCCGTGCGCCGCGAGAGCTTTGCCGTCCCGGCCGGCCGCTGGCCGGCGCTGGCGCTTGCCTCGACGACGAACATCCTGATCTGGAACATCGCCACCGCGCTCGCCGTCCTCTACATCCCGTCGGGCCACGCCTCGGTGCTGGCCTACACGATGCCGCTCTGGGTGGCGCTGCTGGGCTTCGTCGCCTTCGGTCAGCGCCTGACCGGCCGCCTGCTGGCCGCCATCCTGATCGGCGGCGCCGCCGTCGCGGCGCTGATGGCACCCAACTTCACGAGCTATGCCCATGCACCGCTGGGCATGTTCTGGGGTCTGTTCGCCGCCATCTCCTGGGCCGTCGGCACGTTCGTGGTCAAGCGCACCAGTTGGCCAGGCATGGGCCTGTCGCTCACCTTCTGGCAGGCCGTGATCAGCCTGCCGCCGGTGCTGATCGGCGCGGCGATCTTCGACGGCCTGCCGGAGCGCTGGCCGTCGGCCGCAGCGCTGATCGCCACGATCTATACCGGCGCCATTCCCACGGCGCTCGGCACCGCCGCGTGGTTCGCCCTGGTGAAGCTGCTGCCTGCCCAGGTCGCTGCCCTGTCGTCGATCGCCATCCCGATCGTCGCCATCGTGAGCGGCGTTGTGATCCTCGACGAGCCGTTGTCGCTGCTGCAGGCGCTCGCCATCGCCTCCACGGTGGTGTCGCTGTGGCTGGCGCTGGTTCCGGGTCGAAAGCGCTAGTGGGCTCGTCAGACGACCGGCAGCGACAGAGGCGCGATCTCCTCGGCCGGGCGGTGGGCGTAGTCGCGGTTCGGCGCATCGCGCAGCATGCGGGCCTGCGCCTCGGCCAGCCGCTCCATCGCCGCCGCCGGATCGAGATGCAGCGGCGCGCCGTCCTGCAGCACCACCTCGCCGCCCACTAGCACGGTGCGCACCGCGCGGTCGGCGGCGTGGAAGACGTACGAGCGCAGCGGATCGCGGGCCGGCTGCATCAGGGGATGCGCGAGATCGACCAGCACGATGTCGGCCAGCATGCCGGGCGCCAGGCGGCCGATGTCGTCGCGGCCCAGCGCTCGGGCGCCGCCGATGGTCGCTGCCTCGAAAGCGGTGGCGGAGTCGAGGCTCGCCAGCGTCTCGCTCATCAGCCGCGCGGCGTGGATGGCAAGCCGCATCTCCTCCACGAGGTTGTGCGGCGCGCAGTCGGTGCCGAGGCCGATATTGACGCCGCGCGTGCGATAGCGGCCGACATGATCCATCGCCAGGCCGTAGCGCGCGAAGGGCTGCGGGCAGTGAGCCACCGAGGCACCCACCTCGGCGATCAGGTCGAGATCGCGGGCGGTGTGCCAGCGGATCTGCGGGTGCTCGTCGAGCAGGATGCAGTGCGCCAGGATCGTGTCGGGCTTCAGCAGGCCCTGCGCCGCCGCCCACTGGACCGGCGTGGTACCGTGCCGCCGGATCATCTCGCGCACTTCCACCACGGCCTGGCCGATATGAGTCGAGAAGCGCCGCCCGGTCTCGTCGGCATGGCGCCGCGCCGCTGCGAACAGCTCGGGCGTCACGGTGTCGATCTGGGCCGGGAAGACCAGCGCGCCCAGCCGACCCGAATTGTGCGATTCGGCCTCGGCCATCACCGCCTTGGCCTTGTCGAAGGCGGCAAGCCCTGCCGCCTCGTCCCATCGCCAGGTCACGGTCTGGGGCGCGCTCATGCCCCAGCGCGCCGAGGCGAAGGTCGGGCCGGCATAGAAGCGCATGCCGCTCTGCACCATGGTGTCGAGCCAGCCGTCGAACGGCGCGGTGACGTCGCAGACGGTCGTCGTGCCGGCGCGCAGCATCTCCGAATAGGACATCACGGCGGCAGCCGACTGGCCGTCATTGTCCAGGCGGAAGGCCTGCAGGCGCTCGATCAGGCCGGTCATGTGCTGCTCGGGCACGCCATGGTCCTCGCGCACGCCGCGGTAGGCCGGCTCGGTCGTCGGATGACTGTGGATGTTGATCAGGCCGGGCAGAGCCAGCATGCCGCTGCCGTCGAGCGCCGGCTCGTTCGCCTGCAGTGGTCGCGCCCCGGCGGGCGTGATCTCGACGATCCGGCCGTCCCTCAGGAACAGATCGACGCCGCGGCGATAGACGTGGCGCGGCTCCGCCCCGTCGCCGATCACCGCCCAGGCGAGATTGCGGATCGAACTCGGTCTGGTGGTCATTCCCTGCCTCATTCCGCCGCCTTCGCCGTCGCTGCGAAGAAGCGGTTCTCCGGTCGCGGCAGGCCGAGGTTCTCGCGCATCGTCCGGCCTTCGTACTCGGTGCGGAACAGGCCACGCCGCTGCAGCTCCGGCACGACCTTGTCGACAAAGTCGTCGAGTCCGCCCGGCAGGTAGGGGAACATGACGTTGAAGCCGTCGCTGGCTTCGGTCATAAGCCACTCTTCCATCTGGTCGGCGATCATCTTGGGCGTGCCCATCACGGCAAGTCCGCCGTAGCCGCCGAGCCGGCCGGCGATCTGGCGCACCGTCAGGTTCTCGCGCCTGGCGAGCGCGATCACCCGCTCGCGGCCGCTCTTGCTCTGATTGGTCTCCGGGATCTCGGGCAGCGGCCCGTCGGGGTCGAACTTGCGCGCGTCCTGGCCGACCGCGATCGAGAGCGCGGCGATGCCGCTGTCGTAGCTCACCAGGCTGTCGAGCAGGGCGCGCTTCTCCTTCGCCTCGTCGAGCGAGTCGCCGACGATAGTGAAGGCGCCGGGCAGGATCTTGATGTGATCCGGGTTGCGGCCGATCTTCGCCGCGCGGCTCTTCACGTCGGCATAGAAGGCGCGACCCGCCTCGATCGGACCGCCGGCGGCGAACACCACCTCGGCGGTCTCGGCGGCGAGTTGGCGGCCGGCGTCGGACGCACCGGCCTGCACCATCACCGGCCAACCCTGGATGGGGCGCGCGATGTTGAGCGGCCCGCGCACCTTCAGGTACTTGCCCTTGTGGTTCAGCACGTGCAGGCGCGCCGGGTCGAAGTAGATGCCGGACTCGACATCGCGGATGAAGGCATCGTCGGCCCACGAATCCCACAGGCCGGTGACGACATCGTAGAATTCGCGCGCCCGGGCGTAGCGCTCGGCGTGCTCCATCTGCTCGTCCATGCCGAAATTCAACGCGGCATCCGGGTTCGAAGTCGTGACCAGGTTCCAACCGGCGCGCCCGCCGGAAATGTGATCGAGCGAGGCGAAACGGCGGGCGATCGTGTAGGCCGGCTCGAAGGTCGTCGAGGCGGTGGCGATAAGGCCGAGCCGCTCGGTCTTCATGGCGAGCGCCGGCAGGAGCGTCAGCGGATCGAACGACGTCACCGTGGCGCTGCGCTTCAGCGCCTCCATGGGCATGTTCAGCACGGCCAGGTGATCGGCCATGAAGAAGGCATCGAACTTGCCGCGCTCCAGCGTCTGGGCGTAGCGGATCAGCGCCTCGAGGTTGAAGTTGGCATCGGGGGTGCCGCCGGGGTAGCGCCAGGCGGCGGTATGGATGCTGACCGGGCGCATGAAGGCGCCGAGACGGAGTTGCTTGCGGCTCATGGCCGATATGTCGCGCCTGCCGGTCCGTTCGGCAAGCGGCCCTGGACGATAAGAACTAATTCGATGATTAGGATGCCGCGCGCCGCGCCACGGCGAGGTCGGGCCGGTCGGTGGTGAAGACGTCGACGCCGAGATCGAACATCCTGCCGATCAACACCATATCGTTGCACGCCCAGCCGCCGATGCCGAGGCCGGCCTCGCGCACCCGGGCGACCGTCGCGGCATCAAGCTTGTTGCCGCGCAGGCCGAGCATGGGCACGCCGTGGGCGCGGGCCAGCCCGATCACCGCATCGAGCCCGATGTCGGTCTGCAGGTCGGGCGTCACCAGCCACACGTGAGTCATCGGCGTGCCATGGCGCGGCGCCTCGGCCACGGTGCCGAGCTGGAAGCTGGTCAGTGCTGTGCGCCCGAGGACGCCCCACGCCGCCAGGGCAGCCACGATGCGCGCGGTGTGCCCGGGATAGGGGATCCGCTCGGGCCCGGCCTTGATCTCCAGGCGCAGATTGATCGTGGTCGGGCGGAAGATTTCGATCACCTCCTCGAGCAGCAGCATGCGCTGGCCGCCGCTGCCCTTGAGGGTGAGCCGGCAGAGATCGGCCCAGTCGTGCCGGCACACCGCGCCCGTGCCGTCGGTCGTGCGCTCCAGCGTGGCGTCGTGGATCACCACCAGCCGGCCGTCGCGCGAGGGGTGGACGTCGAACTCGACCTGCTCGACCGGCAGCCGCGCGGTCTGCTCGAAGGCCAGCCGGCTGTTCTCGGCCCACAGGAGGGCGCCGCCGCGGTGCGAGGCGATGTCGGTCATGAGTTTGGACTCCGGTGTACATCATCTTTGCAGGGAAGTGTCACCCTTGCGCCGAGAGAGCGGCCATGCCTCATGCGGACCGCGGGCGTCCCGCCCGCTCATGGCGCGGCTCGGCGAAGCCGAACGCGCCTTCATCAAGCTCATGAGCGGGCGGGACGCCCGCGGTCCGGAAGACCCATGACCGACTACAGAATCGGTGGATGCTTGCCGTCGACCCCGGAGGCCCGTTCCCAGGCCCGCGCGACCTGCAGCACCGTCGCCTCGTCGAAGTAGTGGCCGGCGAACTGCACCGAGAGCGGCAGGCCGTCGGCCGACAGGCCGGCCATCATGGCGAGGGCGGGATGGCCGGTGACGTTGAACGGCGTGCGTGCCTGGCGCGGATAGGTGCGCTCGAGATCGGCCGGGCGGTCGATGCGGCAGGCCGGGTCCATCGAGCTGGCGCACAGCAGGATATCGACCTCGCGCAGCACCGCCTCGACCTCGGCGATCATCTCGAGCCGGCGACGCGCAGCATGCGCATAGTCGCCAGCAGTGAAGAACGCGCCGGTCATGAGCTGGCGCCGGGCGAGTTGCCCGTAGTCGCCGGGCCGTTGCTGCAGCCACTTCTCGTGGATCGCCCAGGCCTCGCTCTGCAGGATCACGCGGTTGATGGCGCGGAACTCGTCGAGCGAGGGCAGCTTGACCTCGCGCACCTCCATACCCTCGAGCTGCAGGGTGCGCGCGACGTGCTCGAGCGCCGCCGTCACCTCGGGCTCGGCCGGAAGGTCGACCATGTGGAAATGCTGGACGAACCCGACGCGCAGGCCGTGCACCGGCCGGTCGAGAGCGGCCGCGTAATGACCGTAAGGGACGGCGGCGCTGCCGGGGTCGTGCGGATCGTGGCCGGCAAGAGTCTCCAGCATCAGCGCGTTGTCGGTCACGGTCCGGGTCATCGGGCCGACATGGTCGAGCGTGAAGGAGAGCGGGAAGACGCCGCGGCGCGACACCAGCCCATAGGTCGGCTTCAGGCCGACGATGCCGCAGCAGCTCGCCGGATTGCGCACGCTGCCGCCGGTATCGGAGCCCAGCGCCATGGGAAACAGGCCAGCGGCGATACCCGAGCCCGAGCCCGACGAGGAGCCGCCGGGATGATGGTCGGTGTTCCACGGATTGCGCGCCGGCGGCCACGGCAGGTCGAAGCTCGGCCCGCCGATGGCGAACTCGTGCGTCGCGAGCTTGCCCAGCACGATGGCGCCGGCGCCGCGCAGCTTCTGGACGCAGACCGCGTCCGCCGCGGCCACGCTGCCGTCGAGGATCTTGGAATGGCAGGTCGTCGGCAGGCCGGCGACGTCGATGATGTCCTTGATGCCGACCGGCACGCCGTGCAGCGGCCCGCGCAGCCGGCCGGCCATCGCCTCGGACTCGGCCTGCCGCGCCGCCTGCAGCGCGGCCGCGCCGTCGAAGCGAAGGAAAACGTTGAGCTTGGGATCGAGCCTGGCGATGCGCTCGATCAGCGCCGTAACCAGCGCGACCGGTGACAATTCCCGGGCCGCGATCGCGCGCGCGGCGTCCGCGGCGGTGAGCCAGGGCAGCTCGGAGAGCGCGCCGTCCCTCACAGCCCGCTCCCCGCGCGCATCGGCGGCCAAGGTTCCGCCCGCGGATCGGTGCACTTCTTGACCTTGGCGACCGCGCTTTCGGCCTGCTTCGCCGCGACCGCCACGTCCTCCGGGAATTCCGCCAACGCCTTGGCGAGGCCGGCGCGGCGCGCCAGCAATTCGATCGTCGTCTTGTCCATACGCACTCTCCTCCGCCGGACCACAAGGTCAGCACGACTTGGGCCCTACGTCCATTGCGCCCCACGTCCATCGTTGCGGACCGTCCGCGCCACCGCCTATAGACATTCAACGGATCGATCCGGGGGGACGGGCGTGGCAGCAGACCACACGACGGCAATCTTCGTCGCGCAATTGATCCTGCTGCTGCTGGTCGGCCGCCTGATGGGCGAGGTGATGGCCCGCATCGGCCAGCCCGCCATCTTCGGCCAGTTGCTGGCCGGCGTGCTGCTCGGCCCGTCGGTATTCGGCGCCTTGCTGCCGGGCCTTCACCACCTCGTGTTCCCCGACACGCCGACCCTCAAGGCGATGATCAATGCGGTATCGCAGGTCGGCATCATGCTCCTGCTGCTGCTCACCGGCATGGAGACCGACCTCTCGCAGATCAACCGAAAGCGGTTGGCCGTAGTCTCGGGCTCGGTGTTCGGCATTGCCGTTCCCTTCGCCTGCGGCGTGGGGCTCGCCTACGCCCTGCCGCCGGCGCTGATCCCCTCGCAGGTCGAACGGCTGGTGACGGCGCTGTTCCTCGGCACCGCGCTCTCCATCTCGTCGGTCAAGATCGTGGCCATGGTGCTGATGGAGATCGGCGCCATCCGGCGCGACCTGGGGCAGCTCATCCTCGCCACCGCGATCCTCGACGACACGCTGGCGTGGATCATCATCGCCATCATCACGGGCATCGCCGCGGACGGCGTGATCGATTTCCGCGACGTCGGCACCAGCCTCGCCTTCACCGGCCTGTTCCTGGTCGCGAGCTTCATGGTGGGACGGCGGATCGTCGCGCGCATCATCCTGTGGTGCAACGACAACATGGCGATCGAGATGCCGGTGATCAGCGCCATCCTGATCGTCATGTTCGCCATGGCGCTCACCACTGACCTGATCGGCGTGCATGCCGCGCTGGGCGCCTTCGTGGCCGGCATCCTGATCGGCCAGTCGCCCTTTCTCACCGAGCACATCGAGAACCAGCTGCGCGGCTTCATCATTGCCTTCTTCAGCCCGGTCTTCTTCGCGGTGGCCGGCCTGGGCATGGATTTGCGGACCCTGCTCGACCCGACCCTGTTGATGTTCACCCTGGCCATCATCGCGGTCGCCAGCGTCGGCAAGTTTCTCGGTGCCCTGGCCGGCGGCCGCATCGGCGGATTGACCGTGATCGAATCCCTGGCGCTGGCGACGGGGCTGAACGCGCGCGGATCGACAGAGGTCATCATTGCCAGCATCGGCCTGTCGATTGGCGCGCTGAGCGGCCAGCTCTACACCATGATCGTCGCCATGGCGGTGGTCACGACCATGATCATGCCGCCGACGCTGCGCTGGATGATGGCAAGGGTCCCGCTGCGCGAGGAGGAAACACGCCGGCTCGACAACGAGGAGGCCGAGCGCCGGCAGGCCCTGCCGCATATGGAGCGGGCGCTGGTGCATGTCGATGCAAGCCCCAACGGCGAGCTGATGGCGTCCGTTGCCGGCCTGTTCGCCGCCCGCCAGAACGTGCTGACGACGCTGCTGGAAGCACCCGGCGATGCGGGTACCCAGTCCACGGTCCTCGCGAGCCACGAGCGATGGCTCGCCGCCGCCCGGTCGGCCTCCGTGAATGGTTCCGAAGCCTCGTCCTCGCCGCCATCGGGCGGAGCAGCCTCGGCGCCGCACGCGCTCGTGCAGGCGCGCGCCGCATCGGGCGATGCCCTCGTGAAGGAGATAGCCAAGGGCTACGACATCGCCTTTGTCGGCGTGAGCCAACCCCTGTCCGCCGCCGGCCCGCGCTTCGAGGAGCCGTTGCACGGCCTGGTGGACGCATTCGACGGGCCGGTTGTCATCGTGATGAACGCGGCCTCCCGGCCGATCTCGCCCGGCACCCCGCTCAACATCCTCGTGCCGGCCGACGGCAGGGCAGATACCCGGCTGGCGACCGAAATAGCCCTGACCTTGGCCGGTGCGACGCGCGGTGCCCTGACGGCGCTGCACGTCTTCGATCCGCGCGAGAACACGTTGATTTCCGGCGGTCGCCCCCGTCGCGCCGGCATGTCGGTGCTGGTCGAGGCGCATCGCCTCGGCAAGCGCGGCGGCGTTGCCGTCAGAGGCCTCACCGCCACCAACCTGCGGCCCGACATCGAGATCCGCCGCGCCGTGCGCCGCGGCCGCTATGACCTAGTGGTGCTCGGCGCGTCGCTCCGCCATGGCGAGGCCAAGTTTCTCGGCACCCGCATGCTTGCCCTCGTGCAATCGCTGCCCGTGCCGGTCCTGCTGGTCGCCCGATAGCAGGCGCGCAACCGTCAGGTCAGGCGTTCGAGCTTGGTGATTTCCTGCGGCGGCAACTCGGCGAGATAGAGGTTGCCGTGGGCATCGCCGCCGAGGCCGTGCGCGCCGTTGATCGCGCCGCGACAGCGGCCGACCAGCCGACCATCGCGATCGAGCAGGCTGATGCGCGGGATCTGGTCGGTGACGAACACCATGTCCCGATCGTCCACCCAGATCTGCATCGGATGATAGAAATCACCCCATGCGGCGAGAAAGGTCCCGTCGCGATCGAACACCTGCACGCGGTTGTTCTCGCGATCGCCGACCAGCACCTTGCCGAAGCGGTCGACCCAGATGGCGTGCGGCGTGGTGAAGGCGCCTGGCCCGGTGCCAGGGCCTCCCCAGGTGGCGATCAGGGTGCCGTCGGCGGCGAAGCGATGGACGTTCGAGTTCCCGTAACCGTCGGCCACGTAGATCTCGCCATCGGCGGCCTGGGCCGCCGCTGTCGGATGGTTGAACGGCGCGTCGAGCGACGGCCAGTGCCGCTTGCCCAGCGCCTGGACGAGTTTGCCGGATCGATCAAAGCGCAGGACCTGATGAGCATCGCGATCCGCGACGAGAATGGAGTTGTCGAGCGCGGCGTTGATGTAATGCGGCTCAGCCAGCACGCCCTCGCCCCACACGCCGGCGAGGCACCCCGTGCGATCGAACACCAGGATCGGCCGGTCGGTGCCGCGCTGGGCGACGTGCACGAGACCATCGGCATCGACCATGAGATCGGAGATGAAGCCGAAGTCTTGGCGGTCGGGAAGCCTGGCCCATTTGCGATGCACGGCATAGCGCCGGTCGCCCAGGATGACGGTGTAGCGTTCGTCGGTCATGGGGTGAGTTAGGCAGGCCGGACGGAGCGCGGCAAGCTATGATTCTCCTCCCCAGCTTCGCTGGGGAGGTGTCGCGCCTTACGCGACGGAGGGGTCATGGTCTTCTTGGACCGCGGGCGTCCCGCCCGCTCAAGATCGTGAGCGGGCGAGACGCCCGCGGTCCGCATGACCATGATCCCTCTGTCCGCGAAGACGCGGACACCTCCCTACTTCGTGGGGAGGAAATGAAACGGAGACCCCATGGCCGACGACGACCGCCTTGTGCTGCATGGCAGCTTCACCTCCAGCTCGACCTACAAGCCGATGCTGTTCCTGGCTTTGGCCGGCCTGCCCTTCTCCTTCCGCACGGTCAATCTCAAGAACGGGGTGCAGAAGGAGCCGGCGCATCTCGCGATCAACCGCTACGGCCAGGTGCCGGTGCTGCAGCACCGCGGGCTGACGCTGGTGATGTCCAACGTGATTCTCGACTACCTGGCCCGCACGACGGGGCATTTCGAGGCGGCCACCGAGCAGGATCGCTGGCGGGCGCGCGAATGGCTCGCCTGGGAGAACGACGCCATCGTCAACGTGGCGCGGGTCCGCCACTTCCATCGCTTCCGCAAGGTCGACCCCGCGGTCATGGATTTCTTCGTGCCCGGCGCAGAGGCCGCGCTGGACGTGATCGACCGCAGCCTGGCGGGACGGCAGTGGCTGGTCGGCGATCACTGCACGATCGCCGATATCGGCTGCTGGGGCCGCATGGTATTCATGGCCGAAGGTGGCCTCTCGCTCGACAATCGCCCGCATGCCCGTGCCTGGCGCGACCGGCTGATGGCCACGCCCGGCTTCGCGCTGCCCTACGATCTCATCCCGAAGAAGGACGCCGAGCTTCCGCAGGTCGCCTGACCTATCCGACCCTCAGCAGGCGCAGGCGCGGGTCGAGCAGGTCGCGCAGTCCGTCGCCCAGCATGTTGAGGCCGAGCACGGCGAGCGCAATGGCGAGGCCCGGCCAGATGGCGAGCTCGGGCGCCTGGAAGACGTAGGTCTGGGCGTCGCGCAGCATGCGGCCCCACGACGGGATTGGCGGCTGCGCGCCCAGCCCGAGATAGGACAGGCCCGCCTCGGCCAGGATGGCGACGGCGAACTGGATGGTCGCCTGGACGATCAGCACGCTGGCGATGTTGGGCATCACGTGGCGAACGGTGATGCCGAGCGGTCCCTGCCCCATCGCCGTCGCCGCCCGGATGAAATCGCGCCCCCACATCGACAGCGCCGCGCCGCGCGTCACGCGGGCGAACACCGGCACGTTGAAGATGGCGATGGCCAGGATGGCGTTCTGCGCGCTGGCGCCCAGCACCGAGGTGATCAGGATGGCGATCAGCACGGCGGGAAAGGCGAAGATCAGGTCGGACAGGCGCGACAGCGCCTCATCGACCCAGCCGCCGCGCGCTGCCGCCCAGGCGCCGAGCGCCACCCCACCGGTCATGCCGATGGCGACGGCGATCAGCCCGACCGTGATCGAGGTCTGCGCCCCCACCATGATGCGCGACAGCACATCGCGGCCGAGATGATCGGTACCCAGCGGAAAGGCGGCTGACGCGGGCTGCAGCTTGAGCCGCATCTGCAGGGCGTCGACCGCATGCGGCGTCCAGAAGATCGACACGAGCGCGGTGCCGACGAACAGCAGCAGCAGCACGGCGCCGATCTGGAAGCCGACATGACGCCAGGCGCGGGCGAGGAAGCCACTCACGTGGCCACGCGCGGCCGCGGATCGAGCACGGCGTAGGCGACGTCGACCAGCAGGTTGACCGACAGCACCAGGATGGTGAACAGCACGACCACGTTCTTGATCACGACGAGGTCGCGATTGTTGATCGAATCGTAGACCAGCTGGCCGATGCCGGGCAGGCGGAAGACGCTTTCGATGATGACGGCGCCGGCGATCAGGAATCCGGCGATCAGGCCGGCCACGGTGGTAACGGGGACGAGCGCATTGCGCAAGGCATGGCGGAACAGGACGGTCCGCTCAGGCGCCCCCTTGGCGCGCGCAGTGCGCACGTAGTCCTCGCGCAGCGTATCGAGCATCGAGGAGCGGGTGACGCGCGTCAGGATGGCGATCTCGCCCAGCGACAATGACAGGGCCGGCAGGACCAGGGAATGCAGGGACTTCACCGGATCCTGCCTCCAGCCGGGAAAGCCGCCGGCGGGGAAGAACTGCCAGGTCACGGCGAACAGCAGCACCAGCACGATGCCGAACCAGAAATTCGGCACCGAGATGCCGATCTGGGTGAAGCCCATGACGCCCCAGTCGCCCGGCCGGCCATGCTTCCAGGCGGCAAACACGCCCAGCGGAATGGCGACCAGCACGGCCCAGGAAAGCGCCAGCGCGCCGAGCGGCAGGGTCACCAGCAGGCGATCGCCGATCAGCTTGGCGACCGACGTGCCGTAGGCGTGGCTGCTGCCGAGATCGAAGGTCAGCAGGCCGCCGATCCATTGGACGTATCGGACGACCAGCGGCTGGTCGAAGCCATACCTGGCGCGCAGCGCCGCCAGCGTATCCGGCCGCGCGTCGGTGCCCAGCATGACCAGCGCCGGATCCCCCGGCAGCACCTCGACCACGGCGAACACCACGACCGTCGCCAGCACCAGCGTCACCAGCGCCGCGGCGAGTCGCCGTGAGAGGAAGTCGAGCACTCTATTCGCTTCGCGTTCTCCTCCCCAGCTCCGCTGGGGAGGTGTCGCCGTCATACGGCGACGGAGGGGTCATGGCCGGGAGCGCGCCACTCCCGTGGCGCTCTTCTTGTTTGATCGCACGGCCCATGAGCGCCACGGGAGTGGCGCGCTCCCAGCGATGATCATGACCCCTCCGCCCCGTATGACGGGGCACCTCCCCCGATTACGGGGGAGGAGAAAAGAATCTACTTCCAATGCACGCCCGTCAGGTCGACCTGCGGGGTCGGTGAGTTCTCCCACATACCGACCAGATCCTTGCGCCACACGCCGATCTTGGCGAGCTGCCAGAGGAAGCCGTTGACGGCGTCCCTGGCGATGATGCGCTGGGCGTCCTTCAGGAGCTCGTCGCGCTTGGCGAAGTCGGTGGCGCTCACCACCTCGCGCCACTTGGCCTTGAACTCCGGCGAATTGTAGGCCCAGTAATAGCCGTCGCGGCCATAGCGATCGAGATCGTTGGCCTCGGTGTGGGCGACGATGGTGAGATCGTAATTGCGCTCCTTGAACACCTCGGAGAGCCACTGCGGCCACTGCAGCTGGGTGATCGCCACCTTGATGCCGATCTTGCCGAGCTGGCTCGCGATCACCTCGCCGGCGCGCTGCGCGTAACCGACCGGCGGCAGCTTCAGGCTGGCCTCGAAGCCGTTGGGGTAGCCCGCCTCGGCGAGCAGCGCCTTGGCCTTGGCGATGTCGAACGGATAGGTCTTGGTGAGATCGACGTAGGCCTTGTTGTGGGGCGCGAAGTGGCTGCCGATTGGCGTGCCGAAACCCGACTCGGCCGAGATCAGCTCGTCGCGGTTGATGGCGTGCGCAATCGCCTGGCGCACCTTGGGATTGTCGAACGGCTTCTTGCCGTTGTTGGTCGCCAGGATGACCTCGCCCTCGGTGGTGCCCACGACCACGACGAAGCGCGGATCCTTGCGCAGGCGATCGACCAGCTCGGGCGCCTGGAACCCGGGGAACGCGTCGACGTCGCCGGCCAGCAGCGCGCTCACCTGCGCCGACGGGTCCTTGACGATCTTGAAGATCACGGTGTTGAGCTTGATCGAAGCCGGATCGCGCCAGGTGGGCGAGCGCACCAGGGTGATCGAATCGCCCTCCTTACGCTCCTTGAACATGAACGGGCCGGTGCCGATCGGATGCTTATCGTTGGTCGGCGCCGACTTGGGATGCATGATGCCGGCATCGCCCAGCGAGAGGCTGTAGAGCAGGAAAGAGTTGGGCGACTTCAGGGTGATCTTGACGGTCGACGGATCGACCACCTCGACCTTCTCGATGTCGGTGTAGAGCGACTTCGCCGGAACCGTCGAATTGGGCGCGAACAGCCGGTCGAGCGAGAATTTCACCACCGAGGCATCGAGCGGCTCGCCGTCGTGGAACTTCACCCCCTGGCGCAGCTTGAAGACGTACTCCTTGCCGTCCTCGGAGATGCTCCAGCTCTCGGCGAGACCGGGGCCGATGGCGCCGGTGCGATCGATGCGGCCGAGGCTCTCGTAAATGCTGGGCGTCGTCACCTCGCGGATGGCGGCAGCGGCGTTCTTGGTCGGGTCGAGCACCGGCGGCTCGAGCGACAGGCCGATCACCAGTCGGTCCTTGGCCTGGGCCCAGGCGGCCTCGCCGAGCACCGACAGGGAGGCGAGTGTGGCCGAGGCGCCAAGAAGCCGACGACGGGAAACTGAGTTCACGGAAACCTCCGTTGCTGAGTGAACAAGTCTATCAGCGGCCGAACACGTCCCGCCAGCCGCGCGCCGCCCCGAGCGTGCCGGCGCTGTAGACGCCGCGCGCCACCGCGCGGGCGAGACAGTCGGCGGCGAGCGTGCCGAGCTCGGCCAGCGCCAGCGGATCGCTCGCCAGGTCGCGCCTGCCGGTGGCGATCGAGAAGACCGTGTCGCCGTCCTGCGGCGTATGGACGGGACGGATCGAGCGCGCCAGCCCGTCTTGCGCCATCACCGCCAGCCGCTCAGCCGACGCCTTGTCGAGGCGCGCATTGGTCGCCACCACGGCGATGGTGGTGTTGGCGCGCGGGTCGCTGCGCGCCAGGTCGGCCGGATCGTGCGTCAGGTCGGCGCGATCGTGCGAGACCGGCAGGCCGAGACCGCGCGGCGGCGGCGGCAGGCCGCCGAACTCGCCGTCCTGCTCGACCGGCCACGCCCAGAACTGCGCCATGTCGCCCATGGTCGTGTAGCCGCGGGCGTTGACCGCGACCAGCGCGCCGACCTGCAGGCCGCTCGCCGGATCGACGGCCGACGCGCTGCCGAGCCCGCCCTTCAGGTTGCCGGCCTTGGCGCCCAGTCCCGCGCCCGCATTGCCGAGCTCGAAATCGCGGCCGGCGTTGCCCGTCGCCCGATAGGCCAGCTCGCGATAGGGCGGCCAGTCCCAGCCCTTGTCGCCGCCGTTCAGCAGGTCGAACAGGATCGCCGTCGGCACGATCGGTACGATGATGTCGGCAATGGCAACGCCACGGCTGCGCTCGCGCAGCCAGCGCATCACGCCGTCGGTCGATGACAGCCCGAACGCCGAGCCGCCGCTGAGACAGATCGCGTCGACCCGATCGACCCGGCACGACGGATCGAGCAGGTCGGTGTCGCGCGTACCCGGCGCGCCGCCGCGCACGTCGACCGACGCCATCGACGGCTCCTCGCACAGCACCACGCTGACGCCGGAGCGCAGGCGCTGGTCCTCGGCATTGCCGACCAGGATGCCGTCGACGTCGGTGATGAGGTTGCGCGGGCCGGGTCGCAGCATGGCTTAATCGAGCTGCAGGGTGAGCGCCTTGAGGTAGGCCGATTCGGGCAGCGCCGGATGCACCGGATGATCGAGCGCCGCGCCCGAGCTCAGCAGGATGCGGCCGCTGCGCTCGGCGTCGCGCAGGCCGCGCCGCACCTGCTCGGCGAACAGCGGCGGATCGACCAGATGCGAGCACGAGGCGACGAACAGGAAGCCTCCCCGAGCCACCGCCGGCGCCGCCAGGCGCACCAGCTTGCGATAGCCCTGGGCGCCGCTCTTGAGATCCTTGCGGCTCTTCACGAAGGCCGGCGGATCGCAGATCACCACGTCGAAGCTGCGCGCCTGCTGCGCCTCCAGGGCATCGAACGCATCGCCCTTCTCGAACGACATCGTCGTCGTGACGTCGTTCAGGCCGGCCGCCGTCCTGGCGGCCTCGAGCGCCGGCTGCGAACGATCGACGCAGATCACCGAGCGGGCCCCGCGCTTGGCCGCCAGCACGCCGAAGCCGCCGCTGTAGCTGTAGACGTCGAGCACGCGCCCGTCCGCGGCGAGCCCCGCCACGAAACGCCGGTTGTCGCGCTGGTCGTAGAACCAGCCCGTCTTCTGCCCGCCCGACAGATCGGCGACGAAGCGCGCGTCGTTCTCGATCAGCTCGACGGTGCCGGAGGCGTCGCCCCTGGCGACCGATACGTCGCGCTTCAGGCCTTCGAGCTCGCGCACCGGCGAATCGTTCTTGAGCACGATCGTGCGCGGCGCGAGCTCGGCCTCCAGCGCTTCGAGCAGCACCGGGGTCAGCGCCTCCATGCCCGCGGTGTTGACCTGGACGACCAGCGCATCGCCGAAGCGGTCGACAATGACGCCCGGCAGGCCGTCGGCCTCGGCATGGATCAGGCGATAGTATGGCACGCCGATCAGGCGATCGCGCAGGGCGACAGCCCGGGCGAGCCGCCGGCCGAGGAACAGCGCATCGACCGCGGCTTCGGGATTGGTCGACAGCACGCGTGCGGCGATCAGCGAATGCGGATTGAAGGTGACCAACCCAAGCGCCTCGCCGCCCGGCGCGCGCAAGACGGCGAGCGAGCCCGGCGGCAGGGCACGCGTCGCGGCGTCCATCAGGATCTCGTTGGAGAACACCCAGGGATGCCCGGCGCGTACGCGGCGATCCTCGCCGGCGCGGAGCAGCACGCTGGGCCGCTTCTTCTGTGTCAACCGACTACTCTCCTTTGGCCGCGCCATCTCGCCGGGGATCGGCGGCACCCTCCCACCCGTCGTCCACCCGGCGCACGCCGGACAACCCGCCCTCGTGCCGGCGGACTTGTACCCGATGACCGAGCGCGCGCAAGGCATCGGCGTGGCCGGAAAGAGGCGTTTCGGCCTCCAGCTCGGTCACCCCGTTGACGTTGATGACACGCGGCAGGGCGACCGCCTGCTGCATCGACAGATTCCAGTCGAGCAGCCCGATCACCGCCTGCACGGTGTCGCCGATGATGCGCGCGCCGCCGGCCGAGCCCAGCGCCGCCAGCAGCCTGCGATCGCCGTCGAAGACGAAGGTCGGCGACATCGACGAGCGTGGCCGCTTGCCGGGCTGCACCCGGTTGGCAACCAGTCGGCCGGCGATCGCCGGTCGCGCCGCGAAGTCGGTGAGCTCGTTATTGAGCAGGAATCCCCGCACCATCATCCGGGCGCCGAATGGCGCCTCGATCGTCGTCGTGAAGGTGACGGCGTTGCCCATCCGGTCGACGATGCTGACGTGGCTGGTTCCACGCTCGACATAGCCCGGCGGAAGGCCCGGCTCGACGTCGCCCATGCTGCGGATGGGCGACATCAGCGTCCGGCGCTGGTCGAGATAGACTTCCGACAGCATGCCCGCCACCGGAACGGCAACGAAGGCGGGATCGGCGACATAACGCGCACGGTCGGCGAAGGCGAGACGGCTCGCCTCGGCGATCAGGTGCACGGCCCGCAGGCTGTCGGGGGCGTCGTTCCAGATGTCGAACGGCTCCAGGAGCTTCAGGATCTGCAGCACGGCGATGCCGCCGGAGGACGGCGGCGGCATGCCGCAGACCGTCCAGCGGCGATACGGGCCGCACAGCACCTCGCGCTTGACGGGCCGGTAGCCGGCGAGGTCGGCGAGCGACAGCGTGCCGGGGCGGACATGGGTACGCACCCGCTCGACGATCTCGCGCGCGATGTCGCCTTCGAGCACGGCGCTCGGCCCCTGGTCGGCGATCAGCCGCATGGTCGCGGCGAGCGCCGGGTTGGTCACCCTCTCGCCCAGCCGCTTCGCCGAGCCATCGGGGTTGAAGTATACCGCGCGGATGCCGGGCTCGTCGGCGAGCTTCGGCAGGCGGCCGAGCCACTGCACCAGACGGGGCGGCGCGGGAAAGCCGGCGCGAGCGGCATCGATGGCCGGCGCGAAGAGGTCGCGCCAGGCGAGCCTGCCGTGCTCCCTGTGCGCCTGCTCCAGCATGGCGAGCAGACCCGGCACGCCGACCGCGAAGCCCGACGCCACGGCCTCGGCGAAATCGAACGGCTTGCCGTCGGCAGCAAGGAACATCGTCGCCGTGGCGCCGGCCGGCGCCGTCTCGCGGCCGTCATGGACGGTGATTGCACCGCTCGCGGCATCGTAATGCAGCAGAAAGCCGCCGCCCCCGATTCCCGAGGCATGCGGCTCGACCACGCCCAGCACCATCTGCACGGCGATGGCCGCGTCGAGCGCGGTGCCGCCTCGGCGCAGCATCTCGAGGCCGGCCTCGACGGCGAGCGGATGGGCCGCCGCCACCATGGCCTGCGGCGCCGCGAGACCTGCCGGGACCCGCCAGACGGCGACCAGCAGGACAACGGCGGCGAGCAGGCGCCGGATCATGCGCGGCGCGCGACGATGAACAGCCGACGGAACGGGAAGAGCGTGATGCCGTCGGGCCGGGTCGGATAGGCCTCGGCGAGCAGCTTGCAGTAGGCGTCGTAGAAACCGGCGCGTTCGCCTTCGTCGAGCACCTGCATGTAAGGCCGCAACCCGGTCCCGGCCGTGTATTGCGCCACCGGATCCTTGCCGGTGAGGGTCTGCTGGTAGATTGTCTCCCAGATCTCCAGGTCCGAGCACAGGGGCTTCAGCGCGTCGAAGTAGCGCGCCGGATCGTGCACCGTGCGGATGCCCTTCACCTTCGCGATCTTGTCGCGCCACCGTCCGGCTTCGGCCGCGGTGCGCATCAGGGCGTGCGAAGGCGCCTCGTGGTTGCGCGGCATCTGGATGGCGAGCTGGCCGCCCGACGGCAGCAACTTCAGGAGGCCAGGGAAGTAGTCGATATGGCCTTCGACCCATTGGTACGCCGCGTTGCTGTAGAGGATCGACGGCGGCAGAGTGGGCTCGAAGCGCGTCAAATCGCCTTTGCTGAAGCTGATGCGTGGATCGGCGCTCTGGCTGCGCGCCTTGGCCAGCATGTCCTCCGACGAATCGATGCCGATCACCGGCGCCTGCGGGAAGCGCTCGGCGAGGACACGGCTGATGTTGCCGGCGCCGCAGCCGAGATCGTAGATCGCATGCCCCGGCCGGACGGCGTTTGCCGGATCGAGCCGGCCCATCAAGTCGAGGGCCGGCCGCATGCGGCTGTCGGCGAACTTGAGATAGAGGTTGGCGTCCCAGGCGGGTGACTTGAAATCGTTCACGTCATTGCTCCTCGAACGCGGCGTCGACCGGAACGCGATAGGCGGTGGCGATCTTGTTGCCCTTCTGCGCCGCCAGCACGACCGCCATGAACTCCTCGTGCATTTCCTCGGTCATGCCCTTGCGGCGCGCCATGGCGCCGTGCGAGGCGATGCAGTAGTCGCATTGGTTGGTGACGCTGACCGCGAGGTAGATCAGCTCCTTGGTCAGCGGATCTAGCTTGCCCGGCGCGAAGGCCGCCTTCATCTCGGCGGCGAACTGCTCCATCACGGCAGGATGGCGCGCCAGCGCCTTCCAGACATTGTTGATGGCCGACGGATCGACCCCGCGCGCCGCCGCGATGCCGTCGACGACGGTCCTGGCGCGCGGCTTCATGTCCTTGTACTCGGTGAGCTTGGCCATCGAAGGTTCCTCTTGCCCGCCTTCCCAGCGAAGCTGGGGAGGTGTCGCCTTCATACGGCGAGGGCGGGGTATTTGCTGGGAGCGCGCCACTCCGTTGGCGCACTTGTTGTTGATCCCACATTCCATGAGCGCAATGGGAGTGGCGCGCTCCCAACATGAATCATGCCCCCTCCGTCCGCGAGGACGCGGACACCTGTACCAGCGAAGCTGGGGAGGAGAATGATCATCAATACATGTGCTGGCCGCCGTTGATCGACAGGGTCGAGCCGGTGATGAAGCCGGCGTCGTCCGCCACCAGGAACATCACGCCGCGGGCGATCTCGTCGGCCTTGCCGAGGCGTCCGACCGGGATCTTGGCGACGATCTTCTCCAGCACATTGGCCGGCACGGCAGCCACCATGTCGGTCTCGGTATAGCCCGGCGCTACGGCGTTGACGGTGATGCCCTTGGCGGCGCCCTCCTGGGCCAGCGCCTTGGTGAAGCCGTGGATGCCCGACTTGGCGGCGGCGTAGTTGACCTGACCGTACTGGCCGCCCTGGCCGTTGATCGAGCCGATGTTGACGATCCGGCCGAAGCCACGCGTGTTCATGCCGTCCCACACCGCCTTCGACATGTTGAAGCAGGAGCCGAGATTGGTGTCGATCACGGCATCCCACATGTCGCGGGTGAGGCGGCGCATCGTCGAATCGCGGGTGATGCCGGCATTGTTGACCAGGACATCGACAGGCCCGAGGTCCTTCTCGATCTGGGCGACCACCGTCTGACAGGCGGCGAAATCGCCGACGTCGAACTTGTAGACGCTGATCCCGGTCTCCGCCTTGAATTTCTGGGCAGCCGCGTCGTTGCCGGCATAGGTGGCGGCGACCGTGTAGCCCTTGTCCTTCAGCATGCGCGATACGGCGGCGCCAATGCCTCGGGTCCCACCCGTCACGACAGCAACACGTCCGGCCATTATGTCCTCCCATCGGTTTCCAATGCAGCCGCCCTACTCTATCCGGTTCTGTGGGGTTGCCGGCAAGCGCGACGAATTCGCCGACGGTGGCGGATAACGAGCCGCGGGGCAGCGGTCATAGAACCGTCGCCATGAAACCCTTCACTGCCCTGCTCGGCGCCGCTGCCGGGACCCACGCCGCCGACCAGCTGGCGCTCGCTACCCTTCCGCTCACCGCGACCCTCGTGCTGGGCGCCGGACCCGACGTACTCGGCCTGCTGGTGGCCTGCCAAAGTGCAGCCTGGCTGCTGATCTCCTTGCCGGCCGGCGCGTGGATCGACCGGGCACCACGCCGCACGCTGCTGATCGTCGGACTGGGCCTTGGCCTCACCGCCTCGATCGTTGCCGTGATCGCGGCCGCCGCCGACCTCTCCCTGCTGCTCGGCGTCGCCGCCTTCGTCGGTGCGGCTGGAACGGTCGTCTACGCCCTCACGTCGGTTTCCCTCCTACCCAGCCTGGTACCGTCGTCGGACCTGCCGCGCTCCAACGCGCGGCTCGAGCTCGCCCGGGCCATCGTGAGCCTCGCCGCGCCGTTCGTGGCTGGCCTGCTCGCCCAGCTCCTGTCGCCGACTTGGGGGTACGGGCTGGCGGCGCTCGGCGCTGCCCTGGCACTCGCCTGCATCCTGGCGCTGCCCAAGGCGCCGGCGCCGCAGTCCGAGTCCGACCGGGCGTCTTTTGTCGCTGCCATCGAGGCAGGCGCCCGCTTCGTCGTGCGTCACCAGCTGCTGCGCGGCATCAGCCTGTGCGCGATCTTCTGGAACTTCGCCTTCTTCGCCCTGCTCGCGATCTGGGCGCCGCTGGCGCTGGGACCGCTCGGGCTCGACCCGGCCGGCATGGGGCTGGCGCAGTCGGCCTATGGCGCCGGCCTGATCCTGGGTGCGGTGGCGGCTCCGATTGCCGCACGGCGCCTGCCGCCGCTGGCCATCCTGATCTTCGGTCCGGCGATCTCCGTGATTGCGGCCTGCAGCTTTCTCGCCGCGCCGGCAGGGCACGGCTTCGCCCTGGCAGCCGCAGGCCACTTCCTCGTCGGGTTCGGCCCGATGATGTGGCTGATCTGCCAGACCACGGTGCGCCAGTTGGTGACGCCGGCGCCGCTGCTGGGCCGCGTCAACGCCACGGTGCAGACCGCCATCTATGGCGTGCGGCCGCTGGGTGCTCTGGCCGGCGGGCTGGTCGCGGCGCAGGCCGGCTGGCAGACCGCGCTGCTGCTGATCGCCGTGTCGTTCCTGCTGTCGACCCTGGTCATCCTGCTCTCGCCGCTTGCACGCTTGCGCACCTTGCCGCAAGCGGCTTGCGCCTGACGCCGAATCAGTCGACTTTGCGCCCCGGAGGTCGGGGATGAAGAAGCTTCTGGTTGTCGCGGCGCTGTCCATGCTCACGGGCTGCGCGGGCCAACAATCGCCCTGGGTGCAGGCCTACGGCACGAATTTCCCGCAAGCCAACCCGGGCGAGGCCGCGGTCTATCTGGTGCGTGGACCTGCCCCAGCCGATGCGCCGCCGATCAACATCACCATGGGCCAACAGGCCCTCGGAGGGTTGCCCGGCCAGAGCTGGATGCGCCTGAATCTGGTGCCCAAGCTGTACGACATACGGGCGTACGGCACGCAGGCCAACGCCGAACTCATCATCACCGTTGACCCGGGCCAGACGCGCTTCTTCGAGGCCGTCACCGTGGAGCCCGGCAGTGCCAGACTCATGGAGATTGGGCCGGGCGATGGCAGGCGCCTGGTCAACCAGGGACAACAGGCGCCGATTCTGCAATGACCGACGCGCCGCGCCCGCCGTTGCCTCCGTTCACGCCCGAGACGGCGGCGGCCAAGGCGCGCGCTGCCGAGGACGCCTGGAACAGCCGCGACCCCGAGCGCGTGTCGCTCGCCTACACGGCCGACAGCGCATGGCGCAATCGCGCCGAGTTCTTCCAGGGCCGCGAGGCGATCAAGACTTTCCTTGCGCGCAAGTGGGCGAAGGAGCTCGATTACCGCCTGATCAAGGAGCTGTGGGCCTGTGATGGCAACCGCATCGCCGTGCGCTTTGCGTACGAATGGCACGACGATTCGGGCAGCTGGTTCCGCTCCTACGGCAACGAGAACTGGGAGTTCGACGAGCGCGGCCTGATGCGCCGGCGCATCGCCTCGATCAACGACCTGCCCCTGCGCGAGACCGACCGCAAGTTCCATTGGCCTGCGCCTGGTCCTCGACCCGCCGATCACCCGGGCCTGAGCGATCTCGGCCTTTGAAACCATGCCCGAGCTTCCCCTCACCGGTCGCTGGGCCTGCGGACAGCTGCGCTATCGCAGCGACGCGGCCCCCCTGGTGTCGCTTTACTGTCAATGCCGCGATTGCCAGTACGACAGCGGCACCGGGCATTCGTGCCATGTCATGCTGGCGGAGGCGGCGCTCGTCCTGTCGGGACCGGTCAAGCTCTACCAATTGATGGCAGACAGCGGCGAAGCCGCTGTCTGCGTTTTCTGCCGGAGTGCGGATCATCCTCGCAGCGGCACGGTTCCCGGCGCAATCTTCGTCATCGCCGGACGCCTTGATGATCGGCGTGGTTCGTGCCGACGACGATTGTCTACATAGCGAGCGCCCAGCCGTGGGACAGGCTGGACGCCGCGCTTGCGCGCTTCGATCGCATGCCGCCGCAGCGGCCGCGTCGCTGACCGTCAATCGCGCCGGACGCCGATCGCTTCAGGTGTCCTCCGCAGATCGTTTCAGGTGCGTTCCACGCACATCATTTCAGCTGCGTTCCACGCACATGGCGATGCCCATGCCGCCGCCGATGCACAGCGTCGCCAGGCCCTTCTTGGCGTCGCGCTTCTGCATCTCGTAGAGCAGCGTCGTCAGCACGCGCGCGCCCGAGGCGCCGATCGGATGGCCGAGCGCAATGGCGCCGCCATTGACGTTGAGCTTGGCCGGGTCGAGGCCGAGCTCCTTGCCGACCGCCACGGCCTGCGCCGCGAACGCCTCGTTGGCCTCGACCAGGTCGAGATCCTTGACCGTCCAGCCGGCCTTCTTCAGCGCTTCCTGCGAGGCCGTCACCGGGCCGATGCCCATGACCTTCGGGTCGACGCCCGTGGTCGCCCATGAGACGATCCTGGCCAGCGGCTGGATGCCGCGCTTCTTGGCTTCGTCGGCGCTCATCAGCACCAGGGCGGCAGCGCCGTCATTGATGCCCGACGCATTGCCTGCGGTCACCGAGCCGCCTTCCTTGGTGAAGGCCGGGCGCAGCTTGGCCAGCGCCTCGAGCGTGGTGCCGTGGCGCGGGAACTCGTCGGTATCGACCACGACGTCGCCCTTGCGGGTCTTCACCGTGACCGGGACGATCTCGTCCTTGAAGCGGCCGCTCTTCTGCGCCGCCTCGGCCTTGTTCTGCGACGAGACGGCAAACGCATCCTGGTCGGCGCGGGTGATCTGGTACTTCTGCGCCACGTTCTCGGCGGTGTTGCCCATGTGGTAGCCGTTAAAGGCGTCCCACAGGCCGTCCTTGATCATCGAGTCGACCAGCTTGAAGTCGCCCATCTTGGTGCCGTCGCGCATGTGGGCAACGTGCGGCGCCTGGCTCATGCTCTCCTGGCCGCCGACCACCATGATCGAGGCGTCACCGTTGCGGATCGCCTGCCAGCCGAAGGCGACGGCGCGCAGGCCGGAGCCGCACAGCTGGTTGATGCCGAGCGCCGTCTTCTCGACGGGAATGCCGGAATTGATCGCCGCCTGGCGGGCCGGGTTCTGCCCCTGACCGGCCGACAGGATCTGGCCCATGATGACTTCGTCCACCTCTTCCGGCTTCACCTTGGCGCGCTCCAGGGCGCCCTTGATCGCGGCCTTGCCGAGATCGTGTGCCGGGACTGAGCCAAACGCGCCATTGAACGAGCCGATCGGCGTGCGCGCTGCGCTCGCGATGACGATGTCGGTTGCCATAGTGCCCTCCTCGAGTGCCGCCCTGTCGCTATTTATAGGGGCGCGGTCGAGCAGGGCAAGGACCGGGGCAGCCGCGGTGCGGATCACGGGTCAACCGGCCGCACGTGCGCGGGCAGTCACGGGCATCGGGCGAAGCCCGAACAGCGGACGCACGAACCACCAGGGACGAACGGCGACGAGGTAGAGGATCGACGTGCCGAGGAAGGTCGCGGTGACAGCCAGTATGAACCCGGCGGCCGGCAGCACGCCCATCTCGAGGAGCCAGTAGACCGCGATCACCGTCACGGTCTGGTGCAGCATGTAGAAGGGATAGACCGCCTCGGTGGCCTCGCCCAGGAAGGCCGGCCGCCGCGCCAAGTGGCAGTTGGCGAAGCCGATGATGGCGAACAGCCAGGCCATGGTGTTGACCGCCGACACCAGCGCGTAGGCCGGACGATCCGACGGTGCGATCACCGGACGCACCGCGCCGTCGATGAACAGGACGTACAGGGCCGCATAGGCCGCAATGCCAATGCCTAGCGACAGGAAGCGCTGACGGTTGAGCGCGGCCAGGAGATCGCGCGAGCCGAACAGAAAGGCGCCGTAGAGCAGCAGGATGCCGTAGTAGACGAGACCGTACCAGTCGCCGACCAGGCCGTTGGGGTTGGACGAGATTGGCGCCAGCCACAGTATGCAGGCGGCGAGTGGCAGCGGCAGCAGCCAGTGGAGCCCGGCGCGCGCCGTGACAGTCGCCGCCCGGTCGAGCGTCGACCGTCCCGACAGGCTGCGCGCCCACAGGAAGACGGGCAGCAGTACGGCGGTAAGCACAAGCACGTAGGCCAGGAACCACAGATGGTGCCAGCTGAGATTGCCCGCGGGATAGGTGCCGATGAACGCTTGCGGCAGCCATTGCAGATAGGTCTCGGTGATGCGGCCACTGTACAGACGCTCGAGATAGACCTGCGGCGGCACCAGCACGATCATGCCGAAGACCAGCGGCACGAGGAGCCGGCGCACCCGGTCGAGGGCGAAGGCGCCCGGCGAGCGCTGGCCGAGCGCCAGCATGATGGCGGCCCCCGATACCAGGAAGATCAGCGGCATGCGCCAGCGGTTCACGAAGCGCATCCCCTCGCGCAGCCAGTCAATGCTGTCGGGACTGACGAGATGCCAGTTCCAGCCCGACCATGCCATGCCGGCGTGATAGACGATCAGCAGGGCGAAGGCGGAGACGCGCAGCCAGTCGAGGTCGGCGCGGCGCTCGGAAGCAGAGGGGGCGGGCATGTCGGCACCTTGGAAATTGGACCTTTCACAGGGCCTCCCTCCTACGCCTCAACTCTTTGATTACAGGGCATTTTGTGACGACCGGCGCGGCCCGTGGGACGACCGGCAGGATGGCCGTGACGTCCGGTCTCGGTGCGCAATGGCAGCGTCATGCTCTTCCGGACCGCGGGCGCTTGCCCTGAGAGCTTGCCGAAGGGTCCCGCCCACCCCGGCGCATTCATATGCGCCGTTCATTCCTTCCATGAACGAGCCATTCGTTTCATCCATGAAGGATGAGCGGGCGGGACGCCCGCGGTCCGGAAGAGCATGACAAACGAATTACGCAGTCTTCAGCTCTTCACAGGCACCAGGCTCTCGAAACGCTGGCGGTAGCGCCGGCTGAGGTTCACCTCGGCGCCATCCTGCAGGCGGATGCGCCAGTCGCCGCTGACCCACGGCGTCACTTCCGTGATGCGGGTGACGTTCACCAGGTAGGATTTGTGGACCCGCACGAATCGCTTGGGATCGAGCTCGCTTTCGAGCTTGCTGAGCGAGGAGCGGATCTCCAGGGTCTCGCCGCCGACATGCAGGACCGCGTAGTTGCCAGACGCCTCGACCCAGTCGATGTCGGCCATCTCGACCATGATCTCGCGGCCGCGCTTGCGAACGGCGAAGCGTTCCGAAAAGGGCGGCGATGCTGCCGCCGATGGCGCTGCCGCGGGCGTCCCCGACACCGGGAGCTCTGCCGCTGTGATCTCAGCCGCCGTGTCTCCCGCCACGGGCCCCCCGGGCGGCAGCGCCGGGTCGGCGCGTTGCGGTATGCGATCGAACAGGTAGCGCAGCGCCAGGACACCGGCGCTCAGCATGCCGTAGCTCACGATGTCCTTGGCGAACTCGTAGGCCAGTCGATCAGCGGTGAGAGGAAACGAATAGTCGGTTCGCAGGATCGCCGAGAACCAGAGCAGGCGGAGCGCCGCCATGCCGACCGTGTGGGCGATGCTGAACGGCACCACGGCGGCGACGTGGATCGTGACAGTGCGCACCGATTCACCGATCGGCCAACGCCGGTGCAGCCAGTACAGCGCGGGCAGCAGCGCCGCGACGACGACATGGCTCGTCAGCTCGATCGCCAGCGCATGATCGAGCCCGATCGGCCGGCCGATCCTCTGCTGGTTGGCCATCTCGACGTAGCTGCGCGCCGCGACGGATACCGCCAGCAGGATCGTCCAGGCGGTGAACAGGCGCCAATCGAAGGTCTTGCGGCCCGACATCACGATCGGCGCTTGGCGGGGATGGCGCCCAGCCACCCGAACAGGGGTGTCCAGCAGAGCTCGCGCGCGCGGCCGCTCACCACCATGCCGATATGGCCGAGCGGCAGGTCGTGACGCGCGACGGTGTCGAAGCCGCGTCCCGGCTCGGCAAGCGCCGCCGCCGACAGGGGCGGCACGATGCGATCGCCCGAGGGAATCATGACCAGTGCGGGGACGTTCACCCGCCGCGGCACGATCCGCCGGCCGCCGACTTTCCACTGGCCCCGGCCGGGCAGGTTGTCGCCATACCAGCCGATCAGGCACTCGCGCGCCGTCGGTCCGGCCAGCGGGGCGCCGCCGTTCAGCCAGTCCTCCAGCAGCACAAACTCGCGTGCCGCCTGGCTCTGCGGGTCCATGCCGAGGAAGCGGCCGAACTTCTTGACCGCGAGCCATGGATCGAGCGACCAGAACAGGGTCTGCAGGACGTCGACCGGCAGCTCGCCGATGCGGTCGGCCATCTCAGCCAACATCGGCCCCGCCGTCAGCAGGAAGGCGTGGCCCGTTCGGTCGGCGTGGAAGTCCCACGGCGTCGCCAGCAAGGCGAGCCCGGCGACCCGGCGCGGCTGGCGTGCCGCCAGGGCCACGGCGAGCGTGCCGCCCATACAGTAGCCCATCACCGCCGGTGCGCGGCGCGCCCGACGGGCGAGGAAGGCCGCGGCACGCTCGAGGCGGGCCACGTAGGCCGTGAGATCGAAGCGTCGTTCGTCGGCGTCGGGCGTTCCCCAATCGACCAGATAGGGCCTGAGCCCCTCGGACGCCATGGCGCGCAGCAGGCTCTTCTCGAGGGTCAGGTCGAGCACTTCCCAGCGGTTGATCAGCGACGGCACCACGAGCACGGCGCGCGCGCTGCGCGTCCGCGCCGCACGGTGGGTCGCGCCATAGTCGAGCAGGCGCGTGTTGCCCTCGCTCCAGACCGCCAGCGGGTTCGCGAGGGTACGATGGACCGGATGCTCGCGATAGGCGATCACGCCGTCGGCCAGCCGGCGCAGGCGGCGGGCGATCTCGCGCTGGAGCGCCGCTTCGAACCTCTCGCCTTTCGCCGCCTCGAGGGCGGCGACCTCGGGCAGCAGGGCGGCCAGCGACTCAGGAGGCGCCGAGGCGGGCCTCGAGCTGGGCGAGCCGGACTTCCAGAGCTTCCACGCGCTTTCGCAGCTCGCCCATGTCATCAGGGCCGTGCCCAGGTGCAGCGGCAGCGGACGCGGTCCCAGTCGGGGAGGATGCATGCGGAGCTCCTTGGGCCGCCTGCAGCACCGAAGCGAACTGCGCGTTTGCGGCAGCGAAAAGGCGGGCAATCTGTTCGGTCAGCGCCGGGTCGGCGGCGAGCCCGGAAAGCTGGCTCTGCCAGAGGTCCAGGTAACGGCGCGCCAGTCGGTCGAAATCGGCGGTATCGTCGCTGTCGGAAGGCATGCCCGCACTATAGCGGATCGCTGGCGGATCGCGCCGCGAACACGGCTTTCGCAAGCGCAAACCCTGCCTTGTCGCACTGCGGTATCAGCGCTAAGGTTTAAGTTCCGAGATAAACGGGCGTTCACCGCGTTCGGGAACGAGGGAGCGATGCGTAATGGCCGACCAGGCAGTACCCGAAAGCGGACCCAAACCCGCCCCCGTGGTGATCAAGAAATACGCCAACCGGCGTCTCTACAATACGGCGACCTCGGCGTATGTGACGCTCGACCACCTGTCGCAGATGGTGAAGGACAAGACCGACTTCGTCGTCTACGACGCCAAGACCGGCGACGACATCACCCGCTCGGTGCTGACCCAAATCATCTTCGAGGAGGAGAGCAAGAGCGGGCAGAACCTGCTGCCGATCCCGTTCCTGCGCCAGCTCATCTCGTTCTACGGCGATTCGCTGCAAGGCGTGGTGCCGCAGTATCTCGAGATGTCGATGACCCAGTTCGCCCGCAACCAGGAGCAGATGCGGCGCTATATGCAGAATGCCTTCGGCTTCAACCCGTTCCAGCAGTTCGAGACGATGGGCAAGCAGAACATGGCGATGTTCGAGAAGGCCATGCGCATGTTCAATCCGTTCCACCCCGGCCAGGCCGGCGGGCCCAATCCCCCGCCGCCGACGGCCGCCAACGGCCAGGAGCCGCCCAAGCCCGAAGCCGCCGCGTCAAACAAGGAAGCCGCGTCGAACAAAGATGCCGCGCCCAACAAGGATGCCGCGATCGATGCACTGAAGCGCAAGCTCGATGAGCTGCAGAACCAGCTCGCCGAACTCAGCAAGAAGCCCTGAGCGCCCGCCATGGGAGACGGCCCGCCTCCGCTGCGCCGCGTGATGTCGCCCTGCATCGGCATCTGCACGCTCGATCGCAAGAGCGGCTTCTGCCTCGGCTGCAAGCGCGACATCGAGGAGATCGGCCGCTGGGCAATGCTCGACGACCCGCAGCGCCAGGCCATCATCGACCAGTTGCCCAGCCGGAAGATGTGATCATTTGCCTACTATGAAGATCGGGCGGGTACCGCCCCGATCTTCTCAGCATCGTGGTGCGCGCCGGCGTGCTGGGTGTCTCCCCAGGGTCTTCGCTGGGGAGGTGTCACCGTCATCGGGGACCTGCCTTCGCCGAAGCGAAGCCGCTTCGGCTTCGCGCAGGCAGGCGGAGGGCTCATTGCTGGGAGCGCGCCACTCCGATGGCGCTCTTCTTGCTGACTATACATCCGATGAGCGCCATCGGAGTGGCGCGCTCCCAGCAATGAGCCCGTGACCTCTCCGTCGCGTATGACGCGACACCTCCCCAGCGAAGCTGGGGAGGAGAAGACCTACCGCCCCTTGAACGACGGCTTGCGCTTCTCGCGGAAGGCCGACGTGCCTTCGCGATAGTCCTCGGTCAGGCCGGTCAGGACGTTCTGCTCGGAATCCATGTGCGAACCGAGATCGTCGAGCGCGTGGGCGAAGCGATTCACCGTGGTCTTGCTCATGCGCACCGGGATCGGCGGCTGGCGCGCGATGCGCTCGGCGAAGGCCATCGCAGCAGGCAAAGCCTGCCCATCCTCGACCACGGTCTCGACCAGGCCCCACGCCAGCGCCTCGGCGGCGCCGATGCGATCCGAGGCAAGGATGACCGCCTGCTTGGTGCGCGCCGGTCCCATCAGCGCCAGCATGCGCGGGATCGAGCCCCAGCTCATGTTCATGCCGAGCTCGACCTCGGGAATGCGGAAATGCGCGGAGCGGCCGCAGGTGCGGAAATCGAGCGCCACGACCAGCGCCGCGCCGCCGCCGATGCAATGGCCTTCGATGGCGGCGACCGTCACCTGCTCCATGTCCTGCCACGCCTTGCACATCTTCGGACCGAGGCGCTGGCGATGGATGCGCTCGCCGATGGCCATGGTATCGCGTTGCCGGCCCTCGGGATCCTTGAGATCGAAGCCGGCGGAGAACGCCCTGGCCGAACCGGTCAGGATCACTACCGAGGTCTCGAGATCGTCCTCGAAATCGCGCGGCACGTCGCGCAGCTCGCGCATCGCCTGGTGGCTCAGGGCATTGATGTCGTCGCCGCGATCGAAGCGCACCACGGCGATCCGGCCCTGCGGCCCCATTCCCTTCTCGACCTTGACGAAGCGCCGCTCCATCTCGCGTTCCTCCCGTGTTCGAGAGATGGTAGCGGCTCGGCTTTACAATCACGAGCCGCTTGGCTTCAGTGCCTGCCATGTCCTCAATGCCAGCCTCATCCCCTTCCATCGACTCTCTCGCTCTCGAACATCGTGTCGACGCGCTGTTCGCCCACTATACGAAGCAAGGCTCGCCCGGCGCCATCGTCGCCGTCATGCAAGGCGGCCGGATCGAGCTGCGCAAGGGTTACGGCCTCGCCAGCGTCGAGCTCGGCGTGCCGATCGGCCCGCACACGCGCTTTCGAATCGCCTCGGTCAGCAAGCAGTTCACCGTCAGCGCCGCCCTGATGCTGGCGGCCGAAGGCAGGCTCGACCTCGACGCACCGCCGCACAAATACGTGCCGGAGCTGAAGCCCCTGCCCGTCACCATCGACCAGATGATGCGCAACTCGAGCGGCCTGCCCGACTTCCTCGAATTGCTGCGGCTGGGCGGCCACGGGCTCGACAAGCCGGCGCGACCGGAGGATCTCCTGGCCGCCTGCCATCGCAACGGCCACCTCAACTTCACGCCGGGCAGCCGCTTTCTCTACAGCAACACCAACTTCCTGCTGCTCGGCCACATCATCGAGCGGGTCGAGGGCAAGAAGCTGGGCGAGGTGCTGGCCGAGCGCCTCTTCCGACCGCTCGGCATGACCGGGACCCAGCTGGTGGCCGAGATTGATGCCGTGACCCCCGACCTCGCAACCGGCTATCTGGGCGACGCGGCGAGCGGTTTCCGTCGCGCCCAGCACGGCTATCCGCAGGGCGGCGAAGGCGGCCTCACTTCGACGGCTGACGACCTGCTGATCTGGAGCCGCCATTTCGACCGGCCGACGCTGTCGCTTGGCGACCTGCCGGCTCAGCTCGCCGCCGTGCGGCCCCTCGCCGGCGGCCACGCCAACAAATATCGCCGCGGCGTGCAGGCCGATGACCTGGGCGGCCTGCAGACGATCGGCCACGGCGGGCTGTGGCCGGGCTTCCGCACCGAGTTCCTGCGCGTGCCGGAGGCCGATCTCACCGTGGTGGTGATCGCCAACCTCGCGAGCATCGATCCGTGGCGCCAGGCGCGCACCATCGCCCGGATGGTCCTGGAAGGCCATGAACGCCTGAAGCCGGCGCCCTCCGCTCTCACCGAGGTCGAGATCGCGCCGCTCGCCGGCGCCTGGTTCAACGCCGAGGAACCGTCGCTGTTCGACCTGGCGTGGCGCAACGGCGAGGCGACGGTGACGCAGAACGGCATGCCCTTCGTGCTCGGCCGCCGTGCCGACGGCTGGCTCGCTGCCGAGCGCGGCTCGTTCGAGTTCGCGATGAAGCCCGACGGCAAGGATCGCGTCGCCGTCGATCTCGGCGCCGGCCGCGTGCTCGCCTTCAGCAGGCTCGGCCAGCGCGACGCCGTGCCGGCCGCGCTCGACGGCCGCTACGCCTCGGCCGATTGCGGCGCCACCTGGACGATCCAGCACAACGGCGAGGCCTGGACCATGGCCGTGAGCGGCCCGCTGATCGCCGGCGGCCCGCCGTGGACGATACGCGGCCTCGACGCCGACACGATCGAGATCGAATCGCCGGCAAGCTGGATCACCCCGACCCAACTCGCGCACCTGGTGCGCGACGGCGCCGGCAACATCACCGCGCTCGAGGTCTCGACCGGCCGCATCAAGAAGATGCGCTTCGATCGGGTGGGGTGACGGCGTCAACCCCTCCTCCCCAGCTTTGCTGGGGAGGAGAAGATCGTCACCTGAACGGAATCGCGTACATCAGGCCGCCGTTGGTCCACAGCGCGTTCTGACCGCGCTCAAGCTTGAGCGGGGTGTTGACGCCGACATGGCGCTCGTAGCTCTCGCCATAGTTCCCGATCTGCTTGATGATGTTGTACATCCACTTCTCGTCGACGCCGACCGCCTTGCCGTAGCCCGGCGTCACGCCGAGGAAGCGCTTGATGACGGGATCGTCGCTCTTCAGCATCTCGTCGACGTTCTTCGAGGTGATGCCGAGCTCCTCGGCCTCGATCATGCCCATCAGGGTCCACTTCACCAGGTCGAGCCACTGGTCATCGCCGTGCCGCACGATCGGACCGAGCGGTTCCTTGGAGATGCGCTCGGGCAGGATCGCATGCTCGCCCTTGCCTGAGAGCTGCGCGGCGCGCACCGCGGCCAGGCCTGAGGCGTCCGTCGTGTACGCATCGCAGCGGCCCGCGGCGTAGGCCTGCAGAAGCTCATCGAGCTTCTCGATCAGCACCGGCTTGAAGGTCATCTTGTTCTTGCGGAAGTAGTCGGCGAGGTTGAGCTCGGTGGTCGTGCCGGGCTGCACGCAGATCGTGGCGCCGTTCAGCTCCTTGGCGCTCTTGATGCCGCTCTTGGCCGGCACGAGGAAGCCCTGACCGTCGTAGAAATTGACGCCGGCGCCGTTGAAGCCGAGCGAGGTATCGCGCATCAGGGTCTGCGTGGCGTTGCGGGTGATGACGTCGACCTCGCCCGACTGCAGGGCGACGAAGCGCTGCTGCGCCGTGGTCGGCGTGAACTTCACCTTCTCCGCATCTCCGAACATCGCGGCAGCGATCGCCTTGCAGAGATCGACGTCGAGCCCCGTCCATTTGCCCTGGCTGTCGGAGAACGAGAACCCGGCGAGCCCGGTATTCACCGCGCATTGCACGAAGCCCTTGGCCTTGACCGCATCGAACGTGGTGCCAGCCAAGGCGGGTGAAGACGTCAGGGCAACTGCCCCAGAGAGTGCCCCTATTGCAATAAAGGATTTGACGATCATGCTCGCGCCCTCTGTTTCAATTGCAGTCCAAGCCTGGCAAACGCCACGCCGTCTCAGCCCGCACCGAAGATCGGCACGCCGTACGGAGTGAGCTTACGGTCCCTTGTCAGGAGCACCAGCCCTTCTATCGTGGCTTGCGCGACAAGCATTCGGTCGAATGGATCGGTATGGTGAAGCGGCAGCCGGCCTGCGAGTTCCGCGTGCTCGGCCAAGATCGGAAGTATCTGGAACCTGCTCGCAGTGCATGATGCGATCGTGTCGCCGTCGAAGTCGAGGCGACCGCTGGCTCTCTTGATCGATATCTCCCAGACTGTCGCCACACTTACGAATACCCGTTACCGATATCGCCGATTGCCTCGCGCGCCGTCTGCGACAGCTCGCTCCATTCCCACCACAGGAAATCGTGCGTGTCGGCGAGGAGATCCACAGCTCAGGGATCGTAGCCGAATTGCTTCAGCAGCTCAGGAGGCAGCGGATCGTCGAAATCCGGCGCGATCCATTTGATTTTCATGAGCCCCGACGGGCGTCGTCGCCCCTTCGGGGCACCTGGAACCGGCACCAGCTTGGCCATCGGCCGACAGTGCTTGGCGACCACGATCTCCTCGCCAGAGGCAGCACGATCCACCAGCGACGAGAGCTGGTTCTTGGCCTCGTAGAGGTTGAAGACCCTGGTCATGGAAATCTGGCCAACTTGGCCAAAATTCTACATCTCCGTCGCTCAGACCGTCAAATCGTCCGCTCGACCATCATCTTCTTGATCTCGGCGATGGCCTTCGCCGGATTGAGACCCTTGGGGCAGGTCTTGGTGCAGTTCATAATGGTGTGGCAGCGGTAGAGCCGGAACGGATCCTCGAGCTGGTCGAGGCGCTCGCCCTTGGCCTCGTCGCGGCTGTCGGCCAGCCAACGGTAGGCCTGCAGCAGGATCGCCGGGCCGAGATAGCGCTCGCCATTCCACCAGTAGCTCGGGCACGCGGTCGAGCAGCAGAAGCACAGGATGCACTCCCACAGCCCGTCGAGCCGGGCGCGCTCGTCGTGCGACTGCAGGCGCTCGCGGGTCGGCGGCTGGCTGGTCGATTTCAGCCACGGCTCGATGGAGGCGAGCTGGGCGTAGGGCACGGTGAGATCGGGCACCAGGTCGCGCACCACCGGCATGTGGGGCAGCGGGTAGATCTTCACGTCGCCCTTGATGTCGGACAGGTACTTGGTGCAGGCCAGCGTGTTGGTGCCGTCGATGTTCATCGCGCACGAGCCGCACACGCCCTCGCGGCACGAGCGGCGGAAGGTCAGCGAGCTGTCCATCTCGTTCTTGATCTTGATCAGCGCGTCGAGAACCATCGGCCCGCAGCTGTCCAAGTCGACCTCGTAGGTGTCGAGCGAGGGATTCTTGCCGTCGTCAGGCGTCCAGCGATAGACCTTGAATGTCCGGATGTTCTTGGCGCCCGCCGGCGCCTTGTAGGTTTGGCCCGCGCCGATCTTGGAATTGGCGGGCAGTGCGAACTCGGCCATCGTTCCCTCTCGACCTGTCGGACGTTGCTCAGTACACGCGCGCCTTGGGCGGGAACGACTGAACGTCGTTGCTCATCGGCTGCAGCTTGACCGGGCGATAATCGATGCGCGTCTTGCCGCTGTCGTCGACCCAGATCACCGTGTGCTTCAGCCATTCCTTGTCGTCGCGCTCGGGGTAGTCCTCGCGGGCGTGCGCGCCGCGGCTTTCCTTGCGGTTGGCGGCGGACCGGATGGTCGCCTGGGCGAGCAGGATCAGGTTCTCGAACTCCAGCGTCTCCATCAGGTCGGAGTTCCAGATCAGCGAGCGGTCCTTGACCCGGATATCGGAACGCCCGCCGATCACCTTTTCCAGATTGTTGCAGCCCTCGTCGAGGCTCTGCTGGGTGCGGAACACGGCGCAGTCGTTCTGCATGGCGCGCTGCATGTTCGTGCGCAACTGGGCGGTGCCGGTGCCGCCTGAGGCATGGCGCAGCCGGTCGAAGCGGGCGATCGCTTCCTCGCCGGCGTGCGCCAGCCGCTTGTGCGGCTCGCCGGGCGTCACCAGCTCGAGGGCGCGATTGGCGGCGGAGCGGCCAAACACTACGAGGTCGAGCAGCGAGTTGGTGCCGAGCCGGTTGGCGCCGTGCACCGAGACGCAGGCCGCCTCGCCGATCGCCATCAACCCCGGAACCACGTAGTTCGGGTCGCCGTCCTTGACCGTCAGCACCTCGCAGTGATGATTGGTCGGGATGCCGCCCATGTTGTAGTGGCAGGTCGGCAGGATGGGTATCGGCTGGCGCGTCACGTCGACGCCGGCGAAGATCCGCGCCGTCTCGGCGATGCCGGGCAGGCGCTCGTGGATCAGCTTCGGGTCGAGATGCTCGATGTGCAGCTCGATGTAGTCCTTGTTGGGGCCGCAGCCGCGGCCTTCGCGGATCTCGATGGTCATCGAGCGGCTGACGACATCGCGCGAGGCCAGATCCTTGGCCGACGGCGCGTAGCGTTCCATGAAACGCTCGCCGCTGGCGTTGGTCACGTAGCCGCCCTCGCCGCGCACGCCCTCGGTGATCAGGCAGCCCGCGCCGTAGATGCCGGTGGGATGGAACTGGACGAACTCCATGTCCTGGGTCGGCAGGCCGGCGCGCAGCACCATGGCGCCACCGTCGCCGGTGCAGGTGTGCGCCGAGGTGCAGGAAAAGTAGGCGCGACCGTAGCCGCCGGTCGCCAGCACGGTCTTGTGGGCGCGGAAGCGATGGATGGTGCCGTCGTCGAGGTTCCAGGCCATGACGCCGCGGCACACGCCCTCGTCCATGATCAGGTCGAGCGCATAGTACTCGACGAAGAACTCGGCGTTGTTCTTGAGCGACTGCTGGTAGAGCGTATGCAGCATGGCATGGCCGGTGCGGTCGGCTGCGGCACAGGCGCGGTGGGCGATGCCCTTGCCGTACTCGGTCGTCATGCCGCCGAACGGACGCTGGTAGATCTTGCCCTCGGGCGTTCGGCTGAAGGGCACGCCGTAATGCTCAAGCTCGATGACGGCCGGCACTGCCTCGCGACACATGTATTCGATGGCGTCCTGGTCGCCCAGCCAGTCCGAGCCCTTCACCGTGTCGTACATGTGCCAGCGCCAATCGTCCGGCCCCATGTTGCCGAGCGACGCCGCGATGCCGCCCTGCGCCGCCACAGTGTGGCTGCGGGTCGGAAACACCTTGGTGACACAGGCCGTCTTCAGGCCCTTGGCCGCCATGCCGAACGTGGCGCGCAGGCCCGAGCCACCGGCGCCGACCACGACGACGTCGTACTCGTGATCGACGACCTTGTAGGCATTGCCGCCGATGTTGACGGTGCCGGCACTGGCGCCGTTGGTCTTGCCGCTGCTTGCCTCGGCCATGTCAGCCTCCGAAACCGATGCGCAGGATGGCGACCACCGCCGCCAGCCCGAAGAAGAACGCGACGAAGCGGATGGCCACGATCAGGGCGAGCTTCCAGCCGTCGCCGTGCACGTAGTCCTCGACCACGACCTGCATGCCGAGCTGGCCGTGATGCAGGCCGATGACGATGGTCAGGATCAGCAACACCATGACGACCGGCGAGCCGATCCACGCACGCACCGCCATGTGGTCGGCGCCGCTCAGCATCACGAGAGACACCGCGAACCACACGACCAGCGGGATCAGGGCGATGGCGGTGATCCGCTGCGCCCACCAATGATGCAGGCCGTCGCGCGCCGAACCGAGGCCGCGGGCGCGGGCCAGGGGAGTTCTGCGATCATCCATGGTCCGCTCTCCTTACGCCAGGCTCAGGCCGACGATCCACGATACCAGGGTCGCCACTGCCGATACGCCGACCACGATCCAGCCGCTGCGATAGGCATCCTTGAGCTCGAAGCCGTAGCCGGCGTCCCAGAACAGGTGCCGGATGCCGTTGCACAGGTGGTAGAATAGACAAAACAGCCAGCCGGCCAAAAAGATGCGGCCCAGGATCGAGGTGTTGAAGCCCTGGAACAGCGCGTAGGTCTTGGGGCTCGCGGAGGCGTAGACCACCCAGGTCGCGAGATAGAGCGCCCCCACCGACAAGGCCATGCCGGTCCCGCGATGCAGGATCGACAGGACCGAGGTGAGCTGCGGCCGGTAGACCTGCAGGTGCGGAGAGAGTGGCCGGTGGACCGGCCGATTGGCGACGCTCATCGCGATGGACCCCGAATAGCGAGACGGCTTTGTCCTGTTTAGCGCGCGGCCGCCGTCAGTTCAACGAAAGTGAGGGGAACTTCAAGCTTAAGCCCCGGATTTCTCAGCGAAATTTGCGAGCTGAGCTGGGCGTCGGGAGTATCCCCTGCTTCATGACGGGACCGCGGGCGTCCCGCCCGCTCATGATCATGACGGACCGCGGGCGTCCCGCCCGCTCAGAGTCCTCATGGTCAAGCGCTGAGCATTCGCATGGTCGTTCATTGGCGGGCCAGGCGCCCGCGGTCCAAGATCATGAGGTGCTAGCGCCGGCGCGGCACCAGCAGCCAGTAGTCGAGATCGAGCACGACCGCCGGGTGGTACTTGCCGTCGGCCTGCTTGCCCGGCCACGAGCCGGCCGGGCAATCCTTGCTGGCGATCGTGCGGACGCGCAGGCCACCTACGTCGGCGCGGCCCCGCAGGGGCGCCGTCTCCAGCACTTCGGACCAGGCATAGATCGTGTCGCCACCGAAGGTCGGCGCGACATGGCTGCCGCCGTTGATCGCGGCCATGCGAAAGCCGTTGGCCAGCCCGTTGAAGGACAGCGCGCGGGCGAGGGAGATCACGTGCCCGCCATAGGCCAACCGTCGGCCGAAGCGCGTGCTCTTGCCGGCGAAAGCGTCGAAATGAACCCGCGCGGTGTTCTGATAGAGCCGCGTCGAGAACATGTGATCGGACTCCTCGAGCGTGATGCCGCTCACATGGTCGATACGCTCGCCCGGTTGGTAGTCCTCCCAGCGATCCGACGACCCTGCCGCGATGTCGTCGTAGCCGGCGAGGTCGAGCCCCTTGGGCACGATCAGGTCGGCCGGCGCCACCGAAGGCGCCGTCCTGGGCGTCACCGCCTGCGCGACGGCAGCCTCGCGATCGCGCTTGTTCACCATCACCCAGCGCACGTAGTCGAGCACCATCTCGCCGTTCTGGTTGACCCCGGTCGAGCGCACCCAGACCACGCCGCTCGCGCGGTTGGAGTTTTCCCGCAGGCCGAGCACCGTCGACTGCGCCGACAGCGTGTCGCCGGGGTAGACCGGGACACCCCAGCGGAACTCGGCGTAGCCGAGATTGGCCACGGCATTGAGGGAGATGTCGGGCACCGTCTTGCCGATCACGACATGGAAGACCAGCAGATCGTCGAGCGGCGCGCGCGGCAGGCCGAGCGCGCGTGCGAACACGTCGGACGAGTTGATGGCGAAACGCGAGCCGTAGAGCCCGACATTGAGCGCGGCATCGGCCTCGGTGAGCGTGCGCGGCGTGGCGTGCCGGATCTCCTGGCCGACGTGGAAATCTTCGAAGAAGTTGCCGGCGCTGGTCTTGCTCTTGGTTCTCATGTTGGTCTCTTTCATGGTCTTCCGGACCGCGAGCGTCTCGCTCGCTTAAGATACATGAGCTCTTCCTGGACTGGGGGCGCCCCGCCCGATCATGGTTCTTGTGCGGGGGGGACGCCCGCGGTCCAGGAAGAGCTTGAGCGAGCGAGACGCTCGCGGTCCGGAAGAAAACACGGTCACGCCGCTTCCAGCATCTCGCGGATCGCGGCGTCGAGCGCCAGGGCGCGCTCGGCCTGCTCGACGTGCAGGTTCTCGATCATACGGCCGTCGACCGTGACCACGCCCTTGCCCTCGGCCTGCGCCTGCCTGAAGGCGGTGACGATCTTGCCCGCCATCTCGAGCTCAGACGACGACGGCGCGAACACCTCGTTGCACGGCTCGACCTGGCTGGGATGGATGAGCGTCTTGCCGTCGAAGCCCATCTCGAGGCCCTGCTGGCAGGCGGCACGGAAGCCCGCCTCGTCCTTGATGTCGTTGTAGACGCCGTCGAGGATGGTGAGCCCGTGAGCGCGCGCCGCCAGCATGCCGAGGCCGAGCGCCGTTACCATCGGCAGGCGCATCGGCGTGTGGCGCGCGCGCATGTCCTTCACCAGGTCGTTGGTGCCCATGACGAAGAGGCTGAGCCGCGGATGGGCGCCGGCGATCTCCTCGGCGCGCAGGATGCCCTTAGGCGTCTCCATCATCGCCCACACCATCATCGAGGCCGGCGCGCCTGCCGCATCGAGCTGCGTCACGACATCGTGCACCTGCGCCGCGCTCTCGACCTTGGGCACCAGGATTGCGTCGGCGCCCGATTTTGCGATAGCGGCAATGTCGGCCTTGCCCCACTCGGTGGCGAGCCCGTTGCAGCGGATGGCGATCTCGCGCTTGCCGTAGCTGCGACCTTGCGCCGCCACCACCACGTTGGCACGTGCCGCCTCCTTGGCGTCGGGCGCCACCGCGTCCTCGAGGTCGAAGATCAGCGCGTCGGCCGGCAGAGTGCGCGCCTTCTCCAGCGCGCGCGTGTTGGCACCCGGCATGTAGAGGACGCTGCGGCGAGGACGGACGATCTGGGCCATCACGATGATTCCGGGGAGCGGGGTTCCGAGGAGTGAGGTTCCGGGCGACGGGGATACCTGCAGGGGCGGCGGACTATAACGGCGGGCCTGCTTGTGGCAAGGTCTTGGACTGCATGCATTTTCTTTCTCTTCAGAGCCATGTCGCCTACGGCTATGTCGGCAACCGGGCAGCCACCTTTCCTTTGCAACGATTGGGCCACGAGGTCTGGGCGGTAAACACGGTGGAATTCTCCAATCACACCGGCTACGGCGCCTGGCGCGGCAGGGTCGCACCGGCCGACCAGGTGGGCGAGATCGTGCAGGGCATCGAGGCGCTGGGCCTCCTGAAGCGCTGCGACGCCCTGCTCACCGGCTACGTCGGCGACGCCGCCCTGGCCGATGTCGTGCTCGATACTGCACGCCGCGTGCGCCAGGCCAACCCGCGCGCACTGTGGTGCTGCGATCCGGTGCTGGGCGACGTCGACACCGGCCTGTATGTCCGGCCGGGCATCGACGCCTTCTTCCGCGAGCGTGCCATTCCGGCCTGCGACCTGGTCACCCCCAACCATTTCGAGCTCGAGCACCTGACGGGTCGCACGGTGACGACCCTGGACGACGCGCTGGCCGCGGCGCGCACTCTGCTGAACGGGCCGAGGCTCGCCCTGATCACCAGCCTGCGCCGCGCCGACGCGCCGCCCGACCGGATCGAGATGCTGGCCGTCGGCCGCGACGCCGCCTGGCGCATCGCCACGCCGCTGATCGGTTTCGAGATCGCCCCCAACGGCACCGGTGATGCGGTGGCGGCTTTGTTCTCCGCCCACTGGATCGAAAGCGGCGACGTCGCGCTGGCGCTCGGCAAGGCGGCCTCGTCGATCTTCGCCGTGCTCGAGGCGACGCGCGCCGCCGGCGAGCGCGAGCTGCAGCTGGTGGCGGCGCAGGATCGCCTGGTCGCCCCGCGGCGTTGCTTCGTCGCCGAGGCGCTCTAGCCCGGCCATGAGAGTCCCGGGCTTCGTCTTCGATCCCATTGCGCTTGCCATCGAAGGCGCCATCATCGGCTTCCTGATCGCCGTGCCGGTCGGGCCAGCGGCAGTGCTGTGCATCCGCCGCTCGATCACCGTCGGCGCGGTGGCCGGCTACCTGACCGGCATCGGCGCCGCGCTGGGCGATGCAGTGTTCGGCGCGGTTGCGGCATTCGGCCTCTCCTTCGTCGAGCAGTTCGTCGCCGAACGCGAGGCCTGGCTGCTCGCCCTCGGCGGCACCGGCCTGTGCGCCATGGGCTGGACCACCATGCGCCACCGCCCGCGCACGGTCGGCGATCCGGTGGCCGACGACCGCGAGCACCGCATCTCGACCCACTTCCAGTACGCCAGCTCAAGCTTCTTCATCACCGTGTTCAACCCGCTGACCGTGATGGCCTTCGGCGCGGCCTTCGCCGGCCGTAACCTGGCGGGCGTCGGCGCCAGCCTGCCCGACGCCGGCCTCTTGGTCACCGCCGTGTTCTGCGGCGCGCTCGCCTGGTGGATCCTGATCTGCACCGCTTCGGTGGCGCTGCGCGCACGCTTCACCGGCGTCGGCCTGCTGTGGCTGAACCGCATTTCCGGCGCCGTCATCCTGGCCTTCGGCGTCGCCGCCCTGGTCTCGCTGCTGCCGATCCCGTGGCGCTCGATCGGCCGCAATTTCGGGATTTGAGGCTTTCAGCGATTATGCTCATTACTGTCAGCGCGCCACTCCGATGGCGCTCATGCTCTTTTCGGACCGCGGGCGTCTCGCCCGCTCATGGCTCATGAGAAGGGCGGGCGGGACGCCCGCGGTCCAGATGAAGACCATGAGCGCCATCGGAGTGGCGCGCTCCCAGCGAAGACCCGATCACATCAGCGTGCACGCCTCCTCGAACGAATGGCGCGGGCTGCGGTTGAACAGCTTGCTGTGGTCGCCGTAGCCGATGTTGCACAGGAAGTTCGACTTGAAGCGGCCGTCCGGAAAGAAGGCCTGGTCGACCATCGCATTATTGAAGCCGCTCATCGCACCGCAATCGAACCCCAGCGCGCGGGCGGCAATGATGAGGTACGCGCCCTGCAAGGTGCCGTTGCGCACCGCGGTCACCCGCGCCATCTCCTCCTTTCCCGCGCCCTTGAACAGCTCGATCGCCGCTGGATTGTGCGGGAAGATGGTCGGCAGGTGCTCGTAGAATTGCGTGTCGTAGGCGACGATCGCGGTGACCGGCGCCGCCATCGTCTTGTCGAGGTTGCCCGGGCTGAGGGCGGGCTTCAGCTTCTCCTTGCCCTCGCGCGTGCGGACGAAGACGATGCGGCCCGGCTGGGAGTTCACCGAGGTCGGCCCCCATTTCATGATTTCGTAGATCTCACGCAGTTGCTGATCGGTAACCGGCTTGGGCAGCCAGACATTGTGCGTGCGGGCATTCCTCAGGATCTTGTCCAGCGATTGGGCGTCGAGCATTTGTCTCCCCGGTTGATGCAGGACCGTAGCCAAGCCCATGCTCCCGGTCGAGCGTGGGCGGTCTGTGCTAGGCTCACCTCATATCGTCACGCAGGACCCAATCGATGCTCACCGTTCCGATCGATCCGGCGAAGTTCAAGGATCCCCTGACCACCGCCAGGGGTGAGACGCGCGCGCATGTCGCGCTGCGCTCTCTCGACACGCTGTGGTTCAACACCGGCACGCTTTGCAACCTCACGTGCGCCAACTGCTACATCGAATCATCGCCACGCAACGACCGGCTGGTCTATCTGACCGCCGCCGAGGT
>NZ_JBFWZI010000026.1:0-2302 GCF_050185545.1 Reyranella sp. | reverse complement strand
TCGCGCTGCGCTCTCTCGACACGCTGTGGTTCAACACCGGCACGCTTTGCAACCTCACGTGCGCCAACTGCTACATCGAATCATCGCCACGCAACGACCGGCTGGTCTATCTGACCGCCGCCGAGGTAGCGGCCTATCTCGACGAGATCGAGCGCGACGGCCACGACACCAGGCTGATCGGCTTCACCGGCGGCGAGCCGTTCATGAATCGCGAGCTGCCGGCCATGCTCGACGACGCGCTGTCGCGCGGCTTCAAGGCCATGGTGCTGACCAATGCCATGAAGCCGATGCAGAAAATGAAGCCCGCCCTGCTGCACCTGCTCGAGCGCCACGGCCACAACCTGACCCTGCGCGTCTCGATCGATCATTACGGCCGCGCCCTGCACGAGGGCGAGCGCGGGGCGCGCAGCTGGACACCCACCATCAACGGGCTGGTCTGGCTCGCCCGGGCGGGCTTCGACGTTCACGTCGCCGGCCGCCGCTTCTCGGACGAGACCGAGGACCAGGTGCGCGCGGGCTACGCCCGACTGTTCGCCGAGCTCGGCGTGCCGATCGACGCCACGAGCCCGACGGCGCTGATCTTGTTCCCGGAGATGGATCCCACGGTCGACGTGCCGGAGATCACCACCGCCTGCTGGGGCATCCTCCGCAAGGCGCCCGACAGCGTGATGTGCGCCTCCGCGCGCATGGTGATCAAGCGCAAGGGCGCGGCGCGGCCGGTCGTCGTCGCCTGCACCCTGCTGCCCTACGACCGGCAATTCGAGCTGGGCGAGACGCTGGCTCAAGGCACCGGCACGGCGGTGCGGCTGAATCATCCTCATTGCGCCAAGTTCTGCGTCCTGGGCGGCGCCGCCTGCAGCGCGTGACGACCGGGCTCGACGTCGTCATCCCGACCCTGAACGCCGCCGCGAGCCTCGCCGACACCCTTGCGGCGCTGGGCAAGCCGAGCGGTCTCTCGCTCACGATCACGGTTTGCGACGGCGGCTCGCGCGATGCCACGCAATCGATTGCCCGCGAGGCCGGCGCGCGTGTCGTGACGGCGCCGCCCGGTCGCGGCCAGCAGCTCGCCGCCGGCGCAGCGGCCGGTCAGGCGCCCTGGCTCTTCTTCCTGCACGCCGATTCGCGAACGGACAAAGGCTGGATCGATGCCATCAACGGCTTCGTCGCCGATCCCGACAACCAGGACCGCGCGGCGTACTTCCGCCTGCACTTCGACTCGCCCGACCCGCGCGCCCGCCGCCTCGAGCGCCTCGTCGGCTGGCGCAGCAGAACCCTCGGCCTGCCCTATGGCGATCAGGGACTTATCCTGTCGCGCACCTTCTATCGCCGCCTCGGTGGATTCGCCGCCGTCCCGCTGATGGAGGACGTCGACCTGGTGCGCCGCATCGGACGCCGCCGGCTGGTACCGCTCGCCGCAGACATGATCACCTCGGCCCGGCGCTACGAACGCGACGGCTGGATGCTGCGGCCACTGCACAACCTGTCGTGCCTCGCGCTGTATTTTGCCGGCGTGCCGCCACGCCTGATCCGCCGCCTCTATGGCTGAAGGCGCACGGCCGATGACGCGCCACCTCGTGATCTTCGCCCGCACGCCGCACGTCGGTCGGGTCAAGCGCCGGCTTGCCCGGGAGATCGGCGTGCTTGCCGCGACGCGCTTCTACCGCGCGACGCTCGCGACGACGCTCCGGAGACTGACGGCCGATCGCCGTTGGCAAGTCTGGCTGTTCGTGACACCGGACGACTCGCTCGGCCATCCGATCTGGCGCGGCACCCGACGCCGACGACAAGGCCGCGGCGATCTCGGCCAGCGCATGCGGCGGCCGTTCGAAACCTTGCCGCCCGGTCCGGTCGTCCTGGTCGGCAGCGACATCCCGGCGATGCGGCCGCGCCACATCGCCCGGGCCTTCGCGCTGCTCGGCCGCCATGATCTGGTGTTCGGCCCGGGGAGTGACGGCGGCTACTGGCTGATCGGCAGCCGGCGCGTCCGGCCTCTGCCCCGCGCGCTGTTTGCCGGGGTGCGCTGGTCGACGCCGCAGGCGCTCGCCGATACGCTGCTGTCGATTCCCGCGCGCTACTCAGTCGCCCTCGCCGACACGCTCGATGACGTCGACGACGCGGCCGACCTCGACCGGGCCAGGGCGGCACAAGCCACTTAACGTCAATGGGGGAATGCCCTCAGGCAGCCGCCTGTTGCTGCTTGATCGTCGCCAGCTCGCGGCGCACCGAGGCAAACACCGCCCCCCAATCGCCGGCGCGCGGCTGGACGAACAGCCGAGCCGTGCGATGCCAGGAGCCGCTGCGG